>NZ_CP040986.1:0-320949 GCF_006364615.1 Candidatus Methylopumilus rimovensis | reverse complement strand
TGCAAGTTGTTTAATCTGATTCAACCCGAATTGGCTTTTTTTGGAAGAAAGGACTTTCAACAACTTTTTCTAATCAAAGAGCTGGTAAAACAACTGAATTATCCTATTCATATCATAGCTATTGATACGGTTCGTGATAAGAACGGTCTAGCTATGAGCTCAAGAAATATTTTGCTCTCAGAAGAAGATAGAAAGAGAGCCCCTCAATTATTTGAACTCTTGAATGTAATGAAAGACAAAGTTATGCAAAAAAAATTGTCGTTTAAAGAAATTGAAGAAGATGCTGATCGACTATTAAATGCTTCCGGTTGGATTGTCGATTATTTAACCATTCGCTCAGCTGAGTCTCTAAAAACCCCAGTTCATGATGAAAAACAGTTAGTTATTTTAGGGGCTGCAACTCTAGGGTCTGTTCGCCTTATTGATAACATTGAATTTTGCATCCAGGATTGAACTGGCTATAATAGAACATCCTTTTGTCCGAGTTTTGTAGCCCAATTATGCAAAGAATCATGCTTAAATCTAAGCTCCATCGTGTTCAAGTGACCCATTCTGAACTTGAATATGAAGGCTCGTGCGCAATCGATGAAACATTGCTTGAAGCTGCCCAAATTAGAGAGTACGAACAAATTGCTATTTACAATATTACAAATGGCGAGCGTTTTACTACTTATGCTATTAAGGCACAAAGAAACTCGGGTGTTATTTCTATTAATGGAGCAGCTGCTCACAAAGCCAACCCTGGCGATCTCATTATTATTGCAACCTATGCAAATTACTCAGAGTTAGAGCTTGAAAAATATAAGCCCGCTCTTATTTATGTTAATGAGAATAATCAAATTATTGCAAAAAAAGACTCTATCCAGATTCAAGCTGCATAATTATCGATGACTTTAAACGATATTAAAAAAGCGGTGGTTGAGGCGCTTGAAGACATAAAGGCATTTGATATAGAAGTCATTGACGTAAGAAAAATTACAACTGTGACTAGTTTTATGGTGATTGCGAGCGCCAATTCAATTAGACAAACAAAAGCGCTTGCTCATAATGTTTGTGAAAAAATGAAATCACTTAATATTCATGTCAATGGTGTTGAAGGCGAAAAAGAAGGGGAATGGGTTCTCGTAGACGTCGATGATGTGATTGTTCATATTATGCTTCCTACGACACGCGCCTATTACAATCTTGAGCAGTTATGGATTGAGCCCTCTAGAATGCAATCTACTAAAAAAATTAGTTCGCTTCATTGAAGATTAAAATTATTTCAATTGGCAATAAAATGCCTGCATGGATTAACGAAGCCTTTGATAGCTATATGTCAAAGCTAGATCGCGACTTTACCATTCAACTCATAGAAATAAAACCTGAAAAAAAATTTGATTCTATAGAGCAAAAAAAATTCAGTGAGGCTGAAAAAATTTTATCTCACATCGATAAAGAATTTTTAATTGTACTTGATGAAAAAGGTCTCCAATTTTCATCGCAAGAGCTTGCTCAAAAATTAAAACATTGGTCAGAACATTTTAAACACATCACTTTTGTAATTGGCGGCGCAGACGGTATTCATGAAGATATTCTTCATAAAGCTAACCTCACCTGGAGTCTCTCTAAATCAACTTTTCCTCATACATTTGTTAGAATATTAATTACAGAGCAACTATATCGAGCACATTCAATTTTAGAAAATCACCCTTATCATCGTGAATAAAAAATATAGTAATTCACTCGTTTGGTTTAGAAGAGATTTGCGTGATTATGACCATGCTGCTCTATCTCATGCTCTTCAAGAATCTCATCGTGTTTTTTGTATTTTTATTTTTGACAAAGAAATTTTAAATGCTCTAAAGAATAAAGAAGATAGACGCGTTGAATTTATTTGGGAATGCGTTAAAGAGCTTAAAGAAAGACTTATAGAAAAAAAATCAGACTTAATTGTGATGCATGATTTAGCTTCTAATGCTATTTCTCGAGTGATTGATGAATTTAAAATTGAAGCAATTTATACCAACAGAGATTATGAACCCAAGGCTATTCAGCGAGATGAAGCAATAAAAAATCTTGCTATTAAAAAAAATGTTGTCTTTTATGGTTTTAAAGATCAAGTGGTTTTTGAAGAAAATGAAATTCTCACCGCGCTCGAAAAACCTTATACCGTTTTTACCCCCTACAAAAATAATTACTTAAAAAAACTTAACCAAACTACTCTTCCTCGTTTTGATGTTGAACCGTTTATCCAAAATCTTGCTCAATTTAAATCTGAGTCTCTGCTAACTCTTAAAGATATGGGATTTCAAATAACCAATCTCCACGAGATTAAAATTCATACAGGCATGACGGGAGGAAAATTACTCGTGGAGGATTTTAAAGGGAGAATAGCGCTTTATAAAAAAACACGAGATTTTCCAGCAATTAAAGGCGTTTCTTATTTGTCTGTCCATTTGCGATTTGGAACCCTCTCGATTAGGCAACTCTTCCGATTAGCTTTAGAGTCATTTAGTGAAGGTAGTGAAACCTGGTTAAATGAATTAATATGGCGCGAATTTTATTTTCAGATTTTATTTCATCGTCCTGATGTAGGGCTCGGCAAAGCCTTTAAAAAAGAATATGAATTGATCCCTTTTGAAAACAATCCCGACTATTTCAAGGCATGGACAGAAGGTAAAACTGGCTACCCTATTGTAGATGCCGCGATGAAACAACTCAATCAAACAGGTTTTATGCATAACAGGCTTCGAATGATTACCGCGTCTTTTTTAGTAAAAGATCTTCTGGTCGATTGGCGATGGGGGGAAGCCTATTTTGCTGAAAAACTTATAGATTTTGACTTAAGCGCTAACAATGGGGGTTGGCAATGGGCAGCCTCTACAGGATGTGACGCCCAGCCATGGTTTAGAATTTTTAACCCAGTTACGCAATCTTTAAGATTCGATCCACAAGGTAAATTTATTAAAAAATATATTCCTGAGCTTTCTGATTTTAATGGCGATGAGATTCATGCTCCGTGGCTCTGTCAAAATTTTCATAAAATCAACTATCCTCAACCTATTATTGATCATGCATCCCAGCGAATTAAGGCTTTAGCCCTCTATAAATGTTCAAAAACTTAGAATGTTGTTTTTATGCAACAAAGTGCATAAAAGCCATTGCTCATAAACCATGATTTTTAATAAATTATAGACATAAAAACAACATTCATAGATAATTCACAGAAGTTTCATAGATAATCCAACTAATAAAAATAAAGAAGTCTTAATGATAAAACTAGCCAATAAGTTTCTAATTGCAATTCTCATCTCTTCTTTTATGGTCGGTTGCGCTACTCAGCAAAATAAAGATCCAATCGAAGGGGTCAATCGAGCAGTTTATAAATTTAATGACGTTTTAGATAAAGCCGCTTTAAAACCTGTAGCTCAGGGCTACCAGGCAATTACCCCGACTCCAATTCAAAAAGGGGTCAGTAATTTCTTTAAAAATATCTTTGATGTTGTGACTCTTGTGAATGAACTCTTTCAGTTCAAATTTAAACAAGCAGCGAATACAACGGGCCGCGTTGCTTTAAATACTACTATAGGTTTACTGGGGGTTTTTGATGTTCATTCAAAATCTGGCGGAGTTCGAACCAGAGAAGATTTTGGTCAAACATTAGGTTATTATGGCGTCGGTAGCGGTGCATATTTAGTTTTACCTTTCTTTGGCCCATCAAGCACTAGGGATGGTATTGGATTTTTCACTGACGCATTTTTCTTTAACCCAATTGGTTATATCAATGATGATCCTACTAAGTGGGCATTGATAGGGCTAGCCGTTGTTGATATACGCGCTGAATATATGGTTGATATCGATATTCGAGACAAAGCTTTCGATCCTTATGCTTTCATGCGAGACAGTTATATGCAAAATAGAGAAAATTTAGTCAAAGATGGTGCGGAAGATCCAAATGCCGTTGCGCCTTACTCAGTTCCTCTCGGCAGTTAGTATATATTACTCAGCTAGATGCAATACTCATTGTTTCTAGCAATATCGAACCTGTGTGTTTCGATCCATTTCTATAAACGTCTTTACCAATTGCTACAATTTGTTTCAACATATCTTTCATATTGCCTGCAATCGTAATTTCCTCAACTGGGTAAGCAATACCCCCGTCTTCAATCCAATAGCCTGCAGCACCTCGGGAATAATCACCAGTGACCATATTTAATCCATGGCCGAGCAACTCTGTTACAAGCAACCCTTTATGCATTGTTTTAATAAGATCATTCAAATCTTGATTGCCTGTCTTCACAATTAAATTATGCGCTCCGCCAGCGTTACCTGTTGATTGCATACCAAGCTTTCTAGCAGAATAAGAAGATAAGAGATATCCATTAATAGTGCCTTGATCTACCAATAATCTTGGGTGCGTTGCCACTCCCTCATCATCAAACATAGAGCTTGCGTCTCCGCGTAAAAGGGAGGGGTCTTCTTCAATGGTTAATTGATCGCTTGCTACTTTTTCCCCAAGCGAATCTAAAAGAAATGAGGATTGACGATATAAATTACCCCCAGAAATAGCTGAGATAAGAGATGAAATAATTCCTGTAGCGATTGGTGCCTCAAAAATGACAGGAGCATGGCAGGTATGTATTTTTTTAGCCCCCAATCGAGAAACTGTTCGGGTACCTGCTAATTTGCCAACCGAATCAACAGACTCTAAATCTTCAACATGTCTTGCAGATGAATACCAGTAGTCTCTTTGCATCATCGATTTTTCTTCAGCAATTACAGAACAACCAATCGAATGTCTCGATGTTAAATAACCGCCCATAAAACCATGGCTATTTGCATAAATAAAAACACCTTCAGAAGAAGAGATGCTAGCACCTTCGGAATTTGTAATTTTTTTACTAACATCAAGCGCTGACGCCTCGCATGTTTTTGCAAGATCAATCATATGGTCTATAGAAACATCCCATGCATTATGAAGATCAAGATCTTTCATATCAGTCGCCATAAGATTTTTATCAGCCAATCCAAATAAAGGATCTGGAGCTGTATAGCGTGCAATATTAAAAGCAGCATCAACCGTATCTTCAATACTCTGTATAGATAAATCAGATGAGCTTGAACTGCCCTTACGCTGTCCGTTAAATAGAGTGACAGAGAATCCTTTGTCTCTATTAATTTCAAGAGTTTCAAGGCCGCCTAAGCGAACAGAAATATTTTTACCTGTCCCAAAACTCACTTCCACTTCAGAAGCGGTCGCGCCTATTTTTTTTGCATAATCTAAAGTATGATCGGCAATTTTTTTTAAATGCTCCGAATCAAATTGATTTTTTTTCATATCTCTATGGGTAGGAAAGTAAACCCTGTTATCATAACTTAGAAATGGTCACTCTTTAAAGTCACTTACATACATATGGCAAAAGGCAAGGATCTAGAAAAAAATACCGTCAGCAGGACACAACTTAAGCTTGAAGCTGAGAAACTTCAATCGCTTGGATTGAAATTGTGTGATTTATCTATATCTAAATTAAAGGCGCTGGATTTGCCGCCAAGTTTATTTGAAGCAATTTTGGCGATGCAAAAAATTACTAGCAATGGTGCTAAAAGGCGGCAAAGTCAATATATTGGCAAGCTCATGAGAAATTTTGACGCCACTGAATTAAATACCATTATGACGTTTTGGGATCAACAAGAGCTTAAAGAAAAACAACACTTTCATAATATAGAATTATGGCGAAAAAGATTAGTTGAAGAGCCGGGAAGCGTTAATGATTTCCTAACAAAATTTCCTACTGAAGAAAAACCAGTCCTATTAAACACAATCAAAGAAGCCCTAGAAGAAAAGAATCAAGATAAACCGCCCAAATATAATCGCGAGCTATTTAAGCTTGTAAAAAAAATTATTGAAAAATAAAATTATCTTCGATTAAGCTCAGCAGCCACTACCTTTTCTTCGTCATCTCTCGCGTATTTTATTTTTACTTTATTGCCTTGTTGTTTAAATACCGATTTAGAAAATTCCTCCGGAGACTCTGTATTCGCATCATTGAAAGCATGAACGACATCTCCTTTTTGAATTCCCGCTTTAAAAGCTGGCGAGTCTTTAATAACGGCAATAACTTTTAACCCTTTTTCTTGCTGCGTCTCTTTTGTGTCTGAATTTTTTGTAATTAATTTAATAACGTGCAAACCCAAAATAGGTGGCGGCAATTTTGCCCAATAAGTTGCATAAAATTCAAATTTACTATTTTTATCATTTAAGTCAGTTTCACTAACTTCAATTACAGTATTTTTTTCACCCTTATTCTCTTTTTTCATTTCGTCATGAATCTGTCTCAAGCGGGCTGATCGGGTCATCTCGTTTATTTTACGATCGTATACTAATACTGCGTCTGCCTCGATAGTTTGTGCATGTTTAAGAGCTTGATTGGGCTCTACAAAAGGTCCTTGAAATGAGGATATCCCCATCAAATCATAACCATCTTCTAACATTCTAATATTGTCTTTTTCTTTGTTCATGCCAGCATAAATTTTAGTGTCCGGCTTTTTTTGCAGAGAATGTAAGTTGTTATTACTTTGAGTTGAATAATTTACTTGAAATAAGTTTGCTTCTTCAGCGATAGCTAACGTACTGAATAAATTCAGCATTATAAAAATAAGTTTAAATGGCATAGAATCCTCTTAAAGCGATAATGTTATGATCAAGCTTTTATATCTTATGACCTATCATGCAAAATAAGTTCACTAAAATTGGACTCATTTCAATCAGCGACCGGGCTTCGAAAGGCGAATATGAAGATCAGGGCATCCCTAATCTTAAGTTTTGGCTTCAAAAAGCCTTAAGCTCCCCTTTTGAAACTGTAGAAAAAATTATCCCTGACGAAAGGCCCTTGATTGAATCTTCATTGATTAATTTTGTAGATATCGAATTGTGCGATTTAATTCTTACAACAGGTGGAACTGGACCTGCTTTACGGGATGTAACTCCTGAAGCTACTCTTGCGATTGCAGATCGTGAAATGCCAGGCTTTGGCGAGCAAATGCGTCAAATTAGTTTACATTTTGTTCCAACTGCGATTCTATCAAGACAAGTTGCCGTCGTTCGTAAAAATACACTTATTATCAATTTGCCTGGCCAGCCTAAATCTATCGCCCAAACGCTTGAAGGTCTAAGAAATGATCAAGGTGAAGTAATAGTTCATGGTATTTTTGCTGCGGTACCTTATTGTGTAGATCTTTTAAATGGGCCCTTCATCGAAACGCATGAAAATATTGTAAAAACTTTTAGACCTAAAGCAAAATAATAATGACTTCAGAATTTGAAATTATTGAGCACTACTTTAAGAAAAAAATAAAGCAAACTGCTTTGGGTGTTGGTGATGATGCAGCAATAATTAATGTTCAAAAAAATTATCAACTAGTTATCTCCTCAGACATGCTGATAGAGAATATTCACTTTTTAAAAAATACAAATCCATCACACTTGGGTTGGAAATCTTTAGCGGTTAATTTATCTGATATCGCTGCGATGGGTGGAAAACCTAAATGGGCAACTTTATCAATATCGCTTCCAAAGATAAACCATGTTTGGCTGAAAAAATTCTCAGAGGGATTTTTTAAATGTGCCAATCAATTTGGTATTGATCTTGTTGGAGGAGATACTTCGAAAGGTCCACTTAGTATTTCAATTACCATCATGGGCGAAATTAAAAAAAATCAAGGTCTATTAAGGTCTGGCGCAAAAATCAATGATGATATCTGGGTAACAGGCCAGTTAGGACTTGCCTCAATGGGCTTGGCGAGCCTCCAGGGGGAATTAAAGCTTGCTCCTTCTTTAAAAGTGAAATGTATAAAAGCGCTTGAGATGCCTACTCCAAAAGTCTCATTAGGCTATCATTTATCTCGGCATACAAATAGCTGTATTGATATTTCTGATGGTCTTATTCAAGACTTAAATCATATTTTAAAAGCTTCTAAAGTTGGCGCTGCTCTTTTGTTGAATGACATACCATGTGAAAAATTTATTCATGCATCAAAACAATATCAATTTGTATTGAATGGTGGTGATGATTATGAACTCTTATTTACGGCCCCTAAAAAAAATAGACCTTATATAGAAAAAATTGCAAAAAAAACGAACACAGCTATTAGCGTCATTGGTGTTATCACTCAGAACAAAACACTAAAAATCATGGATCAAAAAGGCAGATCCATATCATTTAACAAAAAAGGATTTGATCATTTTGCCTAATCTTAAATTTCTAATAAAGCATCCGTCATATTTTTTAGCTCTAGGTTTTGGTGCGGGACTTTCAAAAAGAGCGCCGGGCACGCTGGGGACGCTTGTAGGAATTCCTATTTATTTATGGGTATCGTCGTATAGCTTTTCTATACAGATGATGGTGGCCTTGTTGTTTACAATTTTAGGCGTCTTTATTTGTAATCAAACAGCACTTGCACTTAAAGTTAAAGATCCAAGTGCTATTGTGTGGGATGAAATCTCCGCTTTCTTTTTAATGTTAATTATTGCGCAACCCCTTTTAAATACTCTCAAAATTTTTGAGTTATTTGTACTCTTTAGAATCTTTGATGTTTGGAAGCCTTTTCCAATCAATTATCTAGATAAGCATGTGGGGGGTGGATTAGGTATCATGCTTGACGATTATGTTGCTGCATTTTTTGCGCTAATAATTTATTTTTCAATACAATGGCTCATACTTTAATTCAAGATATCTGCCTTGAGCTTGGCAATGCGCTCACGAAAAAAAAATTTCGGATAGCGCTTGCTGAGTCATGCACTGGGGGGTTAGTTTGTCAGCACCTCACAAACATTCCTGGGAGCTCTTTCTGGTTCGACCGAGGATTTGTAACTTATAGCAATGAGTCAAAAATGGAATTGCTTAAGGTTAGTCAAACTTCACTCACAAAATTCGGCGCAGTAAGTAAAGAAATTGCTTCAGAAATGGCATTAGGGGCACTTAATGCTAGTCATGCCGATATAGCCCTATCAATTACTGGGATCGCTGGCCCTTCAGGGGGGTCGATTGAGAAGCCTATAGGTACTGTTTTCTTTGCGGTTGCTTATCAAAATAAGGTTATTTTTAGTACCTCAAAAATCTTCCCTGGATCAAGAGAAAACATACGTGAATCTTCTTGTCTATTTGCACTAAATCAGGTCTTAGCGCTTACTTTAAACCCTCAAGTATGAAATAATTATTAGTGATAAAAACACTTTAATTAAAGGCAAATTTAGATGGATGACAATAAAAGTAAAGCACTCGCTGCAGCATTAGCGCAGATCGAAAAACAATTCGGAAAAGGATCTGTCATGAGGATGGATGATTCCGATGTCATCGAAGATATTCAATCTGTTTCAACAGGCTCCTTAGGTCTTGATATAGCACTGGGTATTGGCGGCCTCCCTAGGGGACGTGTTGTTGAAATATACGGCCCAGAATCATCAGGTAAGACTTCTTTAACCTTATCTGTCATTGCTCAGATGCAAAAACTGGGTGGCGTAGCTGCCTTTATTGATGCTGAACATGCTCTTGACCCTCAGTACGCAGCCAAATTAGGTGTTGTGGTTCCAGACTTGCTCATTTCTCAACCTGATACAGGAGAGCAAGCACTTGAAATTGCAGACATGCTTGTAAGAAGCGGTTCGGTTGATATTGTTGTGGTTGACTCAGTCGCAGCCTTAACACCGCGCGCAGAAATTGAAGGTGAAATGGGTGACTCTCATATGGGGCTTCAGGCTCGGCTCATGTCACAAGCATTGAGAAAATTAACAGGTAACATTAAGAAAACAAATACGCTTGTCATATTTATTAATCAAATTCGTATGAAGATTGGCGTAATGTTTGGAAATCCAGAAACGACAACCGGTGGTAATGCTCTTAAATTTTACGCCTCCGTGAGACTTGATATTCGTCGCATTGGCGCAATCAAAAAAGGTGATGAAGTTGTCGGTGCAGAAACAAGAGTTAAAGTGGTTAAAAATAAAGTTGCTCCTCCATTTAAACAAGCTGAATTTGATGTGCTTTATGGTGAAGGCATTTCAAGAGAAGGTGAAATCATTGAAATTGGCGCTCAACTGAAATTTATTGAAAAAGCAGGCGCGTGGTATAGCTATAACGGAGAAAAAATTGGTCAAGGCAAGGATAACGCAAGAGAGTTTTTAAAAGAAAATCCAAAAATTGCTCAAGAAATTGAAGATAAAATTAGAGCGAACTCATCGGCTCTAAGCGAAGCAATGACAGCGCCGCAGGAATCTGACGAAACTGAGTAACACACAAAATAATCCATTAATTTTACTTAAAAAAAGAGCGCTTTATTACCTAGCAAAGAGAGAATATTCGCATCTTGAATTAAAATTAAAATTAAGTGAATACGCTCAATCGCTAGAATTAAACGAAGAGGCATTAGGTCTTTTTTTATTGTCTTTAGTATCTGATGGATGGCTTTCTAATGAGCGTTATTGCGAACAATTCATTCATGCAAAAAAAAATAAATTTGGACGTTATAAAATTGTTAGGGAGCTTGAAGAAAAAGGGATAGATTCGGCACTTATCGAGCAATACCTTAGCCCACTTAAAAATCAAGAATTATTATATGCAAAACAGGTTTGGCAAAAAAAATTTAAATTTCTCCCATCCTCTAAAGAGGAATGGTCAAAACAAGCTCGCTTCCTTCAAAGTCGCGGATTTGATGTCTCTCTCATAAAAAAAATATTGAATGCCAAGGAAGAATAGTTAGCGTATGTCTACTTCATCAAATCATCCAATTATTTCTAGCGAAGAAATTAGAAATATATTTCTAGATTTTTTCAATAAAAAACAACATCAGGTTGTAGCCTCAAGTTCTTTGGTGCCCGGAGAAGATCCTACTTTGCTATTTACAAATGCAGGTATGAATCAATTCAAAGACGTTTTCTTAGGTTTTGATAAACGTAATTATTCTAGAGCGGCTTCAAGCCAAAAATGTGTCAGAGCCGGCGGTAAACATAACGATTTAGAAAATGTAGGCTATACAGCAAGGCATCATACTTTTTTTGAAATGCTCGGAAACTTTAGCTTTGGTGATTACTTTAAAAAAGATGCGATTAAGTATGCATGGGAACTACTCACTGAAATTTACAAAATACCCAAAGAAAGACTTTTGGTTACGGTCTATAGTGAAGATGATGAAGCTTATGATATCTGGGCCAAATTAATCGGCATTCATGCTGAAAAAATTATCCGCATTGGAGATAATAAAGGCGCCAAATATGCATCAGATAATTTTTGGATGATGGGAGATACTGGCCCATGCGGTCCATGTA
This sequence comes from Candidatus Methylopumilus rimovensis, assembly GCF_006364615.1. NCBI lineage: Bacteria > Pseudomonadati > Pseudomonadota > Betaproteobacteria > Nitrosomonadales > Methylophilaceae > Candidatus Methylopumilus > Candidatus Methylopumilus rimovensis. The sequence continues at coordinate 309,647 of NZ_CP040986.1, read as the reverse complement.
CTGAAATTTTCTATGACCACGGAAATCATATACCTGGTGGACCTCCTGGATCTAAAGATGAGGATGGCGATCGTTTCATTGAAATCTGGAATATTGTTTTTATGCAATATAACCGTGATGAAAAAGGTGTTATGCATTCGTTGCCGAAACCTTCAGTTGACACTGGTATGGGTCTGGAAAGAATCAGCGCGGTGCTTCAAGGTGTTCATGCTAATTACGAAACAGATTTATTTGTACCGCTCATTAAATCAGCGGCAAATATAACAAAAACATCGGACATCAACCATCCTTCATTAAAGGTGTTATCAGATCATATACGCGCTTGTACATTTTTAATTTCGGACGGTGTGATTCCAAGTAACGAAGGTCGCGGTTATGTTTTAAGAAGAATTATTCGTAGAGCTATAAGACATGGATATAAGCTAGGCTGCAGACAACCTTTCTTTTATAAATTAGTTGATGATGTTGTTGGCATGTTAGGCAAGGCTTATCCTGACATTGAAAAAAATAAACAAAAAATTGCATTGTCGCTTATGCAAGAAGAAGAAAGATTTTTCGAAACCATTGAAAATGGTATGAATATACTCGAAGAATCTATTCAAGCGCTTACTCAAAAAAATCAAAAAACTTTTGATGGTCAAATTGCTTTTAAACTGCATGACACTTTTGGATTTCCTCTCGATCTAACTGCTGACATTTGTCGAGAAAAGAATATTTCGATTGATCAAAAAGGTTTTGATGCGGCAATGGAAGCGCAAAAGTCAATGGCTCGATCTTCTAATAAGTTTAAAATGAAAATGAACGTCGACTATAGTGGAGAAGCTACTGAATTTAAAGGCTATGAAGTCACTGAGTGCAAAGCTAAAGTGCTAGCTTTATTTAAAGATGATGAATCTAAAACAGAACTTGTCAAAGGTGATTTAGGTATTGTCATTCTTGATATGACCCCTTTCTATGCAGAATCTGGAGGCCAGGTAGGTGATAAAGGCATCATCAAAACTTCAAATGGTCTTTTTAGAGTTGAAGACACACAAAAAGTTAAAGCAAAAATTTTCGCACATTATGGTGTTGTTGAAGCAAACAGCTTAAAAGTTTCTGATGAAGTTACAGCATCGGTTGAAAATGACTTAAGAAAAAATATCATGCGTAATCATTCTGCCACTCATTTACTTCACAAAGCTTTAAAAAATACTTTAGGCGCTCATGTAGAACAAAAAGGTTCTCTTGTTGATGATTCAAAAACACGCTTTGACTTTTCTCACCCGCATGCTTTAAATGCAGATGAAATTAAATCTGTAGAAATGTTTGTGAACCAAGAAATACTTAACAATACAGATACCAAAGCTCAGACAATGCAGTTAGAAGATGCTAAGAAAAGTGGTGCCATGATGCTCTTTGGTGAAAAATATTCTGATGAGGTCAGAGTGCTTAGTATAGGATCAAGTAAAGAATTATGTGGCGGAACGCATGTACAAAGAACGGGTGATATTGGCGCTTTTAAAATTATTTCGGAAACAGGTATTTCTTCTGGTATTCGACGTATTGAAGCCACAACCGGATTTAATGTTATTGATTATATGAATGAGCATGTTTCAATCATTGATCGCTTAGCTTATGAACTTAAAGTGCCCTCCTCAGAACTTTTAAATAAAATTGATCAAATTCAAGAGCAAGTGAAAGAACAAGAAAAAAATATCCAACAATTAAAAACAAAAATTGCATCCTCTGAAAGTGGCAATTTATCTAAAAAAGCTATATCCGTAGGAGAAATTAAAATTGTCATGGAAAAATTAGGTGCTTATGATGCGCAGGCCTTAAGAGAGACCATTGATAAACTTAAATCAGATCTTAAAAGTGCAGTTATAATTTTAAGTGGTGTTGATCAAGGTAAAGTGACTTTAGCTGTTGGCGTGACACAAGATCTTACGACTAAAATAAAAGCAGGTGAAATTGCAAGTGAGTTAGCAATTGCAATTGGAGGTAAGGGTGGGGGCAAGCCTGACTTAGCAATGGCTGGCGGATCAAAACCAGAACTTCTTGATCAAGCTTTCAATGATTGCTTAACTAAAATAAAGAAAATAATTATCAACTAAAATATATGAGTTTAATTGTACAAAAATATGGCGGTACTTCAGTCGGAACACCAGAAAGAATAAGGGCTGTTGCAAGACGTGTAGCTCGATATAAATCGCTCGGCCATCAAGTAGTGGTTGTGGTTTCTGCAATGTCAGGAGAAACCAATCGACTCATTAGTCTAGCCAAAGAAATTATGGAAGAACCTGATCCGAGAGAATTAGATGTGATGGTATCAACAGGAGAACAGGTGAGTATTGGTATGACCGCCCTCGCATTAATCGATCTTGGTATTAAAGCTAAAAGCTATACTGGCTCCCAAGTAAAAATTCTCACTGATGACGCTCACACCAAAGCTAGAATTTTAAAAATTGATCATAACAATATCCAAGATGATTTAGATAAAGGTTATGTCGTGGTCGTTGCCGGATTTCAAGGTGTTGATGAACGGGGTAATATTACTACACTTGGTCGCGGAGGCTCTGATACCACAGGTGTTGCACTAGCAGCTGCGCTTAAAGCTGATGAATGTCAAATTTATACAGATGTCGATGGTATTTATACAACGGATCCAAGAGTTGTCCCTGAGGCTAAAAAATTAGATTCAATTACTTTCGAAGAAATGCTTGAAATGGCAAGCTTAGGGTCAAAAGTGCTTCAAATTAGATCCGTTGAGTTTGCAGGTAAGTACAAAGTTAAGTTAAGAGTGCTATCAAGTTTCGAAGAAGAAGGTGACGGCACTTTAATCACATTTGAGGAAAAAAATAATATGGAACAACCCGTTATTTCAGGTATTGCTTTTAATCGTGATGAAGCCAAAGTAACTATTCTTGGTGTGCCAGACAAACCAGGAATTGCTTATCAAATACTAGGTCCTATTGCAGATGCTAATATTGACGTCGACATGATCATTCAAAACGTGGGCGCTGTTGGAACAACAGATTTTACATTTACAGTTAATAAAAATGATTTGAACAAGGCTTTAGCAATTCTTAATGAAAAAGTTAAGGGTCACGTGAGTGCAAGAGAAGTAAATGGAAACGATAAAATTGCAAAAGTATCTATCGTGGGTGTTGGTATGCGCTCACACGTAGGTGTTGCAAGCCAAATGTTTAGAACATTGTCCGAAGAGGGCATTAATATCGACATGATCTCAACAAGCGAAATTAAAATTTCAGTGCTTATTGACGAGAAATATCTAGAGCTTGCAGTAAGAGCCCTTCACAAAGCTTTTGGACTTGATGCATAAGCCCTAGAAATTGATTTTTAAAGCAATTTAGCGTATCGTTCGCGCTTCTGGAGAGCTGGCCGAGTGGTCGAAGGCACTTCCCTGCTAAGGAAGCATACGGGCTTAAACCTGTATCGAGGGTTCGAATCCCTCGCTCTCCGCCATTATTCAATATCATTAAGTTATAATGTCACAACGCGCCCGTAGCTCAGCTGGATAGAGTACTTGGCTACGAACCAAGGGGTCAGGAGTTCGAATCTCTTCGGGCGCGCCACTTTTGTAATCTCTCGTATAAACGCGCTCGTAGCTCAGCTGGATAGAGTACTTGGCTTCGAACCAAGGGGTCAGGAGTTCGAATCTCTTCGGGCGCGCCACTTTAAAAAAGCTAAACAAGAAGCATTTAAAAATAGCGCAAAATGAAATAATAAAATATGCAAAATATTTTTTTAATTTCAAATTAAATTTAACTTTAATAAAATTAAAACTATTAGAAATGAAGTGTCTACAAAAATACTATCTCCACTGATTTTATTCTTTAGTCTATAGGAAGTTATGAGGTAATTTGAGATGGACTTTTTATGGTTAATACTTAAAAGTCCTTGATATAAATGGTGGGTCGGGCGGGATTCGAACCCACGACCAACGGATTAAAAGTCCGCTGCTCTACCGACTGAGCTACCGACCCAGAAGAAACAAAACACGTGATTATCCTTTATTGAGCCTAAATGGTCAACAATGGTTCATGGAAGATTAGGGTCTGAGGCCAGGTATTTTGCCAGCCATACCGCGCATCAGCTTACCCAAACCGCCTTTTGAGAACATTTTCATCATCTTTTGCATCTCTTCGAACTGATTAAGGACGCGATTTACATCTTGAACCTGAACGCCAGAACCCATAGCAATTCTTTTCTTTCTTGTAGCTTTAATCAATTCAGGCTTTCTTCTTTCAAGAGGTGTCATTGAGCTAATAATGGCTTCTATTTGACGAAGTGATTTATCACCATCTTCAGGATTAATTTTCGATGCGGCACCCGAAAATTGGGCTGGCATTTTATCCATCAACGCACTCACGCCACCCATTTTTTTCATCTGTCCTATTTGATTTTTGAAATCATCTAAATCGAAATTTTTTCCTGACTTAACTTTTTCTGCTAGCTTCTCTGCTTCTTTAACATCCAATGTTTTCTGTGCATCTTCAACAAGACTTACAATGTCTCCCATACCAAGAATTCTCGATGCCATTCTTTCAGGGTGAAAAGGTTCAAGGCCATTAATTTTTTCACTTGTCCCAATATATTTAATAGGCTTACCAGTCACTTGTCGAACAGATAGAGCAGCCCCACCACGCGTATCACTATCTAGCTTAGTTAAAATGACACCGGTTAAAGGTAGTGCGTCTCCAAAAGCTTTTGCAGTATTCACTGCGTCCTGCCCTTGCATGGCATCAACAACAAATAAAGTTTCAATTGGATTTAATTTTTTATGGAGTGATTTAATTTCGTCCATCATTTCAACATCAATGCCTAAGCGACCTGCTGTATCAAAAATCACTACATCAAAAAAATGTTTTTTTGCATAATCGATGGTTTCTGATGCAATCTTTAATGGTTTTTGATTGGGGTTTGAATCAAAACATTCAATATTTAAACTTTTGGCGAGTGTTTTAAGTTGATCAATAGCCGCAGGACGATACACATCAGCACTCGCAAGTAATACTTTTTTCTTTTTTTCAATAAGTAATTTGGCAAGTTTGGCAGAGGTAGTTGTTTTACCAGAGCCTTGAAGGCCCGCCATTAAAATAATAGCGGGTGGGGAAACATTAAGCTCTAAGGCGACGTTCTGATCCCCCATAAGAACAGTGAGCTCATCTTGAACAATTTTAATAATGGCTTGTCCTGGAGATAAGCTTTGCAATACCTCTACACCAAGCGCTTTAGTTTTAACGCGATCAATAAAATCTTTTACGACAGCCAAAGCAACATCCGCTTCAATTAAAGCAATTCTAACTTCGCGCATAGCATCACTGATATTTTGTTCAGAAAACCTTGCTTGCCCGCGGATTGTTTTAATTACGCTTTGTAATCGATCTGTTAGATTTTCTAACATATTTGTATCCTGTTTTAAGTTAACTCTTCTTTATGTACATGGTATATTAAACTTTTAATTACTAATAAAAAAAATATGGAAATTTGGCTGCCTATCTTAATAGCTTGTTTTTGTTACCTCACCCCAAGTTTATTGCTATTTAAAAATCCAGCGCCAAATAAAAAACTAATTAATTTTAATGCGCTACTTATTGGTATTGGCTTACTAGCTCATTTTACGATTCTTAAGGCTAGCATTTCTTTCAACCCCATAAATCTCGGCTTTACTAATGCGCTTATTGGAACTTCTTTTTTCAGCATTTTGATTTTCTGGCTACTTAATTTTAATAAAAATTTTAGCTATCTGCAGCCATTTTTGCTTATCCCATCATTGATTTTGTTGATCATACATCCTTTTTTTCTATCAAATCATTTTCTAACGACTGACTTATCACCATTATTTGTAACACATATCGCCATAGCTCTATTGGCATATAGTCTATTTACTTTTTCTGCTTACCTGTCCATATTTATTTTAATTTTTGAGAAAAAATTACATGAAAAAAAGAAAATAGATCAGCTCTTGAGTGGTTCGCAGCCTTTAATTGAAATGGAGAATTTCCTTTTTAATATTAATAAATTTGGCTTCATTTTACTAACCATTACACTTGGCAGCGGTATTTTATTTTCAGAGCAAGTTTTTGGAACGCCACTCCAGTTAAACCATAAAACCATTTTCTCAATTTTAGCTTGGTTAATTTATGGGCTTCTTCTAGCGGGCAAAAAACTCAATGGTTGGCGAGGAAGGAAATTTATTTACATTTCACTTACTGCCTTTTTATTTCTATTATTGTCTTATCTTGGCAGCAAATTTGTTCTAGAAATTATTCTTCATAGATAATGGATTATCTTAAAGAAATCTGAGGCCACCCCTTAGATTTAGCGTATTCCGTTAAAATATCATCAGAATCAACGGCGACAGGATGCGTCACTCTCTGCATTAATGGTAAATCATTATGCGAATCACTATAAAAGTATGATTTTTGAAAATCAGCAAATGATAGATGCTTGCTTTTGAGCCAAGCCTCTAAGCGCGTCACTTTACCTTCTTTAAAAGAAGGTAAACCTGCAACTTTACCTGTAAATTCACCTTCTTTTTCTTCTGGATCAGTGCCAATTAAATTTTCAATGCCAAATAATGCAGCAATCGGTTTAGTAATAAAGCTATTAGTAGCTGTAATGACGATAAGTAAATCGCCTTCTTCATGGTGCTTTTTGACTAAGGCGATTGCCTTTTCGGTAATCATTGGCTTAATAATTTCGTCTACATACTTTTTTAAAAGTTGATTAAGGACGCTTCTTGGATTTCTAGCAAGAGGTTTAAATTGGAATTCCACAAACGCATAAATATCGAGTGTGCCTGCTTTATAGTCAGCGTAAAATTTTTCATTTTTTTCAGCGTGAATTTTACCGTCTAGATAACCTTCTTGAATCAAAAATCGACTCCAGTTGTAGTCGCTGTCACCAGCTAAAATAGTATTATCTAAATCGAAAAGTGCTAAATTCAAATTAACCCCTAAACCTGAGGGTGAGCACGTTCTAATTTGGAATGGAGTTTGTTTAATCCATTGATATAAGCTTTAGCAGATGCAATCACAATATCTGTATCAGCGCCCTGGCCATTCACTATTCGACCACCCTTTGCTAATCTCACAGTCACTTCACCTTGAGCATCTGTGCCGCTTGTAATGTTATTCACAGAATAAAGTTGCAGTTCAGAACCTGAGTTTGCAATTTTTTCGATTGCTTTAAATGTCGCATCTACAGGACCGCCCCCAGCAGACTCAGCAATAACTTCTTTTCCATTCTCAGAAATTTTAATTTCCGCATGAGGTGTTGTGCCTGTCTCTGACATTGTTTTTAAATGAATCAATTTGAAATGCTCTATCGCTTCTGAGGTATATTCTTCACTCATAAGAGCATGGAGGTCTTCATCAAAAATTTCTGATTTCTTATCAGCCAAATCTTTAAATCTTGCAAATGCTGCATTAACAATATCTTCGGATTGAATATCAATGCCTAGCTCTTGAAGTCTTGTTTTAAACGCATTACGACCTGATAATTTTCCAAGCGAAATCTTATTTGCGCCCCAACCCACATCTTGAGCGCGCATAATTTCATAAGTTTCTCTGTGTTTTAAAACACCATCTTGATGAATACCAGATTCATGAGCAAAAGCATTTGCTCCGACTATCGCTTTGTTAGGTTGAACAGGATAACCTGTAATTGTTGAAACCAACTTTGAAGTCGGCACAATTTGTGTGGTATCAATACCCGTCGTTAAATTAAATAAATCTTTTCTTGTTCTAACTGCCATGACAATTTCTTCTAAACTTGCATTGCCTGCTCTTTCACCCAAACCATTAATAGTGCATTCAACTTGCCTTGCGCCATTCATGACAGCAGCAAGTGAATTTGCAACAGCCATGCCAAGATCATTATGACAGTGTGTAGACCATATAACTTTTGAAGCATTTTCAACTTGATTAATTAATGTTTTCATTCGCTCGCCCCAAACTCCTGGGATTGAATAACCAACAGTATCTGGCACGTTAATAGTTTTAGCGCCCGCTTTGATTACAGCATTAAAAACTTTTACAAGAAAATTAATTTCGGACCGCACTGCATCTTCAGCAGAAAACTCTACATCATCGGTATATTCCAAAGACCATTTCACCGCTTGAACAGCTCGATCTAATACCTCATCTTCTGACATGCGAAGTTTATTTTCCATATGAATTTTGCTAGTTGCAATGAATGTATGGATACGTCCTTTTTTTGCATATTTAATCGCTTCACCAGCTTTGCGAATATCATTTTCAACGGCGCGCGCTAATGAACATATAGTTGACTCTTTAATATTTTTTGCAACAGTGCTCACGGAATCAAAGTCTCCTGGACTTGCTGCCGCAAATCCTGCTTCAATCACGTCAACACCTAACTTTTCAAGCTGCCTTGCAATACGTAACTTCTCTTCCTGAGTCATAGAAGCACCAGGACTTTGTTCCCCATCTCTTAATGTGGTATCAAAAATAATGAGTTTGTTATTTTGAATTTCTTGTTGCATCTACTGCACCTTATTTTTTAAATTTAAACTGTCTTATTAAATTGAAATAGCCTGATAAAAAGTAGCAACCCACTATTATGAAGATAGCTTCAGGCGGACTATAAGAAACTAATACAAACGCCAAAATGACTAATAAAATAGCGACGAATGGAACGCTGTTTCTAAGATTAATGTCTTTGCCGCTGTAGAATCTAATCTCGCTTACCATTGAGAGTGCGATTAACATCGTCAATGACCATGAGACCCATTTCATTTTGATCATGTTAAAAAAAATCTCGCTTCCACTAAAACCGTTTTCATTGGACACCCAAACAAAACTCACAAGCAATGCGGCTGCAGCTGGGCTTGGTAATCCAAAAAAATATTTTTTTTCATCTTGATCTAATTTCACATTAAAGCGAGCAAGTCGAAACGCTGCACAACAACAATAAACAAAGGCTGCAATCCAACCTAATTTCCCCAAAGGCTTTAATGCCCAAACATACAGAATTAGAGCCGGTGCTACGCCAAATGAAACCATATCAGAAAGACTATCGTACTCAGCACCAAATGCACTTTCAGTATGAGTCAGTCTTGCAATACGACCATCTAATCCATCCATAATAATGGCAATAAAAATAGCAATGGCTGCGAGCTCATACTTACCATTCATCGCTTGAACAATTGAATAGAATCCAGAGAATAAAGAAGCCGTTGTAATAAAATTAGGCAGCAAATAAAAAGTATGCTTCCCTATTTTATTTCTTAATAAATTTTCTTTATTTTTTCCGATACTTTTAAACTTTTTCATGTCTCATTTTCAAGTGAAAACTTAATCTTTTAGTATAACAAAGCTTTAACGATTTCATTAATTCTAATTTATACTCATTGACTTACTGCAGAACGAACTCACAATATAAACATGCAATTCAATCTCATTCAAAAAGATGGTGAAGCCAGACGTGGTGAATTAAAACTCCAACATGGCACCGTGCAAACACCGGTATTTATGCCTGTAGGCACTTATGGTGCAGTCAAATCTTTAAGCCCTCAAGATTTGGAATCTATAGGTTTTGAAATTATTCTTGGAAATACTTTTCATCTATGGCTCCGTCCTGGTCTTGAAACTATTTCAACTTTCAAAGGGCTGCATGACTTTATCCAATGGCGTCGATCTATCCTTACTGATTCTGGTGGCTTTCAGGTATGGAGCCTTGGCAAAATGAGAAAAATTACTGAGGAAGGTGTTGAATTTAAATCGCCAATTAATGGCGATTCTTGTTTTCTAAGCCCTGAAGAATCCATGCGAATTCAAAAAGCACTTAACTCAGATATTGTAATGATTTTTGATGAATGTACGCCATATCCAGCCTCCTATGAGGAGGCAAAAACCTCTATGCAGCTCAGTTTAAAATGGGCTTATAGAAGCAAAGTAGCGCATGAATCAAATCAGAACGCTTTGTTTGGCATCATTCAAGGAGGCATGTTTGAAGACCTTAGAGAGTGCTCGCTTGATGAATTAAAAAAAATTAATTTTGATGGTTATGCAATTGGCGGATTATCGGTCGGCGAACCCAAAGAAGAAATGCAAAAAGTTATTGCTTTTATTGCACCTAAAATGCCCGAAGATAAACCGCGCTATTTGATGGGCGTTGGCACCCCAGAAGATATAGTTGAGGCAATTGCTCATGGTATTGATATGTTTGACTGCGTGATGCCGACAAGGAATGCAAGGAATGGCTGGCTATTTACTCGGTATGGAGATTTAAAGCTTAAAAATACACAGTATAAAAATGATACAAATCCAATCGATAGCGATTGCGACTGTTATACCTGTAAAAACTTTTCTCGCGCCTACCTTCATCATCTTTTTAGAATTGGAGAAATGTTAGGCTCTCGCCTCAATACCATCCATAATTTGTTCTTTTATCAAAAAATAGTTCAAGAGGCTAGACTAGCCATCGAAACTGGTACATTTGAAACTTATAGAAAAATATTCCATCAAAACAGGAAACGCGGCATTCAATAAACGCCTGCTGTGCTAAAATTAACCTTTAAAATTAATTACCTGTAGGAAATATAAATGTTTATAAATCACGCATATGCTGCTGATACCCCACCCACCGATTTGATGAGCTTTTTGCCATTTATTATCATTTTTGTACTTTTTTACTTTATGTTAATTCGCCCTCAAATGAAACAAGCAAAAGCCCACAAACTTATGATTGAGTCACTTAAAAAAGATGATGAGGTTGTGACTAACGGAGGTGTGCTTGGCAAAGTTGTTAAAATCAAAGATCAATTTGTTACATTGGAAATTACGACTGGAACTCAAATGCATATCCAGAAGCAATCTATACAAACTCTACTTCCTAAAGGCACCATAAAATCCATCTAATTTCTGAATTGACGGCTTAAGTTAATAATGAATCAATATCCCAAATGGAAGTATGGCCTTGTTTTAATCGCAATTTTTATTGGCCTGATTTACTCTGTTCCTAATTTCTTTGGTGAATCTCCTGCTGTGCAAATCATGCCAACTAAAGCCTCAGATAAATTAGATTTATCTATTTTAGCTACGATTGAAAGCACTTTAAAAGAAGCGAGCCTTCCTTTTGATGGAATCATTCAAGAGCCTAATGGCATCAAAGTTAAATTTTCAAATCCTGACGGTCAAGTTAAAGCAAAAGATGCACTTCAAAACGCGCTGGGCGGTAATTATGTAATTGCTCTAAACCTTGTCTCTAAGTCGCCTACATGGCTATCTAAAATTGGTGCTATTCCCATGTATCTCGGCTTGGATTTAAGAGGTGGCGTCCACTTTCTTCTTCAAGTAGACATGAAAGCTGCAGCTGAAAAAGCGGCTGAAAGCTACTTAAATGATTTCCGTATGACGCTTAGAAAAGAGCGTATCTCATATATTGGCGCTTCAAGATTAAATGAAATTGTAAAGCTTCAGTTTGACAGCCAAGAAGAGTTAGAAAAAGCTAAAAAACTTATCAAAGTAAATTACCCAGATTTAATGGTTAATGAATCTCCATCTGGAAAAGATAAAGCACTCGATATTGGAATGAGCGAAATGGGCAAGAAAAAAATTCAAGAATTCGCGCTCAAACAAAATTTACAAACACTTCATAACCGCATCAACGAACTAGGCGTTGCTGAGCCTATTATCCAGCAACAAGGTTTAGATCGGATTGTTGTCCAACTTCCAGGCGTTCAAGACACAGCCAAAGCTAAAGAAATTCTCGGACGAACAGCGACGCTCGAAATAAGATTAGTCGATGAAGATAAAACAGATATTGCTACTTTGGAAAGCGCTCAAAAAGGCAATACTCCTTTCGGAGATGATTTATTCAAAGATAGGGACGGTAGGGCCATTCTCGTAAAGAAAAATGTATTACTTACAGGCGACAGAATTACTGACGCTGGTCCAGGTGTGGATCAACAATCAGGTAGATCTGTTGTTCATGTGACGCTGGATGGAAGAGGTTCAAATATATTTAAACAAGTAACTCGTGAAAATGTAGGTAAACGTTTAGCGATTCTTCTTATAGAAAAAGGACAAACGGAAGTTGTAACAGCACCGGTCATCCAACAAGAAATTGGTGGTGGTCGTGTACAAATTTCTGGGATGAATAGCCCACAAGAAGCTACCGATATATCTCTTTTATTAAGAGCTGGTGCTCTTGCAGCTCCTATGCAAATAATTGAAGAGCGCACCGTAGGTCCAAGCATGGGTGAAGAAAATATTAAACGAGGTATTCACTCTACGTTGTGGGGATTTGCCGCTATTTCCGTCATGATGATCTTTTACTACATGGTTTTTGGAGGCGTTTCTATTTTTGCTCTTGGTGTAAATTTATTATTATTAGTCGCTTTATTATCTATTCTCCAAGCCACCCTAACACTTCCTGGATTGGCAGCGATTGCCTTAGCATTAGGTATGGCAATTGATGCAAACGTGCTAATTAATGAAAGAATTAGAGAGGAGCTTAGAAACGGCAATACCCCGCAAGCAAGTATTCATGCCGGTTATGATCGCGCATTTGACACAATCCTAGATTCCAATGTCACGACATTAATTGCAGGTCTCGCCTTATTTATGTTTGGTACAGGTCCCATTAAAGGGTTTGCTGTCGTTCATGTATTAGGCATTTTAACTTCCATGTTTAGCGCTATTTTGGTGTCAAGAGCGCTTGTAAATATTCTTTACGGGTATCGACGTAAAATTGATAAATTATCTATCGGTCAAATCTATAGGCCCCATCAAGACTAATTATGGAATTATTTAGAATAAAAAAAGATATCCCTTTCATGAGTTATGGTCGCTTAACCACGACCATTTCTCTCATCACTTTCATTATTGCGATTATCTTCTTAGGCCTGAGAGGTCTTAATCTTGGTGTTGATTTTACTGGCGGCACACTTATGGAAGTCAGTTATAGCCATCCGGCAGATATCGATAAAATTCGTCAAGTAATGGATAAAATTGATCTTAAAGATGCAACGGTGCAAAACTTTGGCACAAGTAAAGATGTTTTGATTCGCTTACCTATTCGACAGGATTTATCGATTGCTCAATTATCAGAAAAAGTATCAACGGCTCTTCTTGAAAGTGACAAAGATACAAAAATACAAAGAGTAGAATCTGTGGGCTCGCAAGTTGGTGAAGAACTTTATGCAAATGGTGCGCTCGCTTTGCTCCTTGTGTGCTTTGGAATTATCGCTTATCTTGCACTGAGATTTGAATGGCGTTTTGCGGTTGCAGCCATCATTGCTAATATGCATGATGTCATTATTATTTTGGGCTTTTTTGCATTTTTTCAATGGGAATTTAACCTCACCGTTCTTGCAGCCATCCTTGCTGTATTAGGCTATTCTGTGAATGAATCTGTTGTTGTTTTTGATCGCGTCAGAGAAAATTTTAAAAAAATGAGAAAAGCAAGTGTGGTCGAAGTCATTGATAACGCGATCACAAGAACAATGTCACGCACTGTGATTACCCATCTTATGACACAAACTATGGTGTGCTCAATGCTATTCTTTGGTGGAGAAACCCTTCATAACTTCTCACTTGCTTTAACGATTGGTATTTTATTTGGCATTTATTCGTCAGTACTTGTAGCATGTCCGGTTGCAATGTGGCTTGGTGTATCTCAGCGCAATCTCAGTCAAGATCAACCTAAAGAAAATCAGTCACAAGAAATTAATCCTTAAGTTTTTTTAAACTTTGAACACCCTTTCCATTAGTTATCAATTTGTCATTCTTATAGCTTTAGTTGCTATATCAGCATTTTTCTCGCTTGCTGAAACAAGCTTAATGACACTCAATCGTTATAGATTAAAACATCTGGTATCCCAGGGTAATCATGCAGCAAAACTTACTCACAAACTTCTCTCTTCAACAGATAAGCTTTTAGGCGTCATATTGCTATGTAAAGAATTCGCGAATGCAGCCTCTGCAATGTTTGTAACGGTTATTACAGTTAGGCTTTATGGAGAAGGTCAAATAGCGCTCATGGTCGGAACTTTAGTAACTACATTTTTGATTCTTATTTTTGGCGAGATATCACCTAAAGTTATTGCAGCTTCCAAGCCTGAACGTTTTGCTTTCTTTAGTAGCTACGTGCTCTACCCGCTTTTAAAAATTCTCTATCCCATAGTTATCTTAGTTAACTTTTTTGTATTAACATTTGTAAAAATATTTAATGTGAAGATAGATTTCAATAATAATCTTCATGCAATATCCATGGATGAATTAAGAAGTATTATTTCTGAAGCTGGTCAATTCATTCCCAATCAACATCGCAAAATTTTACTTAATTTATTTGAGCTCGAACGGATAACTGTTGATGATATTATGATTCCTCATACTTCTGTTGAGTCTATCGATTTTGATTTAACTGATGAAGAGGTTATTCAAAAACTGCTTACCTTCCAACACAGTAGAATATTAGTCAAAAAAAATTCACCTGAAAGTATTTTAGGCTTGCTTAATACTCAAAAAATTATCAAACAACTTAATTTGCATGATGCCTTAAATAAAATTACAAAAGATGATTTAAAAACACTCATTTCAGAGCCATACTTTATTCCTTCGGGCACACCTTTATATACCCAAATGCAACACTTTCAAGATAAGCAAGAAAGAGTGGGTTTAATTGTAAATGAGCATGGTGAATTTATTGGGCTATTAAGCCTTGAAGATATCTTAGAAGAAATTGTCGGTGAATTTAACCTAGATTTTCTATCAAAATCATCTAAATTTAGTCAAGATCAAGATGGCGGATGGATTGTAGATGGAAGTGTCGCCATTCGTACACTGAATAAAAAATTGAATCTTCAATTTCCAATTGACGGACCTAAAACACTGAATGGCTTAGTATTAGAATATTTTGAGGATATCCCTGAACCGAACACAAGCTTCAAAATTGCTAATCACACCTTAGAAATTCTTCAATCTCACGATCGCATTGTGAAGAGCATAAAAATCTACCCAATATCGTAATTTTTTTTAAATTCTCAAAAAGAATTGCTTGAGTTTTTATTTTTTTTAATCACAATAATCATTAGGGTTTAGCTAATGCCAAAAATAAATGCAACTGAAGACATAAAGCTTAGTCCAAAAAAAGCTAAGACTAAACTTCCTAGTATGTACAAAGTGATCATACTAAATGATGACTTTACGCCCATGGAATTCGTAGTAAATACGATTCAACGTTTTTTTAATAAAAGTGTTGATGAGGCCACTCGTATAATGTTAAAAATACATACAGAGGGATTAGGTGTATGTGGAATTTTCCCTGTAGATATTGCCGAAACAAAAATGAATCAAGTGCTAAACTATGCGAAAGAACATCAGCATCCTTTGCAATGTATTATTGAAAGAATTGATTAAACTTAAATTATGATTGCTCAAGAACTCGAAGTAAGCCTACATATGGCATTTATGGACGCTAGACAAAAGCGTCATGAGCTTATTACGGTTGAACATTTACTTCTCGCTATGCTTGACAATCCCTCAGCAGCCGAAGTACTAAAAGCGTGTGGCTCGAATATTGATACGCTTAGAAATGAATTAACACAATATATCGATGATCATACGCCAACCATATCTGGTGAAGATGAAGTAGACACCCAACCCACACTCGGATTTCAAAGAGTTATTCAAAGAGCGATGCTTCATGTGCAATCTTCTGGCAAAAAAGAAGTAAATGGCGCAAATGTTTTAGTCGCAATATATGGTGAAAAAGATTCACACGCTGTTTATTTTCTTCATCAACAAGGTGTGACTCGACTTGATGTTGTTAATTTTATTGCGCATGGCGTTTCTAAATTAAATGAAGGTGATACACAGAAAACATCTCCCGAACAAGAAAATGATCAAGAATCCCCTTCTTCTAAAGCTCTAGAAACATATACGATCAATCTAAATAAGATGGTATTGGCTGGAAAAATTGACCCGCTTATTGGTCGAGATTCAGAAATTGAACGTGTCATTCAAACATTATGTAGAAGAAGAAAAAATAATCCGCTCTTGGTAGGTGAAGCCGGGGTTGGTAAAACTGCTATTGCCGAAGGACTCGCAAAAAGAATTGTCGACAAAGAAGTTCCTAGTATTTTAGAAAATACCACCATATTCTCTCTCGATATGGGCTCCTTACTTGCAGGCACAAAATATCGTGGAGATTTTGAACAAAGACTTAAATCTGTCATGAAGCAACTGAACGAACAAAAAGATGCTATTTTGTTTATTGATGAAATTCATACCCTTATAGGGGCTGGTTCTGCAAGTGGTGGAACACTTGATGCATCTAATCTTCTTAAGCCGGCGCTATCAAATGGATCTATTAAATGTATCGGCGCAACGACTTACCAGGAATACAGAACAGTCTTTGAGAAAGATCATGCGCTCACAAGAAGATTTCAGAAAATTGATGTTAACGAGCCTAGTATTCTTGATACGATCAATATCCTTAAGGGTCTTAAATCAAGATTTGAAAAACATCATAATGTAAAATATTCTGTTACAGCGATTAATAGTGCTGCGGAACTTTCTGCAAAATATATCAATGATAGACATCTCCCTGACAAAGCTATTGATGTAATTGATGAAGCTGGGGCAGCACAAAGAATACTCCCAAAAAATAAACAAAAAAAAGTTATTACTAATAAAGAAATTGAAGATATCGTGGCGAAGATCGCAAAGATACCTCCAAAAAATATTTCTAATGACGACAAAAACGCCCTTAAAAATCTTGAACGAGATCTTAAAGCGGTAATTTTCGGGCAAGATAAAGCAATCGAAAATCTAGCAAGCGCTATCAAGATGACAAGAAGTGGATTAGGTATGCCAAATAAACCGATTGGCAATTTCCTCTTTAGCGGCCCAACAGGCGTTGGAAAAACAGAAGTGGCCCGCCAACTTGCTTATATATTAGGTATTGAACTCGTTCGTATTGATATGAGCGAATATATGGAAAGACATGCTGTATCAAGACTCATCGGCGCTCCTCCAGGGTATGTGGGATTTGACCAAGGCGGGCTCTTGACTGAATCTGTCAACAAACAGCCTTATTGTGTGCTTCTTCTTGATGAAATTGAAAAAGCGCATCCAGATATTTTTAATATCCTTCTTCAAGTGATGGATCACGGTTCTTTAACAGATAGTAACGGTAGAAAAACGGATTTTAGAAATGTCACGCTTATTATGACAACAAATGCTGGAGCAGAGTCCCTCTCAAAAACTTCTATGGGATTTACGCAATCTAAAAAAATGGGCGATGAACAAGCGGAAATCAAACGATTATTTACCCCTGAGTTTAGAAATAGACTTGATGCAACGGTATCATTTGCGCCACTCAGTCATGACGTCATTTTAAAAGTTGTCGACAAATTCCTAATGCAGCTCGAAGATCAACTCCATGAGAAAAAAGTGGATGCAACTTTCACAGATTCACTTAAATCATATTTAGCTAAAAATGGTTTTGATCCGAGTATGGGCGCAAGACCGATGTCACGCCTCATTCAAGATACAATCAGAAAAGCGCTTGCGGATGAGCTACTTTTCGGAAAGTTAACCAATGGTGGCAATGTAATCATTGATATTGATAGTAATGATAAAGTGAAATTAATTTTTGAAGAGGAAAATAAAGCCATCCTTCAAGAGTCTTAATTCTTTTTCATTACATCTTTAAACATTTGGCTTTCTATGAAATTCTGAAGCCATTTTTTTAATTCTCGATATTTAGAATTTAAAAACCAATCTTCATCCACCAAAGAAAACTGTCTTATAAAAGGAAATATTGCTACATCAGCAAGGCTTATTTTTTCTGTCATCAAATAATTTTTTGATTTTAATTTTTCATTCAATACATTTATAAATAGTTCACATTGAGCACGATAATATTCTTTGGAGTGCTCAGGAAAACGATCGGCATATTTATATCTATCTAGATTTTTCTTAAAACTAAAATCATTTTCATAAATAAGCTCCTGGCTAAGATTATTATCATTTAAGATCCAATTGTCTGGATCAGATTTATTGAGTGCCCATATCATGATTTCCAAGCTTTCTTCGATAACCTTTCCATTATTATCAACTAACACTGGAACTGTACCTTTAGGGCTGAGTGCTAAAAAATCAATAGGTTTATCTTTGAGTGAAATTTCTATAGATTCATAATCTATTTTAGCTTGATATAAAGCTAGCCGTGATCGAATAGCGTAAGGACAGCGTCTATATGTGTATAGTCTTGGTCTAATTAACATTATTAACCAATGGACTGGCAAGCATCGAGAACGAGCTTTCTTCCTTGGTAAACGAGACCTGAATAAATTTGGACAAGCTCTGCACCAGCATTTATTTTTTCTAAGGCATCTTCTCCAGAAAATATACCTCCGACGCCAATAATGGGAACCTCGCCTTGAAGTCTTGCATGAAGTTCGCGAATAATTGAATTAGATAATTTAAATAGAGGTTTGCCTGACATGCCTCCAGCTTCTTTTCCGTTAAAAAGATCACTCACCAACTCTCTGCTAATAGTTGTATTAGTTGCTATTACGCCATCAATTCTATTTTTGATAATGCTTTTTGATATTGCATCTAAATGTTTATTTGTTAAATCAGGTGAAATTTTTAATGCAATAGGGACATAGCGTCCATAGTAATCAGCTAATCTAGTTTGCTCATCTTTAAGTTGAGCCAAAAGAATATTTAAAGCTTTAGTTTCTTGAAGGTCTCTTAAGTTTTTGGTATTGGGTGAAGAAATATTGACTGCAATATAATTTGCATATTGATAAACCTTTTTCATACATAAA
This sequence comes from Candidatus Methylopumilus rimovensis, assembly GCF_006364615.1. Lineage (NCBI taxonomy): Bacteria > Pseudomonadati > Pseudomonadota > Betaproteobacteria > Nitrosomonadales > Methylophilaceae > Candidatus Methylopumilus > Candidatus Methylopumilus rimovensis. Next base: position 290,833 of record NZ_CP040986.1, on the reverse strand, counting down.
AGATAATCTTCCCCAGCCCGTTCTAGAGGTGTATCAAAATTCTTACCAATATTAATTCCAAGCACACCTTTATATTTACTTAATCTTATATTTTCTACTGCGGCCTCAAGACCTACATTGTTGAATCCAAATCGGTTAATAATGCCCTGAACCTCTGGCAATCTAAATAATCGCGGCTTTGGATTGCCTAATTGAGGTCTTGGGGTAATCGTCCCAACTTCAATAAAGCCAAACCCCAATTTACCTAAAGCATCTATGTGATTTGCATTTTTATCCAGTCCTGCAGCTAATCCCACTGGATTTTGAAAGGGAATACCCATTACAGTTCTGAGCTTGCAAGGGTTTGGGGATTTTAAAAAACTTAAAAGTCCGATTTTATTAGAAAGAGATAGTGCCTTAAGGGTTAAGTCATGCGAAAATTCTGCATCAAACTTAAATAACAATGAACGAATTAATTGGTGGCTCATAACACCGTTATTTTAACTTAGGAAGTTATAAGGCTTAATAAATATTATGCGATTAAATCGTAAAAATCACATTTTAGGAAAAACATCGGTTGATACCTTCTTAAAAAAATATTGGCAAAAAAAACCGCTCCTCATTCGAAATGCAATTGAAAACTTTCAATCCCCCATCACAGAAAAAGATCTTTTTTATATTGCACAAGATGAAGAAGCCATATCCCGTCTTATAGAATATAAGCAAGGCTTGTGGCAAGTGAAATATGGTCCCTTCGAAAAATCAGACTTCCCTAAAAAAAAGAATGCGCCTTGGACGGTACTTGTACAAAATATTAATCATCATTTTTCTTTTGCCAATTCTTTTCTAAATCTTTTTAAGTTTATTCCATATGCACGGCTTGATGATTTAATGGTGAGTTATGCCACGAAGAATGGAAGTGTTGGCCCTCATTTTGACTCCTACGATGTATTTTTATTTCAGGCAAGCGGTGAAAGAGAATGGAAGATTAGCGACCAAAAAGAATTTTCTCTAGATAAAAAATCAGCTATTAAGATTATTACCAATTTTAGAAGTAAAAATTCTTGGGTACTCAAACCGGGTGATATGCTCTATTTGCCTCCTAATATAGGGCACTGGGGCATTTCGCAAAGTGATGATTGTCTCACTTATTCGATTGGCTTCAGAGCACCTAGTACATTTGAAATCCAATCTAAATTTTTAGATTTTATTCAAGACAGCTTGAACACGAATAAAAATTATTTGTATAAAGATCCGAATTTAAATCTTCAAAAAGATCCAGCTGAAATTAATACAAATATGATTAAGAAAATTCAACAGACAGTTAATCAATTGCGTTGGAGTAAAAATTTGATCAATACTTTTATTGGTCAATTACTTACTGAGCCAGTTGAAACTGCTATTTTTCAGCGCCCTAAGCCGATTTCACTTGAAATCTTTAAAAAAAATCTCTCAAAAAAGATTCTAGAACTTAACCCTAAAACAAGAATGCTTTTTATAAAAAATAATTTTTATATTAATGGTGAGCTCATCGAAGTTGATAAGAAATATGCTGCATATCTAAGACAACTTGCAAATAACAAAAAAATCGCATTTAAACCCAGTTTAGACAAAAAAGATTTAAACGCTTTGGGGATAACCTTACTCCCTTTGTACCTCTCAGGATTTATTGATTTTATTCAATAATATTTAACTATCCAGCTTGTTTTGTTGTAGAATAATTGTCAGGGAGCTTTACATAGCCCCGAATTCAACATTAATTTTAAGGATTAAAAATGACACGTTCACTACTTATCGCTTTATTATTAGCTATTGGTTTAACTGCTTGCGGCAAAAAAGAAGAAGCTGCTCCTGCTGCTGATGCAGCTCCAGCTGCTGAGGCTGCTCCAGCTGCTGAAGCTAAATAATAGATAATTTATCTATTGTACGAATAAAAAAGCCGGTTTTTAACCGGCTTTTTTTATATAACCTGCCACGACGTTCCGTCGACTTGCGTTGCAATTTTTATCCAATCACGCTCACATCCTATTTTTCCTACAATAGCTTCTTTCACTAGCTCTTCAGTATTATTTTTCTCACTTAAATGCGCTGCGACAAGATGTTTTAATTGTTTAAATTGAATTTTCCCCAAAATTTCAGCTGCTGTTTGATTGTCTAAATGACCTAATTTACCGCTAATTCTTTTCTTCAAGCTGTATGTGTACTCGCTTGATTCAAGCAAATTAAGGTCGTGATTAAATTCTATAATGAGCGCATCTAGTTGCTGAAGCATCTTTTCAATATGAGGTGTTGAGCTTCCCGTGTCTGTCAAAATGCCCAATTTATGATTGCCATCACTTAATGTAAATTGAGTAGGCTCTCTTGCATCATGAGGCACTGGAAAGGGTTGAATGACAAAATCTTCTATTTCAAATGTATTGTGACTATCAATTATATTCAAATCAATTTCATAAGATTTAATCATGTGTTTTTCACACATCTTGTAAGTCCCATAAGAAAGCCATATAGGAATCTTGAATTTGTTTGCTAGTTTAAAGGCGCCTTTGACATGATCTTCATGTTCATGAGTTAAAAGAATGCCTGTGATATTTTCTGGGGATTGATTAAGTCGATCCAATCTAGACACAATATCCTGCATTGCAAAACCACAATCAATCATTAAAAGTGATTGGTTTTGCTTTACTATAAACGAATTACCAGCGCTCCCGCTGCCTAAAGATGCGAATTGCATCTTTATTTTAATTGATCATAAAGAAGAGTGATGATTCGATTTGCGGTAGATGAGTTGTTTCTCTTGCCATCTTGGAACTCAATAATAACTTGAGAGCCGCCATTGTCTGAAGAAATAATTTTAATGCGATATTGTTTTTCTGGATTAGTTTTTTCTTTATCGCTTCCGCCCCAGAATTTAAGCTTCTCAGATAAAGGCTTATCTTTTTTCTGGCTGATATCTTTATCCTGCTTGTCTTTTTTGTCATCGTCGCTCCAGAACATAAGAGAGTCTAGCACTCCTTTTTTCTTCTTGGGGCTATCATCAATATCAACATCAGCATATTTTACAAAATAGATTCCATTTGATCTGTCTTTGTCTTCAATCACAAATCCGATGATATCTAAAGCCAAACCTACTCTGCGCCAAGCGCGATCAAAAGGATCTTGAATTTCGAGCGAAGAACTTCCATCCGCTTCTTTTTTTACTTCAGCTCTCTTTTGATTAACTGGTGCTGCAATAATTTCTTTCGCTCGCTTATCTGCTACACCAAGTTTTATCATAAGCCTTCTTAAAAGCTCAGCATCTAATTCATCATCTTTCGAATCTGCTTTTGTTTCCAGCTGAGTCTTTGCATCATTTCTAAAACCGTTATCTACAACACCGTAAGGAGTTCGGATTTTTTCCTTACCGTCATCAGGCGCTGCATCTACACTTCGATGTGTCATATAAATCTCAGTCGTGCCTTCTTGAAGACCACGATCTAGTCGAGTTCTAAATTTTTTACGGTTAGCCGTGCCAGATGAGATAGAATCAAGCCATGCATCAAATTTATCGAGCGCGCTTTTATTATTGTCTGCTTTAAGATCACCTTCTTTAATCCATTCAGTTTCCATAACGCCTGTTTCTGGATTTTCTTTTTTTACGGCAAATCCCATATCTAACCAAAAATCTCGTATTACTGGCCATATTTTCTCAGCTGGCGCATTAACAACCAGCCATCTTTGAGCACCTGCTTTTACAATTTTCATGCCCTCTGGATTAGGCAAAATGTTTGACTGGCTATTATCTTGTTTCTGTCCATTCTTAAAATCCGAATAACTAGTAGATCCTGGTATTGCATACGCATCATTTGAAGTCGCTGAAGTTAAGTCAGGAGGCACTTCTAGAGGACGAGATCTCCCTGCAGCCTTGTAATCAGGCGCTGTAACTTGATCCACAAAAGGAATGTTGTCACATCCATTTAATATTAAGAATAAAGGCAAAACATAAAGCCATTTACTTTGCGCTAGTAATTTCATTGAATATGAGCTTCCTTCATGGCAGTTTGAATAATTTTATGATACTCCGTGCTAAGTTCTACTAAAGGTAATCGAATACCTTCTTTGATAAGACCCATTGTCTTTAATGCCCATTTTACAGGTATTGGATTAGCTTCTATAAATAGATTAGTGTGAAGTGAAAACAATTGCTGATTAATCTCGATCGCTTTTTCGTTTTGTTTAGCAATGACGCAAGCATACATTTCATGCATTAATTTAGGCGCAACATTTGCCGTTACAGAAATCACACCTTTACCTCCGAGCAACATAAGCGATAAAGCAGTCGCATCATCACCGCTTAAAACTGAAAAATTAGACGGTAATCTTTTAATAAGATCGATACCTCGAGTCAAATCTCCTGTCGCATCTTTAATGCCTACAATATTAGTAATATTACTTAACTTTAAGACGGTATCGTTCTTTAAGTCACAGCCTGTTCTAGAAGGTACATTGTAAAGAATTTGATCAATTGCAACTTCATTTGCAACTTTACTAAAATGCTGAAAAAGTCCTGTTTGATTGGGTTTGTTGTAATAAGGTGTCACCAATAAACAAGCATCTGCACCAAGGCGTTTTGCTTCTTTTGTAAGATCGATAGCTTCTTGCGTAGAGTTAGCGCCTGTTCCAGCTATTACTGGGATTCTTTTATTGACGTGTTTAACGGTTGTTTCAATAAGCTGACAATGCTCTTCGCAATTAACCGTAGGTGATTCACCCGTTGTTCCCACAATGACAATGCCATCCGTACCTTCATTAATATGAAAATCAATTAATCCATGCAGCGCTTGGATATCAAGACTTCCGTCAGGAAACATTGGAGTAACAATTGCAACAATACTGCCTTGAGGTGACATGAGATTGGCTATTAATTTAGTAAAGCCGCTATTTTAACTTAAATAGCTAAACACCAAAAAAATTGATCATTTGTTATATATATAATAGTTATATAACTATAAAAGTTTATTCTTTGAAGTAATATAGAACTATTGATATATTTTAACCTCAAAAAAAGATCTTGAACTTTCAAAAGCCTCAATTGACAGAGGCTTGAGCTATAAGTATTTTCGGCAATTTTAAACGTATAATTTAACTTTATGATCCAACACTATTTCTTAATTATTATCAGCACGGTATTGGTCAACAATATCGTTTTAGTTAAAATTTTAGGGCTATGCCCTTTCATGGGTGTATCTAAAAAACTAGAAACATCGATCAGCATGTCTGCTGCTACCGCTTTTGTATTAACCATAGGCTCAATGACAAGCTGGGCAATTAATCATTATCTTCTAGAGCCTAATGATCTTATTTATTTAAGAACACTTTCATTTATAGTGGTGATCGCAGGCGTTGTTCAATTCACTGAAATGTTAATGGAAAAAAACTTTCCATTGCTTTATCAATTGTTAGGTATTTTTCTGCCTCTTATAACCACTAATTGTGCCGTATTAGGGATCCCTCTTTTGAATGCGCAATCGAGTCATACACTTATAGAATCGGCATTATTTGGATTAGGCGGTGCCATTGGATTTTCAATTGTATTAATTTTATTTGCATCATTAAGAGAGCGTCTAGAAGGTGCTGAAATACCTTTGCCATTTAAAGGTACAGCAATAGCGCTTGTCACAGCCTCCATTATGAGCCTCGCCTTTATGGGATTCGCGGGCTTAGATCGTTAAATGATTACCGCACTCTTTGTGATGATTTTTCTTGCCATCCTTTTAGGATTGGTCCTAGGCTATTCTGCTATTAAATTTAAAGTAGATGGCGATCCTATGGTTGCAAGAATTGACGCCATTCTTCCCCAAACACAATGTGGTCAATGTGGTTATCCCGGTTGTAAACCATATGCTACTGCCATTGCGAAAGGTGAAGCTGATATAAACCAATGCCCACCAGGAGGTGATGCTGGCGCCAAAGCTTTAGCGGAATTAATGGGCGTAGAATTTAAACCTCTTAATGAAGAACATGGCATTCAAAAACCAAAGTCGGTTGCTTTAATCGATGAGTCAACTTGTATTGGATGTACTTTATGTATTCAAGCTTGTCCAGTGGACGCCATTTTAGGCGCTGCAAAACAAATGCATACGATTATTGCAAGTGAGTGCACGGGTTGCGAATTATGCTTGCCACCATGCCCGGTGGATTGCATAACGATGGAACCTGTTCTTGAAAATTCAGAATCATGGAAATGGAAATATCCTATCTATAACATTCAAAAAGCTCAGAAGGCTTAACGCGTTTATTATGCAATTAAGAAATATTTTTAAATTTAATGGCGGGGTTCATCCAGATGAAAATAAAAGTGTATCCACTCGTCTTCCTATTGCAAAATTAGCTATTCCAAAAAAATTAGTACTGCCACTTAGACAACATGTAGGTCACGTTGCAAAAGTTAAAGTTAAACCCGGCGATCAAGTTCTGAAAGGCCAGATGATTGCTGAAGCTGATGGCAATATTTCCGCCTCTATTCATGCGCCCACATCAGGAAAGATCCTAAAAATTAGCGAAGAAATCCTTCCTCATCCATCAGGCCTACCTGATTTTTGTATCACGATTGAACCAGACTTCGAAGATACCTGGATTGAAAAAAAACCTATCTCGTGGAAAAAAATAGATAGGGCTCAATTAATTGAAGCATTGGCACAGTCGGGTATTGTTGGCTTAGGTGGCGCAGTATTTCCAACGCACATGAAATTAAAGATTAATCAAAATCAAACCATCCATACATTAGTCATCAATGCTGCCGAGTGCGAACCATTCATTACATGTGATGATATGTTAATGAGAGAAAGAGCTGATGAAATTATCCAAGGTGCTCTCATTACGCAAACTATCCTTGGTGCAGAAAAGTGTGTAGTTGGTATCGAAGATAATAAAATTGAATCTTATGAGGCACTAAAAAAAGCCGCTCAAAAAACAACGGTTGAAATTAAAGTGGTGCCCACCCTTTATCCAAGTGGCGATGCAAAAAGACTCATTTATCTCTTAATGGGGATAGAAGTTCCAAAGGAAAAGCGCTCTGTAGATCTAGGAATTCAAGTATTTAATGTGGCTACGGTAGCGGCTATCTATAGATACCTTGAGTTGGGTGAACCATCGATCAGTCGAATTGTAACAATTACAGGAGCTGTCAAAACCCCTCAAAATTTTGAAGTTTTATTTGGAACGCCTTTATCAGACTTAATCAATGCTGCGGGAGGCTCTTCAAGCAAACCAAAAAAATTTATTATGGGCGGCCCTATGATGGGATTTGATTTGCCATCAATTCATGTGCCAGTCACAAAAGCAATGAATTGTGTCATCGAAAGTTCTCCAGAATTGTTTCCAGATCCAAAGCCTGTAATGCCTTGTATTCGGTGTGCAAGATGTGCGGATGCCTGCCCAGTCAACTTACAACCTCAAGAATTATATTGGTTCTCAAAGTCTTCTCAGCTTGAAAAAGCGAGGGAGTACAATTTATTCGATTGTATTGAATGTGGATGCTGTACTTATGTTTGTCCAAGTAATATTCCGCTTGTACAATTTTATAGGTACGCAAAAAGTGAAATTATTGCCCAGGATAAATCAAAAGAAGCTGCAAATACAGCTAGAGAAAGAAATGAATTTAGACTTGCAAGAATAGAAAGAGAAAAAAAAGAACGTGCTGAAAGAAATGCGCAAAAAGCTTTAGGGGCTCAAGAGAAGCAAGCTGAGGATGAGAAAAAATCAACCATTGCTGCAGCGATGGAAAGAGTCAAACAAAACCAACAAGAAAATGTAAAAAACTAATATGGAAAATAGATCGCCTTATATTGTTAACGCGCCTTCAGTAAGCACCATTATGCTCAAAGTCCTACTCGCGCTTATTCCTGGCATAGCTTTATATGTTTATGTATTTGGCTTAGGCGTCATTGTTAATATCCTTTTGGCTTCTCTTACCGTCATAATGACTGAAAGTGTAATTCTTGCCATAAGAAAACTACCGATTAAGCCATTCATTTTAGATGGCAGCGGACTTGTCACTGCCTGGCTTCTTGCTTTATCTATCCCATCAATAGCGCCTTGGTGGATTATTGTTTTAGGCACATTACTTTGCATTACTTTTGGCAAACATGTTTATGGTGGATTGGGTTACAACTTATTTAATCCAGCGATGGTGGGATACGCTATCTTACTAATCTCTTTTCCCTCTATCATGACGCACTGGCAAATGCCTAATAATCTTATGGCTTCCCCTTCTGACTGGCTTGATCAGATTAGAGTTATTTTTAATAGTAATTTATTACCAAAAGAAACACTCGATGCAATGAGCTCTGCCACACCTCTTGATTACATTAAAACCCAGCTCACTTTGAATCAGCCATTAAACACAATTCAACAAGACAAAATTTTTGGCTTTATTGGAGGCAGAGGGCTTGAGTTAATTAATTTAGGTTATCTTGCTGGAGGTCTTTATTTACTTAAAGAGAAGATTATTTCATGGCATTTACCTGTTGCCTTCTTGTCGACTTTATTTTTAACGGCATTGCTGTTTAATGTTTTAGCGCCAGATACATTCGCATCTCCACTCTTTCATATTATGAGTGGCGGAAGCATGCTTTGTGCTTTTTTTATCATTACCGATCCAGTTAGCGCACCCACAACACCTAAAGGAAAAATTTATTTTGGTGTAGGTATAGCCTTATTAGTTTTCATAATTCGAATTTTTGGTGGTTACCCAGAAGGGATTGCATTTGCTGTATTGCTATTCAATATTTGTGCGCCACTCATAGATAGCCTTACACAGCCAAGAATTTTTGGTCATAAATAAATATATGTTTAAAGATCATTTAAAAAAAATATCTACTACTGCAGCAACTATGATTATTTTTTCTTTAGCGGCTTCAACTGCTTTAAGTGTTTTTTATTTCATTACGAAATCACCTATTGATGAGAGTGATGCTAGAGCAAAACGCATATTCTTAAATCAAGTAATTCCCGCAGATTTATATGACAACAATCTTGTGAAAGATACTATTTCCGTTGAGCCTAGTCCTCTTTTGGGAAATAAAAAGAATATTGATGTCTATCGAGCAAAGAAAAACAACCAAGTGATTGCGGTCATTATTGAAGCTGTCGCCCCCGATGGCTATAGCGGTGAAATCAAAACACTCGTGGGGATTGATCAAGAAGATAAAATATTAGGTGTAAGAGTAATTACTCACAAAGAAACCCCTGGCTTGGGAGACTATATTGAAATAGATAAAAGTCAGTGGATTAAAAATTTTAATCTAAAGTCTTTGGATAAAGTAAGTGAAAAACAATGGGCTGTTAAAAAAGATGGGGGTGATTTTGATTACATCTCTGGAGCGACAATCACGCCTCGTGCTGTCATCAAATCTACCTACAAGTGTCTTCTTTACTCAAAAGAAAATAAAAAAAGGTTATTCACATCATGAGTGATATTAAAAAAATTGCATTGGATGGGTTTTGGAAACAAAATCCCGGTGTAGTTCAGCTTCTCGGATTATGTCCAACTCTGGCGGTCACAACCTCTATGATCAATGGATTAAGCCTTGGTATTGCCACAGCAATTGTGATGGCTGTATCAAATGCTTCAGTATCACCTATTCGTAAATTTATACCAACCGAAATTAGAGTCCCAGTTTTTATTCTTATCATAGCCTCGCTTGTAACAATTATTGACTTCAGTATTCATGCTTTCATTCAACCCCTTTATAAAGCTTTGGGGATATTTATTCCATTGATTGTCACTAATTGTATTGTTCTGGCTCGCGTTGAGTCTTTCGCCGCAAAGAACGAAACTACGCCTTCATTTTATGATGGTCTTTTTATGGGTCTTGGATTGGCGATGGTTTTAACTCTTCTTGGGGGGTTAAGAGAGTTCTTCGGCAAAGGCACTTTGTTGTCTGGCATTGATCTTATTTTAGGGCCTTCAGCAAGTAATTTAGTGCTTCATTTTTTTGGAGATTACAATGGCTTTCTTTTGGCTATCCTTCCTCCTGGAGCCTTTATTGGTTTAGCTTGTCTTATTGCACTAAAAAACCGCATCGAAGCACGTTAATTAATTTTTATGAACCCTCAGAAGCGGTTTAAAATTTTTGAAGCGCTATCAAAAAATACACCCAATCCCACCACCGAACTTAACTATCAAACGCCTTTTCAGCTCCTCATTGCAGTTATTTTATCTGCACAGGCGACTGATAAATCAGTCAATAAAGCCACCTTGTTACTATTTAATAAAGCATCTAATGCAAAACAACTCGCCCAAATGCAATTAAGCGATATTGAATCTTGTATAAAAACTATTGGACTCTATAAAACAAAAGCTAAAAACATACTTGAAACCGCTAAAATTATTCATGTCAAATTTAAAGGCGAGGTGCCTCATGATCGATTGTTACTAGAAGCACTTCCTGGTGTTGGAAGAAAAACAGCCAACGTTATTTTAAATACAATTTTTAATGAGCCAGCGATTGCAGTTGATACGCATATATTTAGAATTTCAAATCGAATAAATATTGCGCCAGGTGAAAATGTACTTCAAGTAGAAAAAAAATTGATGAAAGTTACACCAAAAGAGTTTTTAAAAGATGCACACCATTTATTGATTCTTCATGGGAGGTATACCTGCACAGCAAGACTTCCAAAATGTAGCAGGTGTGTGATCAATGATTTATGTGAGTATAAGAAAAAAAATTATTAATTAAAACGAAATAAGATTAATCTGTCTTTGAGTTGCTAATTGATTAATCTCTTTTTTTTGATCATCACTTAATGTGATCCATTCAGAAATTTCATCTTCACTTCTAAAGCAGCCCTCACAAAACTGATGCTCTTTATTAATGCTGCAAACGCCAATACAGGGAGATTCAATCAAAATAATAAACCTCCTTAATTAGTCTAAAGTGCCGTGACATTGTTTATATTTTTTATTGCTTCCGCAAGGGCATGGATCATTTCTACCAACTTTAGGAAAAGTATTTGTTGCATCTTCTTTTTTTCTGGATGATTTTTTAATTTCATCTTTATTTTTTTCATCAATCTCGTTGACTTCAGCCTCATTCTTTATTTTTACTACCATAGTAATGCGAGTGACTTCAGTCTTGACTGTATCTAAAAGATATCCAAATAATTCAAATGCCTCTTTTTTATATTCTTGCTTAGGATTTTTTTGCGCATAAGAGCGTAAATGTATGCCTTGTCTTAAATGATCAAGAGATGACAAATGTTCCCTCCAGTGGTGATCAATACTTTGTAACATCACTGTTTTTTCGAAATGCCGAATAGTATCTTTGCCAACTAAAGATTCTTTTTCCTGATATTGCTTATTAGCGAAGGTAATGACTCTCTCATAAATCTCTTCTATATCAATTTGAGGTTCTTTATCAACCCATGCTTTAATAGAAAGATTTAAACCATAATCAGAAACTAAAATTTTCTCTAAAGATGGAATATCCCACATATCTTCCATGCTGCCTGGAGGGATATGTCCTTGCATGAGATCACGAAGAACATCTGCTCTCATCGCAGCGATTGTTTCTGCCGTTTGATCAGAATCAAGCAATTCATTTCTTTGTTCATAAATTACTTTTCTTTGATCGTTTGCAACATCATCGTATTCAAGCAACTGTTTTCTAATGTCAAAATTACGCCCTTCCACTTTCCTTTGCGCATTTTCAATAGCTTTTGTTACCCATGAATGCTCAATAGCTTCACCTTCTGGCATCTTAAGCTTTTCCATAATAGCTGAGACGCGATCAGATGCAAAAATTCTTAATAATGAATCCTCTAGAGATAAATAGAATCGACTAGATCCTGGATCTCCCTGCCTACCTGCGCGGCCTCTGAGCTGATTGTCCACACGTCTTGATTCGTGTCTTTCAGTGCCAATAATATGAAGCCCGCCTGCTTTAACTACCAAGCTATTCTGCTCTTTCCATGCGTCTTTAAGCGCTTTAATTTCTTTTTCTTTTTTACTTTCAGTTAATTTGTCGTTTAATTTAATTTCATGAATATCAGCTTCAATACTTCCGCCCAGCACAATATCCGTTCCCCGGCCGGCCATATTAGTTGCGATAGTAATCATACCTGGACGCCCTGCTTGCGCAATAATATGTGCTTCTTTTTCATGATGTTTTGCATTCAATACCTGATGCTTTAATTTTGCTTTTGTAAGTAATGCAGAAATAAGCTCTGAATTTTCAATTGACGTAGTGCCTACCAAAACTGGCTGCTCGATTTTTTGACACGCTTTAATATCTTCAATCACTGCAGCATATCGCTCTTGAGAAGTGCGATACACTTTATCCATCATGTCTTTTCTTTGAGTCGTTCTGTGAGGGGGGATAATAATAGTTTCTAATCCGTAAATTTGACTAAATTCATAAGCCTCCGTATCAGCTGTACCTGTCATCCCAGATAACTTTTGATACATCCTAAAATAATTTTGGAATGTAATAGAAGCGAGTGTTTGATTTTCTTTTTGTATTTCAACACCTTCTTTAGCCTCAACAGCTTGATGAATGCCTTCTGACCATCTGCGGCCCGGCATCATTCTTCCTGTAAACTCATCAACAATAATGATGCTGTTATCTCGCACCACATAATGCTGATCTTTATTGAAGAGGTTCCTTGCTTTTAATGAGGCGTTAATATGATGGACAAGTGAAATATTAGTTGCATCATATAAGCTTGATTGTTCAGATAATAATCCTGCGTTAATTAATAGCTGCTCTACATTCTCATGGCCACTTTCTGAAAGAACTACTTGATGTGCTTTTTCATCTACCCAGTAGTCGCCATTTTCTTCTTCAGTTTTTTGTCTTGAAAGTTTGGCTACTACTAAATTAATCTTTGTATAAAGATCGACGTTATCTTCAGCTTGTCCTGAAATAATGAGAGGTGTTCTTGCCTCATCAATTAAGATTGAGTCAACTTCATCAACCAAACCGTAATGTAATTTTCTCTGAACACGCTCTTCTTTAGAGAAGATCATGTTGTCTCTTAAGTAATCAAAACCAAATTCATTATTGGTGCCATAAGTGATATCAGCTTGATAAGCTTTTTTCTTCTCCTCACTTGAAATGCTAGACAAATTAATACCGACTTCTAGGCCTAGGAATCTATATATTTGACCCATCCACTCCGCATCTCGTTTTGCAAGATAATCATTAACTGTAATAACGTGAACGCCTTTGCCTTCAAGGGCATTAAGATATGTTGGTAATGTAGCAACAAGTGTCTTACCTTCACCCGTCCGCATTTCTGAAATTTTTCCATCATGAAGGGCCATACCGCCCATAAGTTGCACATCAAAATGACGCATTTCTAATACACGTCGACTCGCTTCTCTTACGACAGCAAAAGCCTCAACAAGCAAATCATCTAGTTTTTGTCCTTCACTAAGACGTTTTTTAAATTCTGAAGTTTTAGCCTTTAGAGCGGTGTCACTCAGCTTTTTAATTGCTTCTTCTAACGAATTTATTTGCTGAACTTTTTTACCATACTCTTTAAGGAGTCGATCGTTTCTGCTTCCAAATAAATTCTTAACAATGGTCTTTAACATAATATGAATATTCTTAATCGAGATAGTTTGAAATAATTAATATTGAAGATACTTGCGAGGATCTAAAGACTCGCCATTCATTCTAATTTCATAATGAAGATGTGGCCCTGTCGATCTTCCAGTATTGCCTACTAGAGCAATAACTTGATTCTTTTTAATACGCTCACCTTCTTTCACTAATAATTTAGATGCATGTGCATATCGTGTTTCAAGTCCAGACCCATGAGAAATACGAACCATATTGCCGTATTCAGGGGTTACCTCAGCGGCCAAGACAATGCCTGCAGCCGTTGCCTTAATGGGTTGACCAACATCTGCGCTAAAGTCTAATCCTTCATGAAACGCCCTTACACCTAAAAAAGGATCCACCCTCCAGCCATAACTTGATGAATTGAAAGGCACATTGACAGGGGAGGCATTAGGTAAAGTGTCTTTAAAAACACTTTGTTTTAGATAAAAAGCTTCTAAATTATTGTAGTACTCTTCGTGTTTTTCAATATCAAGTGTTAGCTTATCAATAAATGATTGAAGTTCAGTCTCAGAAAAATTCTTTTCAGGGACGAAGGGCCCGCCTTGGCCAGATGATTTTATTGGAGCTGGTTTAGGCATCTTTTCATTTGTTTTTAATTTCTCTTTAGCAAAATCTTGAAGTCTCTGAGCTTGATTATCTATACGTATTAATCGCGCTTGAAGTTCGCCAATTTGGGTTGCATAAACATCTAAATTCTTCTGAAAACTCCCTAAATTAAGATCAAGTTTAAGATTAATTAATGATTTCTTTTCTTCAACACCGCCGTTATATTTCGAATCAAGCCAGTTAATACCTTGAATGAGCGCAATAAAAAGCAAAAAGATTGTGGCAATAAAAGTTACTACATGGATACTTTTTGGCTTTGATGTACTATTTGTAACAAAGATAATTCGCATTGAAGTCTAAATTTAGCTTAAATAATAGATAATTATAACTTATGAAGCCCGTGAACAAGCTTTTGGAAAGTGAAGTATTTTCCTTAATTAGAGAGAAAAATCGCTCTATTTCTAGCTATCAAAAGCTATGGTCTATCAAGGCCCCAACCAAACTAGTCCCTTTATCTCATATCGGTGGTATTCGAGACGATATTTTGACCGTCTATGTTGAAAATAGTGGCATTGCCAGCAAATTAAAGTTTATTGAATCTTCACTTCTGAAGGAATTGAATGAAGGCATTCAAAAAGAAATACCTTATGCCAACCCAATTAAATCTTTAAAAATAAAATTGATGATTAAAAATTCTAAAGTGATGCCGCCCCGATCTAAAAGCTTTCCTGCTCAAGCTAAATCAGCTTTCGAAAATCTACTCAGTAGTCTAGAGGATTCACCTCTAAGACATCGTCTCATTAAACTCATTAAACATCATGCAAATTCTGACTGAAGCGCTCATACTCTTAATTGCTGGAAGCTTTGTTGGCACTCTATCTGGGCTTCTCGGCATTGGCGGCGGCCTTATAATTGTCCCTCTTCTAACTTACCTCTTAATTCATTTTCATCAAGTTGCCTTTGATCAAGCAATGCTTATGGCTATTGGAACTTCTCTTGCTTCCATTATTTTTACAGGGGGAGTGTCGAGTTTTTTTCATACAAAACAGAACAATATGAGCTGGTCAACGGCAGCACATTACATCCCTGGAGTTTTTTTAGGTTCTTTGGCTATGGCTTTTATCATTCCTCATTTAAATATTGCATTTATTAAGCACGCTTTTATTGCCTACACTTTCCTTGCCGCCTATGAAATTTTTAAATCTCCTAAAATCAAGAGCTTGGTTCAATTACCGTCCTTTATTTTTGCTAATCTTTATGGATTCATAATAGGCTCTGTCTCCACTATTATTGGAATTGGAGGAGGCACTATGTTTGTACCTTATTTTATTTATCACAAAGTTAATCCTAGGCTTGCTGTCGGACTCTCTAGCTCCCTAGGGGTGTTTATTGGGCTGGGTGCTTCATTTGGATTTATTAAAAATGGCTTATATGTTAACCAACTACCTCAATTCAGTGTCGGCTACATCTATTTACCCGGCCTTATATTTATGACGGCTTCAAGTCTTATTTTTGTGCGGCTGGCAACAAAATGGATACATCAAATTTCTGTTTCATCATTAAAAAAAATATTCGCCTACCTATTAATTTTAATAGGCTTGTCAATGCTTTTCACAGGCTAATCTATAATTAAAATTTTAAGTTTAGTAGTGACAAAGCTATTGAATGTGATAATTTATCGTATAAGTTTTTCATTTTAAGATTTCCAAAATTTAGGAGCATGTATGTCAGAACTTAACCTTATTATTGGCGCAGCACTTTTAGCAATTCTTTATGGTGCAGTCATGAGCGCATGGATATTTAAATTGCCCGCTGGCAACTCAAAAATGCAGGCAATCGCCCTCGCCATTCAAGAAGGCGCCAAAGCTTATCTTGCAAGACAATATAAAGCGATATCGATTGTAGGTATTGTTTTAACAATTCTGATTGGTATTTTTATTTCCAAAGATACGGCATTAGGCTTTGTCATTGGCGCGCTTCTCTCCGGCGCTTGCGGATTCATCGGTATGAATGTCTCTGTCAAAGCAAATGTGAGAACAGCCCAAGCTGCTACAAAAGGGATTGTTCCAGCGCTTGATGTCGCCTTTAAAGGTGGCGCTATTACGGGATTATTAGTGGTCGGACTTGGTCTTCTTGGTGTTACAGGGTTTTATATGTACCTAGGTGGCGCTGAAGCAACTAATTTAAATCCTCTTATTGGACTCGCTTTTGGTTCTTCACTCATCTCAATTTTTGCGCGTTTAGGCGGCGGTATCTT
The DNA here is from genome assembly GCF_006364615.1 of Candidatus Methylopumilus rimovensis. Classification (NCBI taxonomy): domain Bacteria; kingdom Pseudomonadati; phylum Pseudomonadota; class Betaproteobacteria; order Nitrosomonadales; family Methylophilaceae; genus Candidatus Methylopumilus; species Candidatus Methylopumilus rimovensis. The sequence continues at coordinate 274,441 of NZ_CP040986.1, read as the reverse complement.
TACCAAAGGTGCAGACGTAGGCGCTGACTTGGTTGGTAAAGTTGAAGCAGGTATTCCGGAAGATGATCCAAGAAATCCAGCTGTAATTGCAGATAACGTTGGTGATAATGTAGGTGACTGTGCAGGTATGGCAGCAGATTTATTCGAAACTTATGCGGTAACTTTAATTGCAACCATGGTCCTTGGTGGTCTTATGATCACTAATAATGGTGCAAGTGGAATTATGTACCCTCTTCTTTTAGGTGCAGCCTCTATCGTGACATCCATTATTGGATGTTTCTTTGTAAGAGCAACCCCTAAAATGAAAAATGTTATGCCCGCTTTATATAAAGGCCTCATCGTAGCTGGCGGACTTTCACTCATAGCTTTCTACTATGTTACAAACTTTGTTTTCCCTGAAGGTGTTTCAATACAGAATGTAAATGTATCTTCAATGGCCTTATTCCAATCATGTATCGTAGGCTTAGTATTAACAGCAGCTTTAGTATGGATTACAGAATACTATACAGGTACTGATTACGAACCTGTAAGGCATGTAGCGCGAGCTTCAAAAACAGGTCACGCCACAAATATTATTGCGGGTATCGGTATCTCGATGAAATCTACCGCGCTTCCTGTTATTTCTGTTTGTATTGCAATCTTTGTATCTCATCATCTTGCAGGCCTATATGGTGTTGCTGTTGCTGCAACATCGATGTTGAGTATGGCTGGTATTATTGTGGCATTAGACGCATACGGTCCAATCACTGATAACGCTGGTGGTATTGCAGAGATGGCTGGATTACCAAAGAGTGTTCGTGATGTTACAGATCCATTAGATGCTGTTGGTAATACAACTAAAGCAGTGACTAAAGGTTATGCGATTGGATCAGCTGGTCTTGCAGCACTTGTTCTTTTTGCAGACTATACTCATAAATTAGAATCTGTAGGCATAGCAACCACATTTGATTTAAGTGATCCATTGGTCATTATTGGATTAATTATTGGAGGTCTTATTCCTTACCTTTTTGCTGCGATGGCAATGGAAGCAGTGGGAAGAGCTGCAGGAGCAGTTGTCGAAGAAGTTAGACGACAATTTAAAACTATCAAAGGTATTATGACTGGCAAAGGCAAGCCTGACTATGCAAGAGCTGTTGATATGTTAACGACAGCTGCAATTAAAGAAATGATTGTTCCTTCATTACTTCCGGTTGCCGTTCCTATCGTAGTAGGTTTATCTTTAGGGCCTAAAGCTTTAGGTGGGCTTCTTATGGGTACTATTGTGACAGGATTATTTGTAGCAATCTCAATGTGTACAGGAGGCGGTGCTTGGGATAATGCTAAAAAATATATTGAGGATGGCAATCACGGTGGGAAAGGTTCAGAAGCTCATAAAGCAGCTGTTACTGGTGATACTGTAGGTGATCCTTATAAAGATACAGCTGGCCCAGCAATTAACCCACTGATTAAAATTATTAATATTGTGGCTCTTCTTATTGTGCCGCTTCTTTAATTTTAATATATAAAAAAAGGCGCCTTTAAGGGCGCCTTTTTTATTTAATTACTTTTTTATATCGTGACCTGTAAGTTTTTGAAAGGCTTCTAAATATTTCTGGCTTGTTTTTGTAATCACATCTATTGGTAAAGAAGGGGGTGGAGGCGTTTTATTCCATCCGCTACTTTCTAGCCAATCTCTAATAAATTGTTTATCAAAACTTGGTTGAGATTTGCCTTCACGGTATTGATCTAATGGCCAAAAACGAGAAGAGTCTGGCGTTAATATTTCATCAATCAGCACTAAATTATTATTGTCATCTAAACCGAATTCGAATTTGGTATCTGCAATAATAATACCTTTTGTAAGCGCGAATGCAGAAGCTTCCTGATATAACTTAATACTAATTTCTTTAATACGTGATGCAATTTCTTTTCCAACGCGAGTTTCACATTCTTCATATGAAATGTTTTCATCGTGTTGCCCAACTGCTTCTTTACTGGAAGGAGTAAATATAGGGTCCTGTAATTTTGCAGATTCTTTTAAATTTTGTGGAAGTTTTATACCGCATACAGCTTGAGTTTTTTGATAATCTTTCCAGCCACTTCCTGATAAGTAACCTCGAACAATAGCCTCAATAGGAAGCGCTCTTAATTTGCGTGCCACAATAGCGCGATTTTTCACCTGGACTACTTCGTTTTCAGACACAACAGTTTCAGGCGCAATGCCTGATAAATGATTTGCAACCACATAAGAAAGTTTTTGAAACCAGAAATCAGCCATTTGTGTAAGAACAAATCCTTTATAGGGAATAGGCTCATTCATCACGACATCAAATGCTGATAATCGGTCTGTCGTTACGATCAGCAGATGTTTGTCATCAACCCCATATATATCCCTCACTTTACCTTTATGAAGTAAAGGAAGGCTTTTGATAGATGTTTCTGTCAATTGAATATGAGCCATTAAAATCTTCTTTCTAAAATTTCAATAGCAGGAAGTTTTTTGCCTTCTGCAAACTCTAAAAATGCACCACCTGCAGTTGAAATATATGAGATATCTTTTGCAACATTAAACTTTTCTATTGCAGCGATCGTATCGCCACCTCCTGCAAGTGAAAATGCTTCAGAATTGGCAATCGCATGTGTCATCGTCTCGGTGCCTTTTGCAAACTGATCAAATTCAAATACGCCAATAGGTCCATTCCATATAATGGTTTTAGCGTTATGAATACATTTCACAATTTCATCTACTGAATTTTGTCCTAGATCAAATATCATGTCGTCCTTATGAACATCTTTAATATTTTTTGTAACGGCAACTTCTTTAGCGTCAAACTTTTTACCACAAACAACATCTGAAATAAGCGGAAGTGAGGCGCCACGTTTTTCTAGTTTATCTATTATTTTTCTAGCCGCAGGCACAAGATCTTCTTCATACATTGAGCTACCGACTTCAAAGCCCATCGCTTTGATAAAAGTATTAGCAATACCACCACCCACAATAAGCTGATCTACTTTGTCAGATAAGGTATCCAATATACTTAATTTTGAAGATACTTTACTTCCACCTACAATGGCAATCATAGGCCGAGAAGGCTCTAATAATGCTTTTTCAAGCGCTTCAAGTTCAGCTACAAATAAAATGCCTGCACACGCAGTCTCTGCATATTCTGCAATGCCATATGTGGAAGCTTCTTTGCGATGAGCCGTCCCAAATGCATCCATGACAAAAATATCTGTAAGTGAGGCATATTTTTTTGCCAATGCTTCATCATTTTTTTTCTCGCCCATATTAAATCTACAGTTTTCTAAAACTGTTAATTGACCTGGTGCAATATCAAAAGAAGAATTAACCCAATCTGAAACAAGATGAACAGGATACTTAAGATGACTCTTTAAAAAATCTACTACGGGCTTAAGTGAATCATCGCTACTATATTTCTCCTCCTCGGGTCTACCTAAGTGAGATGTCACCATGACACTGGCGCCTTTTTGAAGGGCAAATTCAATAGTGGGAATAGAAGCTAGAATTCTTTTAGGAGAAGTAATTTTTCCATTTTGAATAGGCACATTTAAATCCGAGCGAATAAAGACTCTTTTACCTTTGAGATCTAAATCAACAAGTCTTTTAATGTTCATTAAACAACTATTTATTTAGCTGACATCATAGCGATGGCCGTATCAATCATGCGGCAGCTAAAGGCCCACTCATTGTCATACCAGCCAAAGACTTTGACTAGCAAACCATCCTCACTTACTTTAGTTAAGTTAGCATCAAAAAATGAAGATGCTTCCGTATGATTGAAATCCACTGAGACTAAAGGTTCATCGTTATAAATTAATATGCCTTTTAAACTTCCTTGATTAGCCGCCTCTTTTATAATGCGATTAACCTCATCTTTTGATGTCGCTTTCTTTGGCGTAAAAGTTAACTCAACTAAAGATACATTTAATGTTGGAACGCGAATAGCAATGCCATCTAATTTACCCTTTAACTCAGGTATCACCAAACCTACAGCATCTGCTGCACCTGTTTTTGTTGGAATTATTGAGGTTGTTGCAGAACGAGCTCTTCTTGGGTCCTTATGTTGATTGTCATTTAAATATTGATCGTTTGTATATGAGTGAATCGTTGTCATAAGTCCTGTGATAATCCCTAATTGATCATGCAAGGGCTTCACCATAGGAGCCAATCCATTAGTGGTACAAGAAGCGTTTGAAACAACTGTATCAGTCGCTTTTAAAATTTGATGGTTGACGCCATATACAATAGTTGCATCTACATCTTTACCGCCAGGGGCGGAAATCAATACTTTCTTAGCGCCTTGTTTCAGATGTACGATTGATTTTTCTTTGCTCGTAAAAGCGCCTGTACATTCCATGACGACATCTACATTCAATTTATCCCAAGGCAACTCTTCAGGATTTCTTGTGGAAAAAAATTTAATCACGTCACCGTTGATGATCATTTCATGATCATTTGTTTTGATGTCGGCATTAAATTTACCGTGTGCACTATCGTATTTTAATAAATGGGCATTAGATGTTGCATCACCGCGACTCGAATTAATGGCGACGACTTTAATATCTTGATGATTTAATTCATAAATCGCTCTTAATATTAAACGGCCTATTCTTCCAAATCCTGTGATTGCTATCTTGATTGCCATAAAGATTTCCTCAGTAAAAAATAAGGCATCTCAAATTTGAGATGCCTTATTCAACTTACTCAATAATGATTACAGAATTGATTTAACAGTTGAAACCACATTTTCTACTGTAAATCCAAAGTGTTTAAATAACGCGCCTCCAGGTGCTGACTCACCAAATGTATCAATACCTACAGCAGCGCCATCTAAACCGATATATTTTCTCCAGAAATCAGTCACGCCTGCTTCAATCGATACGCGTTTTACACCCTTTGTTAGAACGCTATCTTTGTATGCTTGATCTTGACGATCAAATACATTAGTTGATGGCATAGAAACCACGCGCGCTTTAATATTTTGTTCTTTTAATGCAGCTTGTGATTTCAATGCGAGATCTACTTCTGATCCAGTTGCAATTAGAATTACATCCGCTTTACCACCTTCTGCTTCTGCTAAAACATATGCACCTTTGCGAATCAAGTCAATTTGCGCATCAGTTCTTTTTGTAAATGAAGTATTTTGTCGGCTTAATACTAAACTGGTTGGATTGTGAATGCTTTCAACAGCGACTACCCATGCTACTGCTGTTTCCGTTGAATCTGCTGGTCTCCATACATCCATTCTAGGAATATAACGAAGGCCTGAAGTAGTTTCGATTGGTTGATGTGTTGGGCCGTCTTCGCCTTGACCAATTGAGTCGTGCGTTAACACATAGATTACTCTTTGTTTCATAAGCGCTGCCATTCTCATACCGTTCTTCATATAATCCGAGAACATATGGAATGTGCCACCAAATGGAAGCACACCACCATGAAGTGCCATACCATTCATAATCGCCGCCATACCAAATTCACGAACACCATAAGAAATATAATTACCTGGTGTTTTACCACTTACGTGTTGGAATGATGAACAACTTGTGAGGTTTGATCCTGTTAAGTCTGCTGAACCGCCTACAAACTCTGGCAAGATTGGCGCAAGACCTGCAATCGCATTTTGCGAAGCTTTGCGTGTTGCTAATACTTCAGCTTTTTCGTTGACAGATTTAATCATGGCATCTGTCGATGATTTCCAATTTTTTGGAAGATCACCTTTCATACGACGTTTAAATTCAGCAGCTAGATCTGGGAATTCTTTTTCGTAAGCCGCGAACTTATCGTTCCATGCTGCTTCGGCTTTAGCGCCTTTATCTTTAGCGCTCCATCCTGCATATACGTCTTCAGGAATCACAAATGGATCGTGCTTCCAACCAATTGCTTCTCTTGTAGCAGCAACTTCAGCATCACCTAAAGCTGATCCATGACAATCATGCGATCCAGATTTGTTAGGTGAGCCTTTGCCGATAATAGTTTTACAGCAAATTAATGATGGCTTGTCTGTGATTTTTTTTGCCGCCTCAACTGCTTTGTTGACCGCCTCAAAATCATGGCCATCTACATTTGGAATTACATGCCAGCCGTAAGATTCAAAACGCTTAGCCGTGTCATCTGTATACCAACCTTCGATGTGACCATCAATAGAAATGCCGTTGTCATCCCAGAAAGCAATTAAATTACCAAGACCCCATGTACCTGCTAGAGCACAAGCTTCATGAGATACACCTTCCATCATACAACCATCACCTAAGAATACATATGTGTGGTGATCTACGATTTTATGATTAGGTTTATTAAATTGATTCGCGAGTAATTTTTCAGCCATTGCAAAACCCACTGCATTACTGATACCTTGACCTAAAGGTCCTGTTGTTGTTTCAACACCTGGCGCATAACCATATTCGGGGTGGCCTGCACACTTAGAGTGGAGTTGACGGAATGTTTTAATTTCATCTATTGGTAAATCGTAACCTGTGAGATGAAGTAATGAATAAATCAACATTGATCCATGACCATTCGAAAGAATAAAGCGATCACGATTAGCCCAATTTGGATTAGTAGGGTTATGTTGTAAATGATGATTCCATACAACCTCAGCAATTTCAGCCATACCCATAGGTGCACCTGGGTGTCCTGAGTTTGCTTTTTGAACTGCATCCATTGATAACGCGCGAATTGCGTTAGCTAAATCTTGACGTGTTGCCATTATTGCCTCCCGAAATTGACAGCATTGCAATTATTTTTTAAATATTTGCGTACTAAATGTAAAGTTAAAAAATTGATGTTATTTTTACCTAAATTATTGCTTAAATAGCCCTTTTCAGCAAGGCGAATAGGGTCTTTTTGCCTCTTGATTATTTGCTCTAAATGCTTTTCATTCTCTCCATTTAATAGAGCAGCCAATGCTTGATTTTTGTTCGGTAGGCCCTTTTTGGGTTTCAGCAATAAGCTTCATTGCTTCAAATAAATCATGCGTATTATCGGGTGGCGGAACTCCCCGACCAGTTGCGTCAAAACGGCCACGATATTGCAACTCTAAATTTCGATTAAATCCGAAAAAATCTGGCGTACAAATAGCGTTATAAGCTCTTGCGGTTTCTTGAGTCTCGTCAATAACATATGGAAAAGAAAAATGAGATTGATAAGCAATAGACTTCATATTTTCAAACGAATCTTCAGGATAATTTAAAGGGTCATTACTCTGAATAGCGATCGTTTCAATTCCAAGGCCCTTTAAGATTCGAAGATCATGGACAAGTCTTGGCAATATTGCTTTTACATAAGGACAGTGATTACAGATAAACATCACAAGTAAACCATTCTCGCCTTTTGATTTTTCTAGAGTCCAAAATGTGTCATCGACACCTTGTAAATTAAAATCAATGGCTTTCCAACCAAAATCACAAAGCGGAGTATTTAAACTAACCATGTTTTATGCCTTAATATAGCTTACCTATTAGATAGAATTGACTATGGAAGAAAATCGATTTTACCACTCTGAAAACCTAGAACTCAAACATGTCGTTGAGTTAGGCGCACAAACTCATATTCACGCTACAAAAGTTTTAAGATTGAAAGTAGGCGATCAATTCGCTCTTTTTAATGGCGATGGTTTTGATTATGTCGCAAAAGTCATCGAAGTATCGAAACATAAAACATCCGTTGAAATTATCGATAAATATGAAGTCAATCACGAGTCTCCTTTAAAGATAACGTTAGCCCAAGGTCTTGCAGCAGGAGACAAAATGGATTGGATTATTCAAAAAGCCGTTGAGCTCGGCGTTCATGCTATCCAGCCCCTATTAACAGAACGGTCTATTATTAAATTGGACCAGGAAAGAACTGATAAAAAACTTGAGCACTGGAAAACTGTCGCTATTTCAGCATGTGAACAAACGGGGCGAAGCGTCGTTCCGGCTATCTTAAGCCCCCTCCATTTAAATCAGTGGTTAAGCAAAGAAATTCTAACAACAGACAACTTAAAATTAATCCTCACGCCATCAAAAGCACAAAATATAAATCACTTAAACAAACCGTCTAATTCGATTGTCTTTATGGTAGGGCCTGAAGGTGGTTTCTCAGAAAAAGAAATGGCCTTGGCGACAAACCATGCTTTTATTCCAGTGAATTTTGGTCAAAGAATATTAAGAACGGAAACAGCCCCTATAGTCGCTCTTTCTATTTTACAAAATTTATGGGGTGATTTTGCATAAAACGCAAAAATTATGGTAATTTTTTAAAAAATGCATGTAAAATATGTGTTTTAAGCAAATTTTTACCTTATGTCACTTGGCGAAGCAATCAGAAAAAGAAGGAAGTCTTTAGGGCTAACCCTTCAAGTCTTAGCGGAAAAAATTGCGAGCGATCCTGGCAATCTTTCTAGAATAGAAAGAGGTGCTCAAAATGTCAGTGAAGCGCAATTACTTAAAATATGTGAGGTGCTCAATTGCGCACCCTCTAGTCTTTTTCAAAATAAGACTTCCCCCAACCCCATTCAGAAATTAGATAGCCAAACATTTGCAAGATGGTTTAGGTTGGCAGCACCCTATATCAACACCTTTAGTAATAAAACATTTGTCATTGCTTTTGGGGGTGAACTTCTCGATGAAGATCAATTTACAGCGCTCTCTCATGACATCAATTTATTAACCTGCTTAAACGTCAAAATTGTCCTCGTCCATGGTGCAAGACCTCAAATCGATCAAAAACTTAAAGAGAAAAAAATATCCACCCAGCTTGTACAAAATGTTCGCGTTACTGATGATTTAGGCATGGAAGCTGTTAAAGAAGCCAATGGTCTTATTAAAATTAATATTGAATCTACACTTTCGTCGAGTCTTTTAAATTCACCTATGGCGGGAAGCGATATTAAAGTTTCTAGCGGAAACTTTATTACTGCAAAACCTTTGGGTGTAATTGATGGTGTCGATATGCAACACACTGGGGAAGTAAGAAAAATTGATAGTGCAGCAATTAAGAAAAAATTAGATAACAAAGAATTAGTTGTCATATCCCCCATCGGATATTCGCCAACAGGTGAAGTGTTTAATCTCACCATGGAAGATGTAGCGCTCAAAACATCTATCGCACTCGAAGCAGATAAACTTATTCTTCTTATAGATTCTGATGGTATCTTTAATTTAAGAAATGAGCTCCTTCACGAGATGACTTTAGAAAAAGCTATCAATCTTTATAAAAGTATTGCAAAAAATAACCCAAAAAAAAATGAGCTCATCAACATCAGCTCAAATGAGTTAGATCTTTTAGAGATTGCTATCAAAGCCTCCGAAGCGGGTATTCATAAGATTCATTTAATTAATAGGCATATTGATGGCGCCATTCTTCAGGAATTATTTACGGATGAAGGTGTAGGCACGGTCATTACAGAAAAAGCGCTCGATGCAATTAGACAAGCTAATCATAATGATGTCAAAGGCATTCACAAACTGATCAATCCGTTAGAAGCTGGTGGCTATCTTATTAAAAGAGGCAAAGAACGTATTGATCATGACATAGAAAACTTTTTCGTCATTGAGCATGATAAAAAAATTATCGGTTGTGCCGCTTTGTATCCTTACAACGATCATGTTGAGTTTGCTTGTTTTGCAATTAATAAAAACTACCAATCAAAAGGCTTTGGCTCAAAACTTTATAATTATTGCGAAGAAATTGCGCGAGAAAAAAGTTACAAGTATTTATTTGCTCTAACAACAAGAACTGAACATTGGTTCATTGAAAAAGGCTTTAAAGAAGAGAATATCCAAAAACTTCCTAAAAAAAGATTGGAGTCTTACTTGCCTCAAAGAAATTCAAAATTTTTTATTAAAAAGCTTTAAAATCTTAAAAAAACTATAGGTATAAAAATGAGTCAAGACATTAAACCGGAACACAAAGCCAAAATATTAAGCGAAGCTTTGCCGTACATTAAAAAGTTTTTTGGTAAAACCATCGTCATTAAGTATGGTGGCAATGCTATGGTTGACGAAAATTTAAAGCAATCATTTGCAAGCGATGTCGTGCTTTTAAAATTAGTAGGCATGAACCCAGTTGTCGTCCATGGTGGTGGCCCTCAGATTGATGAGCATCTTGATAAACTTGGTAAAAAAGGTGAGTTTATTCAAGGTATGAGAGTCACTGATACCGAAACGATGGATATTGTAGAAATGGTTCTCGGAGGACAAGTCAATAAAGAGATAGTGAATCTCATTAATAGACATGGCGGAAAAGCTGTGGGTTTGACAGGACAAGATGGGAATTTTATTCATGCAAAAAAACTTGTCGTACAAAATGATACGGACCCAAAAAAAACGATAGATCTTGGACACGTGGGTGAGATTGCATCAATTAATCCGAGTATTATTAATTTTCTAGATGAGGGGGATTTTATTCCTGTAATTGCACCGATTGGTGTAGGCGCCAATGGTGAAACCTACAATATCAATGCCGACCTTGTAGCTGGAAAATTATCTGAAGTATTAAGTGCAGAAAAATTAATCTTACTTACTAATACTCCTGGTGTGCTAGACAAAAAAGGCTCGCTCCTCACGGGATTAACACCTAATGAAATTGATAAACTTGTGGAAGATGGCACTTTATCTGGTGGCATGCTACCTAAAATAAGTTCAGCGCTTGATGCTGCAAGAAGCGGGGTCAAAAGCGTCCATATTATCGATGGTAGAGTGCAGCATGCACTTTTGTTAGAAGTATTAACAGACGAGGGTGTAGGTACTTTAATTAAGGCAAAATAATTGTCAAAAGTATGGATTTTTGATTTAGACGACACACTGCACGACGCAAGCTCTAAAATATTCCCAAGCATTAATCAATCTATGACTAACTATGTCAGTCATAAACTCAAAATTAGTCACCATGATGCACATGACCTTCGCGATCAATATTGGAAAGTCTATGGTGCAACTTTAAAGGGGTTAATAGAAAATCACGGCGTTGATCCAAAAGAATTTTTACTCAGCACACACAATGCAGAAGAGCTATCAAAATTCGTAAAACAATCTCATGCTCTAGAAAATACTTTAAAAAAAATTAAAGGGAAAAAAATTGTTTTTACAAATGCTCCGCTTCACTATGCGATCGCAATTATTAAATCACTTAATATTCAAAAATATTTTTCAGCAGTCTATAGTATAGAGTCAACGCTTTACAATCCGAAGCCATCGCTATATGCATTCAAAAAAATCTTAAGACAGCTTGGTAAAAAAGCGCATCAATGCATCATGGTGGAGGATGATCTTGCTAATTTAAAAACCGCTTACAAGATAGGTATGAAAACAATTCTAGTATCTAAGCAAAATAAAAAAATAATTTTTGTAGGTAAACGCATTACAAAAATTACTCAATTAATTTAAGTTTGTTAGATAAGTTTTGTTAATACTTGAAGGCGGGCGTCATAAACCGCATCCTTAATATCGAGGCCACGCTTATTTTGACTAATCGAACTTAGATTTAATTTATTGAGTTGCTTCAAATACTTTTGCATGATTTTTAAAGTTGTTGATGCCGATTTATACTGGATTGACTGACCCTTAATAAAGGCCTCAAAGACTTTAATCACATCCAATAGCATATCTGGATTTCTAAACAAATCCATTTTATAAATCAAATCTAGAATTTGGCGTGGTTTAAGCTTTTTAAATTGCTTTAGATCGGATAAATTCAATATTGTTTTTTCGGTTAATTTCTTTACAGCATTCGGTACAGATAGCCTTGTATAAATTTTCTCTTGTAGCTTGATATTAGCTTTTATAGGGTAGAGATACATAAAAAATAAAGCTGCCTTAATTTCAGCAGAATACTTAGATTTTGCTGCGTATTCGAAACTCTTCTTCATGGAATTTTTATGTTTAACATAATTCATTTCTGGTAATAATAATTTAAGCGCTCCGCATCGATGAAGAACTTCAAACATTAAATAAGATTTTTTTTCAGAAAATCCAACAGAGAATTCATGCCAAATTCTTTCTGATGCTACAGATTCTATTTCTTTATTTTTTACAATCTGCCTTAAAATAAGTTCCGTCTTTGGATGTATTTTGAACTGATGAAATCGAGCAGAAAATCGAGCGATACGTAATACACGAATAGGGTCTTCCACAAAAGCTGGGCTAACATGCCGTAAAACTTTATTTTTAATGTCTTTAATACCTTGAAAGGGATCAAAAAACTGGCCTTTCGTATCCTTAGCAATAGCATTGATTGTGAGATCTCTTCGCTTCAGATCTTCCTCTAAAGTAACTTCTTTTGAGGCATAAACTTTAAAGCCTTTATAACCTTTTGAAACTTTACGCTCTGTTCTCGCTAATGCATATTCATGATGTGTTTTAGGATGTAAAAAAACTGGAAAATCTTTACCGACCGGCTTATATCCTAATTTGACCATTTCTTCCGAAGTTGATCCTACGACTACATAGTCTTTATCTTTAACCGATAAACCCATGATTTGATCTCGCACAGCGCCGCCCACAAGATATATTTTCATTTATCGACCAGATTTACTTCTATATAAATTATATTTAGTTCGCATAGGTAGTCTATTTTTTTTATTTTCTAGGTAATGCTCCAATCGTTCTTGAGAATATCGATATGGCATTACATATTGAGGATCCACTACATTATTAACCTGCATAGATCGCCAATTATCACGAGTCAATATTTTAATTGGCAATATTTCCATACTTAGAGCAAATATATATGAGAGTGGTTTGTTAAGAGGAATGATAAGACGATGCAGTTTTTCTGACTTAATAATCAATTTAATAATTTCTTTAAGTGAATAAACATCGGACCCACCTAGCTCGTAAACTTTTCCATATGTTTTTTTATCCCAAAGACTTTTAATAAGCGCTTTTGAAACATCCTCAATATAAATCGGTTGAAATTTAGATTGCGGCGATAAAAGAACTATCACTGGTAGCCATTTTACAAGCACCTTAAACATATTAATAAAATTATCTCTTGCCCCAAAAATAATCGAAGGTCTTAATATGGTTAAATTTAAATCTTTCTGATTAAGTAATGCAGTTTCACCATGCGCTTTTGATTTGAGATATAAACTTGGAGCGTTAAAACTTGCGCCTAAGGCACTAAGGTGGATAAGCCGCTTAATCCCCAAATCTTTCATCGTATTAGCTAAATGGCTTGGCCATAGATGATGAATCTTATCAAAAGAATCTTTTTTAGATTGATGAAGAATACCTAAGAGGTTAATGACAGCATCTGTATTTTTTAAATCTTTTTTTAGTTGCGTCAAATTATCAAGATCGAAGTCAAATATTTGGATATCCGGATTCACCGTCCAATATTTAATTTTTTCTTTATTCCGTGAAAATAATTTTAGACGACAATTGGATTGATTTAGTGCTAAGACAATACTAGAGCCTAAAAAGCCTGAAGCTCCAAAAATTGCAATTGTTTTCTTTGATTGAGCCACTTGATGTTAAAGCAATCTTATTATAAATATAAGTATAAGAATTAATGTGATGTTAGTTGTAAGCTTTAAATATTTTAAATATTTTTTATTTTTTGTATTTAAATATAAAAAAGTAAATGCTATCAATATTGCGAGCAATAAAAATATACAAAATCTTAAAATGTTCATTAGTAAACTCCCGCTATTTCTTGATTTAAAATGCCACTCTTAGAGTTAATATAGCGCGTTGCTAAATTTGATGTCTTAGGATCTTTACTGTCTAAAGTAATAAGGCTCCAACTTTCTTTATCAGAAAGCAATTCGAGTAATAATTTATTATTTAATTCATGACCTGATTTGTAGGCTTTAAAATTACCTATGATCGAATAACCTAACATATAGAGATCGCCAACAGCATCTAATATTTTATGTCGCACGAATTCGTCATTGTATCGTAGTCCATCCGTATTAATAATCTTATACTCATCTAAAACAATTGCATTATCAAGCGATCCACCTCTTGCTAATCCATTAGATCTTAAGTATTCGACTTCCTGCATAAATCCGAACGTGCGAGCACGACTAATTTCTGTGACATAGGATTCATCATAAAAATCTAGGGCAACTTTATTCGTTGATTCATCAAATACTGGATGAGGGAAGTCGATTGTAAAATCAACTTTAAATCCTTCATAAGGTTCGAATCTTGCCCATTTGTCCTTATCTTTAACTTCTATGACATCATTTATCAGTACAAATTTTTTAGGAGCATCCTGTTCTTTAATTTGTGCAGTTTGAAGAAGGTAAATAAATGGTATAGAACTTCCATCCATAATCGGTACTTCAGAGCCATTCAATTCAATAATAATATTATCGATGCCTAGAGCAGACAATGCTGACATTAAATGTTCAACTGTAGCTACACGCGAAGCATCTTGCCCAATGGCTGAACACATCTTCGTATCTTTAACTGCATCAGGGCTCACTTTAACTTCGTGATTTTCCTTTTGATCAACTCTGCGAAAGACAATACCTTGGTCAACTTCAGCAGGTTTGAGTGTCAAAGTCACTTTTTCGCCATTATGCAGGCCTACACCAGAAGTCTGGACAGATTTTTGAATGGTTCTCTGTTTAATCATTAAATACTTATTCGCCTTTTTTTCTTAAGAATGCTGGGATATCGTACTCTTCCATACCTGACATTTTCATGATTTCAACTTGCGCTCTATTCTCATTTGAGCTGAATACATCTGGCTCATCATCCATAACAGCCTCATCTTCAATGACAGGTGACTTATTTTGCATAATTGGTCTAGGCTCTATCCGTGGCATTCTTTGTTTTACATTTTGCGCCAAACCTGTTGCTACAACTGTGACTCGTATCGAATCTCCCATTGCCTCATCAATAACATTACCAACAATGACAGTAGCATCAATCGCTGCAAACTGTTTAATTGTTTCCATCACCTCATGGTATTCCTTAAGTGTAAATTTACTGCTTGCTGATATATTGACTAATACACCTCGCGCATTTACTAAATTAACATCTTCTAAAAGTGGACTAGCAACTGCAGCTTGAGATGCTTTGTATGCTCGATGCTCTCCTTGCGCCACACCAGAACCAATCATAGCCATACCCATTTCACCCATAACCGTCTTCACGTCAGCAAAGTCCACATTAACTAATCCTGGGCTATTAATAATTTCTGAAATACCTGAGACTGCGTTATGTAATACATCATTAGCGGCATTAAAGGCTTCTAAGAATGGGATATGCTCACCTAGCACTTCCATTAATTTTTCATTTGGAATAACAATTAAGGAATCTACATGTTGAACTAACTCATTAATACCATCGGTCGCTATTGCTGTTCTTTTGCCTTCAAATAAAAAAGGTTTTGTAACAACCGCGATCGTTAAAATACCTAATTCTTTAGCAATTTGTGCAATTACAGGTGCAGCGCCTGTTCCTGTACCACCGCCCATACCTGCGGTTATAAATAACATGTCAGCGCCTTTAATAGAGCTAATAATTTTCTCTTTATCATCGATAGCTGCTTGTTTACCAATTTCGGGTTTAGCACCAGCACCTAAGCCCTTAGTCATTGCTTGACCAATTTGCAATATATGACTTGCACGACTTTTTTTCAGTGCTTGCATATCAGTATTGGCGCAGATGAATTCAACACCCGTTAAATTCTTATCGATCATATGATCAATAGCATTGCCGCCACAGCCGCCTACACCAATGACTTTTATAATGGCATTTTGTGACTTGCTATCAACAACTTCAAACATATCCTATCTCCAAGAATTAAAAGTTACCTTGAAACCAATTCTTCATTTTCATAAAGATTTGATTTATTGAATTGCCATCAATTTGATTCATCATTTCTTTTTCTAACTGACCTTTGCCCATAAGTAATAATCCAATACCTGTAGAGTATCTTGGATTATCAACAACCTCAGACAAGCCGCCTACATTTCTTGGTGTACCAATCCTAACTGGCATTCTAAATACACTTTCCCCAAGATTAACCATGCCTTTCATTAAGGATGATCCGCCTGTAATCACAATGCCAGAAGCTATCATATCTTCCATACCACTTCGTTTCAACTCACTTGCAACAAGCTCATAAAGCTCAACTAATCGAGCTTCAATGACCTCTGCTAATGACAGTGTTGAGATAGTTTTAGACTCTTTTCCATCGACCACAGGAATTTCAATTTGTTCTGAGGCTGAAGCTAAACTTCTTGCAGCATAACCATGTTTAATTTTTATCTCTTCAGCAGATGGCAAAGGAGTTCTGAATGCCACTGCAATATCATTATTAATTTGATCGCCCGCAATTGGAATGACAGCTGTATGACGAATAGATCCATGTCTTAATACTGCGATATCAGTTGTTCCACCGCCAATATCAACCAAACATACACCCAATTCTTTTTCATCATCCGTAAGGACTGCCATACTTGAAGCTAAAGGTTGCAACACCAATTCAGATACTTCAAGACCACAACGCTTAATACATTTGACAATATTTTGGGCGGCTGCAATCGCGCCTGTCACAATGTGAACTTTCACTTCTAATTTCATACCACTCATACCAAGAGGCTGTCTTACGTCCTCCTGCCCGTCAATTACATATTCTTGTGTCAAAATATGAAGCACTTGTTGATCATTAGGAAGTGTAATAGCACAAGCAGTTTCAATCACTTTATCCACATCTAATTGAGAAACTTCAGTATCCTTAATTTTCACCATACCGTGTGAATTGATACTTTTAATATGGCTACCAGCGATACCGGTATACACATCAGTGATTTTGCAATTTGCCATGAGCTCAGCTTCTTCAATTGCTCTTTGAATCGCCTCCATAGTGGAATCGATATTGATGACGACGCCTTTTTTTAATCCTTTTGAGCTATGCTGCCCTAATCCAATCACATTCAATAAGCCGTCTGGTTGTAACTCGGCAACAATAGCCACAATCTTAGATGTTCCAATATCTAGACCAACGATGAGATTTTTTTCTTCTTTTTGTTTAATCATATAAGCGGCCTCTCACCACTATCTATTTTTTGAATCGGTTCAGTAGATTTTTTAATCGCAAAACCATTGGGGTATCTTAAGTCAGCCGAACCAATTCTTTTAACTGAAACTAAAATATTGTCATACTGGGACATAAAGCGAGTCAGATTCGCTTCGATGTTATCTTTGCTTAAAATAATTTTCATGTTGTTAGTTGTTCTAATGTCCCAAGTGTACCTAGAAGATAGGGAAACTTGCGCAATTTTTAATTGTTTTTTATCTAAAATACTTTGCATTTTTTTATACTCCAATGCTATATAACTTGCCGTTCCTTCTGGTCCAAAAAAAAGCGGCAAATCTTCATCGGATGCCCCGTGAAAAATTTCACCATTCTCATTAACTAAAGCTATCGCACCCCATCTTCCTATTGCCTGATGTTCTTCAACAAAAACTTCTAATCGATCTGGCCACACTCTTCTTAAACTGACATTTCTAATCCAAGGTAGTTTTGTAAAGGCTTCCTTAGTGCTATACAAATCTAAAGAAAAGAAGTTACCTTTAACAAATCGATCTGAGATCATGCTAACTTGATCTTCATCTAAATGTTGATATTGACCTACAACTTTAATTTCTCGTATCGGAAATTTAGCAAAATGCATAAATCGATAGCTAAATAAAAAAAGTATCAAAATAATATTAAGTAAGAATACCAAATTACCTAACCAATAAATTTTTAGATGATTATTTAACATCTGCAGTTTTTAATATCTCTAAAACTAATTGATCAAAATTAATACCAATCTCTTTAGCTGCCATAGGCACCAAGCTATGGCTTGTCATTCCAGGCGAAGTATTCACTTCTATAAAATAATGATGGCCTTGTTGATCCATCATAAAATCGACTCGACCCCAACTGGAACAGCCAATCGCTTTAAAAGCCTCTAGGGCTTCTTGTGCGATGAGATCTTCTTTGTCTTTTTCAATACCTGAAGGACAAATATATTGCGTATCATCTTTAAGATATTTAGCTTCATAGTCATAAAACTCATTGCTCGGTTTAATTTTAATGACTGGTAGCGTTTTATTATTCACAATTGCCACGGTATATTCTTCACCATCTACAAATTTTTCAACGATTACATTTGCATCAATTTTTGATGTCTTTAAAAAAGTTTCTTTATATTGTTGTTCATTTTTAATCTTATCGATTCCAATACTTGAACCTTCATTGGATGGCTTTATAAAAAAAGGTAAGCCAATTGAATTGACGATATCTGCATAAGAAGTTTTTTCAGTCACTTGTAAAAAATCTGGTGTTGAAATATTAAGCGACCGCCATAGTAATTTTGTTTTGAGCTTGTCCATGCCAATTGCAGAGCTTGCAGAGTTACTGCCTGTATATGCAACATTTTTTGATTTTAGAAAAGCTTGCATAGAACCATCTTCGCCACCGCGTCCATGAAGAGCTATAAAGACCCTGTCATAAGTTTTAATTTCTTCAATGTCTCTTTCAGACGGGTCAAAAGTTTCAGTTTCAATACCTAAGCGTTTTAGTGCATGAAATACAGCATTACCACTTAAGAGTGAAACAGCCCTTTCGTTTGAGTCTCCTCCCATTAGCACTGCCACTTTCCCGAAGTTGGTCATCAATTTAGAAAGTCACCTAAAATTTTGACTTCTCTTTCAAGCTTGATCCCTTTTCTTTTAAACACTTCAGATTCAACATGATCAATAATATCCTCGATATCTTTTGCAGATGCTTTGCCCAAATTGATAATAAAATTCGCATGTTTGTCTGATACTTCTGCATTGCCAACCCTGTAACCTTTTAATCCGCACTCTTCAATGAGTTTTGCGGCAAAAGTATCTTTAGGATTTCTGAAAGTTGAACCAGCTGTAGGCCAATTGAGAGGTTGTGTATTTTTTCTATGATTAAGATATTCCTTAATCTTACTTTCCGGGTCAGCTGTCATGTCTTTTTTGAAATTAAACCAAGCACCCACAAACCATTCATTTAATTTGGGCTTGACTACTTCACGATAGGAAATCAAAAATTCATTTTTTAGTCTTGTGACTATATTTCCTTCTTCATCGATCATATTCACTTGAGTTACATAATTCCATGTTTCAGAACCGTAACATCCAGCATTCATTGCCAATGCTCCTCCTACAGTGCCTGGAATACCAGCAAAAAATTCTCCGCCAACATAATGTTCTTTAGCAAGATTTTTTGCGATCTTTGCACATGTATTACCTGCTTCTGCATACACACTATCATCAGTCATTTGAATTTCATTCAAAGCGGCATGTATGACAATAACTGTTCCACGAATTCCTCCGTCTCTTACCAAGACATTTGATCCCAATCCAATAAAAGTGAGAGGCTTTAAATATTTTCCTTCTTTTAAGAAATTTTTTAGCTCTTCTAAATTTTTTGGGGTAAATAAATTGTCGGCGGCTCCACCTACACGCCAACTGTTGTATTTGTTTAATGACTCATTCTTGAAAATTAATGCATTTGTCATGTGTTCACAATACTCAATATATCCTTCGTTACTCTTCCTACTGAACCTGCACCCATTACTATTAAGATAGAATCTTGGTCAATTTGTTGAAGTGCTGTTTTAGCCAATACCCCAATGTCTTTCTCAAAATAAACTTTGTTTGTAATTTTATTCATACGATCCATCATTGCTATGGAATTTACCCCTGGAATTACTTTTTCACCAGCCGAATAAATATCAGTGAGAAGAACTTTATCTGCTTTTTGGAGCACTCTTACAAACTCATCAAAACAATCTCTTGTTCTGGTATAGCGATGAGGCTGAAAAACAAGGTGAATAGATTTATTGGGATAAGCATCCCGCGCTGCATCAAGGACAGCTTCAATTTCAACAGGATGATGTCCATAGTCGTCTACGAGAGTAAAAGATTTTTTATCAAAGATTAAATCTTTATAAGTTTCGAATCTACGTCCCACGCCTTTGAAATGCTTTAAGGCATCAATTGTTTTGGAAATTGGTATCTCAAGCTCATCAGCTAATGCTATTGCAGCTAATGCATTTCTCACATAATGCTTTCCTGGTAGATTCAAAGTCATTTCTTTTTTAACGACATCAGAATGTTTTATCGTCACTTTAAAATGCATTTTGCCTGCATCTGCTTCAACTTCTTTAGCATGTACATCTGCATCATCAGACAAGCCATATGTGATGATAGGTCTAGAAATTTCGGGAAGAATAGATTTAATAACAGGATCGTCAATACACACAATCACCACACCATAAAAAGGTAATCGATGTATGAATTCGATATAAGTTTTCTTGAGTTTATCAAAATCATTGTCATATGTTTCCATGTGATCTTGATCAATATTTGTCACAATAGAATAAACTGGCGTCAAATGTAAAAATGACGCATCCGATTCATCAGCTTCCACAACAATATATTCACCATTACCTAGCTTGGCATTTGCATTCAAAGAAGAAAGTCTTCCACCAATTACGTAGGTCGGATCCATAGAGGCTTCTGCCAATATAGAGGCTATTAAACTTGTTGTTGTTGTTTTACCATGAGTACCAGCTACAGCAATACCTTTTTTAAATCGCATCAATTCTGAGAGCATTTCCGCTCTCGGCATAATCGGGATTTTATTTTTTATAGCAGCTTTTAATTCGGGGTTGTCTTTATCTATTGCTGAAGAGATAACAATGACATCAATATCTTTAATATTCTCTGTTGCATGATTAATAAAAATCTTAATGCCAAGCTCTTTTAATCTTGCAGTAACTGGCGAATCCTGAATGTCGGAGCCGGAGACAAAATAACCTAGGTTATGCATCACTTCTGCAATACCGCTCATCCCTGAGCCACCTACACCTACAAAATGAATTCGGTTGATATTGTGTTTCATTTTTTAATTAATCGCTCACATGCTTGATAAATCATTTCTTCAGGTTTTGTTCCCTTATTTTCTAATGCAGCTTTAGACATTTTTAAGCATTCATTTCTTGTCATGCCTTTAAGTAAACCACTTAATAATTCGGTTGTGAGTTCCTCCTGAATTATAAGTCGCGCTGCCTTCTTATCACTTAAGTATTTTGCGTTATAAAACTGATGATTATCTACAGCAAAAGGGAATGGCACCAAAATACTAGGAATTCCTGCTGCCGAAAATTCAGATACCGTGAGGGCGCCAGATCTTGCTATGACAAGGTCTGCCCATTCATACACTTTTTCAATATGGTCCAAATAAGGCCTGCAGTCGGCTTTAATGCCACATTTTTTGTAATTTACTTTTAATTCTTGAAAATGCTTCTCACCGGATTGATGAATGATGGTGGGCCTGTCTTTAGGATTGATTTGTTTAATACTTAAAGGAATCGTATCGTTAAAAAATTTAGCTCCCAAACTACCGCCTACTATAAGTAATCTTAAAGGACCTTTTCTATTTTTAAATCTTTGGACTGGAGGTTTGATTTGTCTAATCTCATCTCTTACTGGATTGCCAATCTTATACGAGGCTCGTATTAATTTAATTGGAAACGCGGAATATATTTGTGTTGCGATCATTGCTAATAATTTATTGGTAAGGCCTGGAATCGAATTTTGTTCATGCACAATGAGTGGCTTACCCATAAGCCTCGCCATAAGGCCGCCCGGAAATGAAACATAACCACCCATAGCAATTACTACATCTGGCTTTTCTTTTTTAATTGCTTTTGCACATTGTATTAATGCGATTAAGAGCTTAAATGGAAGCTTTAACCAACTTAAAAAGTTTTTGCCTCTAACGCCAGTAATATCAATCATCGCTTTTTGATAGGGCTTTTTATCGATCAACTTATTTTCCATGCCATGCGAAGTTCCAAGCCATGTAATCGACCAACCTTTAACTTTTAAATAATCGGCTATCGCAATGCCCGGATAAATATGTCCTCCGGTACCTCCTGCGATAATCAATATTTTTTTATTGGATTTCAAGAATTTAAATTCCTCTTAAGCCTCTTCGGTTTTCCCAGTCAATCCTAAGCAATATAGCAAGCGCAACCATATTGGCTAATATGCCGCTGCCGCCGTAAGATAGAAGTGGTAAGGTTAAGCCTTTAGTAGGGAGAAGCCCCATATTCACACCCATATTAATAATGCCTTGTGTGCCAAACCAAATACCGATACCTTGAGATAACAATGCCGAATAATAACTTTCATTAATAATAGCCTCTTTGGCAATACCAAAAGCTCTGATCACAAGCCATGAAAATAATCCAATAACGATCAGGACTCCAAAGAAACCAAATTCTTCACCTAATACAGCTAAAATAAAATCGGTATGGGCCTCGGGTAAATAAAGTAATTTTTCGACACTACCCCCAAGTCCTACTCCGAAAAATTCACCACGACCAAATGCAATAAGGGCATGCGATAACTGATAACCTTTTCCATAAGGATCGGCCCATGGGTTGAAAAAACCTATTAATCTTTGATACCTATAGTCGGAGCTAAAAATTAATGCTGCCATTCCAATGGGAGCAACAATACTTAAGCCCATCAGTATTTTTTTATCGATACCGCCTAAAATTAAAGTGCACATTGCAATAACTGAGATTACAGCAAATGCACCGAAATCAGGCTCAAGCAATAATAATGCGCCTATTAACATGATCACTGCTGCCATTGGAAGAAATCCTTTTAAAAAACTACCAATCTCTTTAGATTTTCTCAGGACATAATCTGATGCATACATGGCTGTAAATAATTTCATAAATTCTGAAGGTTGCATATTAAATATAAGCAATGAAATCCAACGTCTACTTCCATTCACCACATGACCAATACCAGGAATAAGAACAAGAATTAAAGACACCATACCTGCCATGAACAAATAAGGGGACATCTTTTGCCACCAACGAATCGGTATCTGAAAGGTAATAAATCCAACGACAAAGCCTAATAAAATATAAATTGATTGTCTTAATAAAAAAAAGTAATTTTGGTGTTTGGTTAATTTACTAGATTCAGCGAAAGAAATTGAAGACGAGTAAACCATAATAAGACCAATTGCAATCAGTATGCATGAAACCCAAAATAGTCCTTGATCAAAAGAAGGCTTATCTATTGTCGATTTATTTGAAAATTTATCGATCATGATTTATTTTTTAGCTTGCTTACGCAATCCTTAAAAACTTCTCCGCGTTGAACATAATTCTTAAACATATCTGTACTTGCACATGCTGGAGAGAGAAGAATTACATCGCCAGAGTTAGCCAATTCAAATGATTTAATTACTGCTAGCTCAAGATTTTTTTCAATACATACAGGAATTCCTTTATCACTAAATACCTCTTGCATAATTTGTGCATCTTTACCAATCAATGAAATATTTTTAACTTTCGATTTGAGTATATTTATCAATGGCTTAAAGTTTTGATTTTTACCATCTCCCCCTGCAATGAGTAAGACTGGTTTACTCATACTTTGAATAGCAGCAATCGTAGCTCCTAGATTAGTTCCTTTTGAGTCGTTATAAAAATCAATGCCTGATATGGAGTCAACATATTCAACTCGATGGGGTGGGGCTTTAAATTGACTGACTACTTTTTTAATCACGTCATTAGAAATTTTAAATGGTTCACATAATGCCAAAGCGGCCATGATATTTTGTATGTTATGGAGGCCCTTAAGTTTAATTTCATCTAAAGAGATAATTTCAGCATTGCCTTTGGCAATGAAATATTGATTTCCATTCTTTTTAATGCCGTAATTTTTCTCGTCTGAATGATTTCCGAATGTCACTGAATCTTCGTTAATCTGAGATTTGAGATATTCATCATCTCGATTCAAAATAATCTTTTTAGCATGATTGAATATTCTGTATTTAGCTTTCGCATACTCTTCGATTGATGTATACCGATCCATATGATCTTCTGAAATATTCAATACTGTTGCGGATTCAAGTGCTAATGAATATGTTGTTTCTAGTTGATAACTGGATAATTCAAGAACATAAACTTCAGGCACTTTTTGATTTAGGGTATTTAATATAGGTATGCCGATATTTCCTGCAACAATGGTCGATATACCCGCTGCTTTTAATAGCTCCCCCACAAGCGCAGTGACTGTTGTTTTACCATTCGATCCTGTAATACCAATCACCTTTGAACTGATTGATTTAACTTGTGAGAAGATTTCAATGTCACCAACTACAGGTATGCCTCGACTTAAAGCAGCTTGAACATATCTTTCTTTTAACGAAACACCCGGACTAATAACAATTAATTCAATATCATTAATGATATCTTCGTTAAATGTCTCTCCAACAGAGAATTTAACCTTTTTAAATTTTTCTTTTATTTCATCTAAATTCTCAAGAGTTGGTCTTGTATCAATTGCATGAATGACGCACTCTTTGTTCATTAAAAAATGTAATACAGATTGACCGGTATCTCCGAGACCAATTACTAAAACTCTTTTCTTATTAAAGTTAATGGTCATCTAATTTTCAGTGATGAAATCCCAATTAATACAAGCATCATTGTGATGATCCAAAATCTAACAACGACTTGCGTTTCTTTCCAGCCTTTTTTTTCATAATGATGATGAAGTGGGGCCATAAGAAAAATTCGCTTACCAACGCCATATTTAAATTTAGTATATTTAAAATACATGACTTGAATAGCAACAGAAAAAGTCTCTACTACAAAAATTCCTCCCATAATAAATAAAACGATTTCTTGTCTTACAATCACTGCGATCGTTCCTATAGCTGCTCCTAGAGCAAGTGCACCTAAATCTCCCATAAATACTTCTGCGGGATACGTGTTAAACCATAAAAATCCTAGGCCAGCACCTGCCATCGCAGTGCAAAATATAGCCAATTCACCAGCGCCACTTATATAAGGAATACCTAAATATTTTGCTATCACAAAATTACCTGCAACATAAGCAAATACACCTAAAGCGCTTGCAACTAGAACTGCTGGCATAATCGCCAACCCATCAAGTCCATCTGTAAGATTTACTGCATTACTGCTTCCTACAATGACGATATAACTCAAGAGAATAAAGGTAAGTCCATTCATCGAAAAGCTTACATCTTTAACGAAAGGTAAAATAAGCGATGTTTGTTCAGGAGTAACTGCGTTAGACCAAAGATAAATCGATACACCAAGGCCTATGATCGACTGCCATAAGTATTTTTGACCTGCACTAATACCATTCGGATCTTTATAAATCACTTTTTTTAAGTCATCTATAAATCCTATAAGACCAAAGCCAAGAGTAACAATCAATAATACCCAAATATAGTTATTTCTTATATCTGCCCACAATAAAGTCGATGCCATAATCGATACTAATATTAAACCGCCGCCCATAGTGGGTGTGCCTGTTTTAATAAGATGGTCTTTAGGGCCGTCTGATCGAACAGCTTGACCTATGTTGTATTGATTCAGTTTCTTAATTAACCATGGGCCAAAAGCAAAAGAAATAACTAGCGATGTGATAGTGGCCATCACCGCTCTTAATGTAATGTAATTAAATACATTAAATCCGTGAATTTCTTTTGCTAAAAATTTAAATAATTCAAGCAACATAATTTTTATCTTTCTTAAAAATTTTAAGTAAGCGCATCTACCACTTCTTCCATCTTCATAAAACGTGAACCTTTAACAAGTACACATGAATTTTTTCTTATTATTGATTTGACATATTGAATAAGTTCTTTTTTATTATTAAACCATTTCGCATTGCCATTACATTTATCAATCGTATGTTTAGTTAATTTGCCTATACCTACCACATCTAATATTTTCTTTTTATTGATATGAGTCGCGATAGAAACATGATATTGCGCTGCTTTTTTACCGAGCTCACCCATATCTCCAATTATTAAAATTTTTTCATAATTTTGATTGGCTAATACATCAATTGCCGCCCGCATAGAGTCAGGGTTGGCATTATAAGTATCATCAATCACCATTGATCCATTGAAGCCTTTTTTAATCTCTAATCTTCCATAAACTGGCTTTATAGCCTCAATACCTTTTTTAATTGTTTTTAATGGGATCTTAAGTGCAATCGTTGAGGCTATCGCAGCAAGCGCATTTTTTAAATTATGCTCACCTTGTAATTTCACTTTAATATCAATCGAGCCTTTAGGTGTGTGAATTTGAGAAATACCTTGCGTTGTTTTCTTAAGGTAAATGTCAGATTTTTTGTTCAATCCAAATGAAATGATATTTTTAGTTTGAGCTGCATCTTTCATTAGAGTATAAAACTCGTCATCTCGATTTATGATAGCAGTGCCATTTTTTTTCAAACCTTCAAATATTTCTGATTTTGCTTTTGCAATTCCTTTTTTAGATCTAAAAAATTCGATATGTGCTTCAGCTATATTTGTAATTACTGCGATGTCCGGTTTTGCAATTTTACTTAAATAACTAATTTCACCTTTATGGTTCATACCCATTTCAACTACAGCGCATTTTTGTATTTTTTCTATATTTAATAGAGACAAAGGCAAGCCAATATCATTATTAAAATTTCCCTGGCTCATAAGAAGCTTCTTCTTACTTTTGAGATGTGATGCAACAATGCTACTAATCATTTCTTTTGTCGTTGTCTTACCATTACTGCCAGTAATAGCGACTAAAGGTATTTTTGATTGTGACTTCCAATATTGAGCTATCTTTCCTAAAGCTTCACGGCCATTTCTTACAACAATTCTATTTTTTATGTCTTTTTGATTGGTCGAGACAATTGCAGCAATAGCACCTTTTTGAATAGCGCTTGAAGCAAAAAGATCCCCATTAAATTTTTCACCCTTAATGCCTATAAAAAGATCATTCTTACAAATGTCATTACTATTAATAGAAATACGCTTAATCCTTTTTTTAAGCAGAACTGCATCTCCATGATAAGTTCCACCAACAATTTTTTTAACCTGATTTAAAGTAAGGTTCATTCAGTGCGCTTTATATGTTTTAAGTGCTTTTTTTGCATATTTTTGATCGCTAAATGGATATCTAACCCCTTTAATTTCTTGATAAATTTCATGGCCCTTCCCAGCTATAAGAATCACATCATTTTTTTTAGCATGTTTAATTGCCTTTTTTATGGCGTTATGTCTATCAAATTCAATATGATAAGAACCCTTCATATATTTACTAATTTCATTAATAATATTTTTAGGGTTTTCATTTCTTGGATTATCTGACGTAATAAAATTGATATCGGCTATTTTGGAAGCTACTTCTGCCATATCTTTTCTTTTTCCTGTATCCCTCTCTCCGCCGCATCCAAATATACAAATAAGATTGCCATCAGTTTGTTTTTTGAGAGTTTCAAGTGCTTTTTTTAAAGCATCGGGGGTGTGTGCATAATCAACAAAGATTTTGGGTGTATTTTTAGAACCTAATCTTTGCATTCTTCCTGGCACTTGAGAGATAAAACTTATTTGTTTAACAATTTTTTGTATTGAATAACCAGATGCTATTAATGAAGCAATTACTGCCAATAGGTTATAAACATTGAACTCTCCAACTACAGGAGCTTTAACTTGGTATATTTTTTTTTTGTATTTAATTTGAAAAGACGTACCTAAATTTGAATATTCAATCTCTGTTGCTCTAATATCACCAGTTTTTATTCCGTAACTTAAAACTTTAGTTTTATTTTTGACGAGCAAGGTTTTAAGTTTTTTTCCATATAAATCATCGATATTAATTACAGCAACTTTTATCGACGGGAAAAAAAATAACTTTTTCTTTTCATTAAAATAATTTTTAAAATTGAGATGATAATCTAAATGGTCTCTTGTTAAATTTGTGAATAAGGCAATATCAAAAAGAATACCATTCACTCTTCCCTGAGATAAAGCATGTGATGAAACTTCCATCACTGCTGATTTCATTTTCTTGTCTTTAAATTGTTTTAAGATGCGATGGCTAGATATTGCATCAGGAGTTGTATATTCATGCAATTTTAATTTTTTGTATCCATATCCAAGCGTTCCTATTAAGCCTGATTTTTTGCCCATAAGATTTTGTATTTCTGCTATCCAGAAAGCACATGATGTCTTACCATTTGTGCCGGTAATACCAATTGTATGTAAATGCTTAGAGGGTTCTTTAAAAAATGTGTGAGCAATTTCACCTTCTTTAGCTTTCAAATCCTCTATAGGGCAATGGTTTACACTCCATGATTTTTTCCATATAAAATTTTTCTTTTCATAGAGTATTACTTTGGCACCTTTTTTAATGGCTGCTTCTATATAATTTCTACCATCATGATGCGCCCCAGGATAAGCTAGAAATAAAGAATTCTTTTTTGTATGTCTACTATCGTTTGATATATCAGAGAGATGATGTCCAATTTTTTTTAATACATTGTTCATATCGTTTCTTTTGAACTACCTTTATCTTGCGGTATAACTTTATTTTGAGTTTTTATATCCTGTGGAATTTTTAATATTTTCATGACATCGGCCATCACACTACTAAAAACTGGCGCTGCTACAGCCCCTCCGTAATGGCTTCCAAGACTTGGCTCATCTATCATCACTGCCATAATAATTCTTGGATTGGAAGCTGGGGCTAAGCCTATAAATGAGCCTATATTTTTATTTTTTTCATAAGCTCCATTTGCTCCAATTTTTTCAGCTGTACCTGTTTTACCTGCAACTCTATATCCCATAATTTTTGCATTGCCTCCAGTACCTTCCTCAACAACTTGCTCCATCATTTCCACCATTGTTCTAACAGTTTGCTTCGAGAATACTTTCGTCCCTATAGGTGTCTCTTCTTTTTTGAACATTGTGACTGGCTTCATTTCCCCATCATTGGCAAAAACTGTATATGATTGCGCTAATTGAAGAAGTGTTAAATTAATACCATGTCCAAAAGATATAGTTGCTTGATCTACTTTTCCCCAATTTTTATAATCACGAATTCTTCCAGATACTTCCCCGGGAAATCCAACCCCTGTTTGCATTCCAAAACCTACTTTGTTAAAAGTTGACCATAAATTTTTAGGTGTTTGCATTAATCCAATTCTTGCTGCTCCAACATTAGAAGATTTTGCAATAACCTCTGAAACTGTCATAAAAGGTTTTGTTTCGTCAGCGTGTGCATCATGAATTGTAGCTGATCCAATTTTCATAAATCCTGACGAAACTTCGACCAATGAACTAGGATTAAGTATTCCTGCATCTAATGCTGAAGACACAGTGAATGGTTTAATTGTTGATCCAGGCTCAAATACATCTGTCACTGCTCGATTTCTTGTTGGGCCTGCGCCTTCATTAAGATTATTTGGATTGTATGAAGGGAGATTAGCCATGGCTAATATTTCCCCTGTCTTGGCATCTAATACGATGGCTGAACCTGCTTTAGCTTTATGAATCTCAATTGATTTCGCTAACTCTCTATAAGTTAAATATTGAATTCTTGAATCAATAGAAAGTTTTATGTCATGGCCATCTTGAGGCAACTTAACCTCTTGAAGGTCATCAACAATCTTTCCAGCATTATCTTTAATTACTTTTTTACTGCCGATCTTGCCGGAAAGGGATTTATTTTGAGCAAGTTCAATACCTTCTTGCCCTATATTATCGAGATTAGTAAATCCAACTAAATTAGCTGTTACATCAGCAGCTGGATAAAATCTCTTAAACTCTTTTTGAAAAAATATTCCCGGTATTTTAAGTGCTTGGAGTCTTCTTGCATCGTCAGGTGAAATCTGTCTCTTGAGGTATATAAATTCCTTTTTATTATTGAGTAGTTTTCGATCAACTTCTTCGCTGCTTAACTTAAGAATATTTTCTAATTCTAATTTTTGATCTTTATTTATTTTAACGTTCGGTGGATTTGCCCACACTGACTCGACTGGACTGCTTATCGCTAAAATATCTCCATTCCTATCTGTAATTTTTCCTCTATCTGCATAAAGAGAAATTACTCGTGTACTTGTTGCATTTCCTTTTGATTGCAAAAAGTTTTTATCTAAACTTTGTAAATATAGCGCTCTAAATATAAGCGTTAAAAATCCAGCTAAAAATAAAAGTAGAATTAATCTTCTGCGAATTCCGGAAAGTTCGAAGAATGTTTTTTCAACCTTATTGTTTATAAATAAACTCAAGGGTGCTCCAACAAAATAATTTTTTTAGGCTCAGGACTTTTCATCTTTAATGATTTCTTGGCTATATCTTCAATTCTTCCATGCATAGCCCACGTGCTTTGTTCTAACTGAAGCTGGCTGTATTCTGCATTTAACTTTTGTCCAATCTCCTTTTGTTGTCCAAGCTCAAAATACAATCTTCTTGACTGATGTTGAGAATTTACTTTTGCAAGAGCCATAAGCACGATTACAAAAAATAAAATGAAGTTTATTTTTGTCATCTAATATGCAGTCCTCTCAGCCACTCGCATAATGCCGCTTCTCGATCGTGGATTATATTTCACCTCTTCTTCACTCGCCCTTATTGGCTTTGTCACAATATTTAATCGAGGCTTTGGCAATTCTTCACTTCTAATTGGAAAATTTGAAGGTAACGTATCTCTATTTTTCTCATCATTAATAAACTGCTTCACAATTCTGTCTTCGAGAGAATGAAAACTAATCACCACCATAATGCCGCCTGTTTTTAATCGCTCTAAAATTTTAGGCAAAACTTCTTTCAACTCTTCGAGTTCCCGATTGACATAGATCCTTAATGCTTGAAATGTTCTTGTTGCAGGATCTTGCCCAATTTCTTTTTTGGGCATATGGTCCGCGACAATTTTTGAAAGCTGTTTTGTCGTTTCAATCGAGCCCACCTCATCTCTTTCTTTAATAATCGCAGTCGAAATTCTTCTAGCAAATTTTTCTTCGCCGTATTCTTTTAAAATCTTTTCTAATTCTTTCTGTTCAATATCTTTCAAGACTTCTGCTGCTGTGAGTCCTTTCGTCTGATCCATGCGCATATCTAAATACGCATCAAATCTAAAACTAAAGCCGCGATCGCCTTCGTCAATTTGTGGTGATGAAATACCTAAATCAAGAAGTACACCATCTACCTTCGAAATACCTTTAGCTTTTAAAACTTCATCAATCTCTGAAAAATGCTTGTGCACGATTTCGAATCTTGCATCTTTAATTTTTAAACCTTCTTCATACGCAGTTTTATCTCGATCGATCGCGATTAATCTGCCTTCTTGGTTTAATTTTTCTAAAATTAATTTACTGTGACCACCCCGGCCAAACGTGCAATCTACATAGACGCCATCTTTTTTTAAAACTAAATGGTCAACCGCTTCATGCAATAGGACAGTGATGTGCTCATGATTAGAATTAGGTTGGGCTTGATTCATCTGTCACTAAATTAATTTGCATTATTAAAGAGAGAATCCTTCGAGTTCAATCGGCATACTTGAAGCGTCTTGTTGTGTCGCATTTTGCATTTGCTGATCCCAAGCTTCTTTATCCCAAAGCTCAAAATGACTACCTTGGCCCACTAACATGGCTTGCTTATCTATACTTGCAAATTCTCTTAGCACCTGAGATAGAAGCAATCGTCCTGCTGTATCGAGAGATATGTCTTCTGCATAGCCCACGAGCAATCTTTGTAAAGCGCTCGACTTTTTATCAAAGCTTGAAAGTGCCATGATTTTTGACTGAATAGGTTCCCAAGCAATTTGGGGGTAAAGCAATAAACATCCGTGGGGGTGTGCTGTAATGACTAAGTCGCCTGAGGATTGGACAAGTAAAGTCTCTCGATGCTTAGTCGGCATTGCCATCCTGCCTTTAGCATCAATATTCAAGAGATTAGCGCCTCTAAACATAATTCCCAACCCGTTGTTCAATTCAAAAAAAGTGGGAAATTACTAAATACCCTTAGTTCTACTTAGAAATTTCCCACAAAAAACCACTTTTTTCCACTAATGACACTATAGATAATAAAAAAGAGCTGTGCAAGCTCTTTTTTTGAGGGTTTTTTCATATCTGACAAGGGTTTGGACGGATAAAACCAAGGAATTTGTAACAAAAAGTTGAAGCCAACCGATAAGCCGGGTTCTGTCGTGGACAGTCATTCATCTAGGCACATGATTACTCATGCGCTCAAGCAGTCTACCCGGTAGCAACACGAGCAGTGCTATTACTACCCTATTTGACTTTGCTCCGAGTGGAGGTTACCGCGTTTCACCGTAACTAAATACGCTCGTCTCTGTGGCCCTATTCCTCGTTTTGCAACGTACGGCCGTTAGCCGTCACTCCGCTCTATGGAGCCCGGACTTTCCTCTCCTTGAGTTAACAAGCAGCGACTGTCTAGTCAGCTTCACATGAATTTTAGCATACCCATAAAATGCAATTTTTTAGTGCGTTGAATTCATGTGCTTACTAAGGCTATATTTTTGCTGTTTAAAGTTTACAAAAAATCATGAGTCGATTGCTAGCCTTTGATTACAAAAAATTTGGTAAACTATAGACGGAAGACAGGCTGCTAATAGATATTTAACCTTGCGGCATGACAAAAGCAAAAGCATTCGGCAGGGCCTTAAAAAAAATTCGGTTAAAGAAAAATTTGACTCAAGAAGATTTGTCATTACAAGCTGAAATTGCAAGGGTATATATATCTGAACTCGAATATGGAAAAAAAATACCTTCCATTGAGACGGTATTTAAATTATCCAAAGCTTTAAATATAAAATGTTCCAAATTAATGGACTTAACCGAAAAAGAACTTCATCCTAGCTTATTGAATCAGTTTTTTAATTAACTCGCGATCATCAACTGATCCCAATCAGTTGTGTAATTTCTTGATTTGAATTGGGCCTTCATTTCCCATTCTTTTGTCACCCCTTCGCTACCTAACTTTAATTTACCTTTCCATCTTTGATTGATGGTGTCCATAATTTTCATGCGTGAATGAGCGATGGTATCGTTAAATAAATTGCCTTGCATTTTATCTTTAGAGGTTAAATTACAAAGCGTGACACCTGCTTTTTGATAATCAAAACCCTCGCGGTAAATATAATCCAGTCCCAATAAAGCGGCATTGGTTAATGCCATTGAATCATCAGTCGGCTGAAATAATGGAATATTGACTCCATTCGCATATTGCTTTTTATCATCATGCGGGCTTGTTCTGATATAAACATACAAAGATGTAGCGACTGATTCCTGTTTTCTCATTCTTTCAGCCGCTCGACTTGTATATGAAGTGATAGCTTCTATGAGCTCTTGTTTGTCTTTGACTCGTCTACCAAAAGAACGAGACACTATAATTTCTTTATTAGGCTCTTCTATATTTTTTAATTCCATACACATCACACCATTCAATTCACGCACCGTTTTTTCAAGGACGATACTAAATTGTTGGCGTATATAGTCTGGATCTGCAAGTTTTAAATCTAGAACAGAAATAATACCGAGTTGATTCAGTTTAGGTGCTAACGATCTTCCAACGCCCCACACTTCATTTACTGGAATATGACTCATCCAAGTTTCAAGCGTATCTTGATCCATGACATTTAAATTACATACGCCTTTAAATGAAGAATTTTTCTTTGCGATGTGATTAGCTAGTTTAGATAAAGTTTTAGTGGAGCCTATGCCTATAGATACAGGAAGTCCTGTCCATTGTTTTATCTTAGTTTTAATTTGCTGACTATATTGAATAAGATCTTTGGACTTGAATGATGTTAAATCTAAAAATGACTCATCTATAGAATAAACTTCTTGATCTGGACTAAATTTAGAAAGCAATGTCATGACACGATGACTCATATCTAAATACAAAGTGTAATTGGATGAGAGTGCTGTGACGTTTTCTTGCTTAGCAAACTCTTTAAACTTAAACCAAGGTGTTCCCATTTTAATACCAAGTGCTTTAGCTTCATTTGAACGAGAAATAGCACATCCATCATTGTTACTTAATACCACCACGGGTTTATTTTCTAGCTTAGGGTTAAATACTCTTTCACAGCTGACATAGAAGTTATTAACGTCAATGATGGCGATCGACTTCATAATAAAAAACTATATTACTCGCCAGGAAATTTTTCTTCCAGCATATAGCGGAATAATTGCTTCATCACCTACAGTAATTTTTTCAGGCACAGCCCACTCTTCTTTAATAAGATTGATTGATGATTTATTTCTTTCTAATCCGTAGAAATCGGCACCGTAAAAACTTGCAAAACCTTCTAATTTGTCTATCGCATTGAGCTCGTCAAATACTTCAGCATAAAGCTCAATAGCACTTGCTGCAGAAAAAATACCTGCGCAACCGCAAGCATTTTCTTTTGTCGATTTTAGGTGAGGCGCACTATCAGTGCCTAAAAAGAATTTTGGATTGCCTGATGATGCTGCGCTTAAAAGTGCTTGTCGATGCGCTTCTCTTTTTAAAATAGGTAAACAGTAATGATGTGGATTGATGCCACCTATAAACATATGATTTCTATTCAATAAAAGATGTTGTGGTGTAATCGTAGCCGCCACTTTTTTAGAGCTACTTAAAATAAAATCAGTAGAATCTTTCGTGGTGATGTGTTCCAACACAATTCTCAAATTAGGAAATGTTTTATGTATTTTTAATAAATGCTGATCAATGAATACTTTTTCTCGATCAAAAATATCAATTCCTGGATCTACCACTTCACCATGTAATAAAAGGGCTACATCTAATTTTTCCATGAGCTCAAAAACATCATAACGATCATCAATATTTCTGACGCCAGAATCTGAATTGGTTGTGGCACCCGCTGGGTAATATTTAATACCTACAATTTGTTTATATTCAGGGATCTTTTTAATTTCATCGAGTGAAGTTTTATCTGTGAGATATAAAGTCATGAGAGGTTGAAAGTGGTTATCACTTTCCAAAGCACTTTTAATTCTAGATTCATATTGAATTGCTTGGTCTACTGTCGTGATAGGCGGTTTTAAATTAGGCATCACAAGCGCTCTCGCAAATTGCTTCGCAGTATAAGGAACGACTGAAGCCATAAGTGCATCATCTCTTAAATGCACATGAAAATCATCTGGGGTGGTAATCGTTAAAGTCTTAGTCATGTTTTTTTACTTTCAAAGCCTCCTCATATAAATAATTCTTATTGACTTTTAATATCTCAACGCCTAATTTCACTGCCGCATTGGTAGGCATATGATTGAGTAATATTTTTAATATTCTATGCTGATCTTCGGTGAGCAATTCTTTTTTTTCATGGCAAATGGGAGAAACTAGAATCACAAACTCGCCCTTTTGAAAATTACTATCGCTTTCAATCGTTTCTTTAACCTTTGAAATTTTACCCCGATAAATACTTTCAAATGTTTTAGTAAGTTCACGTGCTACGACAATCTCATGTTGATCCCCAAAAAAAACAGCCATATCGCTTAAGGTTTTAATGATACGGTGAGGTGCCTCATAAAAAATCATGGGGCATGATTGTATTTGAAGGCTCTCAAATACTTTTATTCTTTGACTGCTGGTGGTCGGTAAAAATCCATAAAAATGAAAGCTTGTATATTCCATCCCTGAAACAGAATAAGCAGTCGTAACTGCCGAGACGCCTGGAATAGGAATAATTTCAAAACCAGCTGCTGCCACCCCCTTCACAATCAAACCGCCAGGATCGCTTATATTAGGGGTCCCTGCATCTGTCACCAATGCAATATGTTTTCCATCTTTTAAGTATTCAATGATTTTTTGTGCGGACGCTTTTTCATTGTGTTGATGCACTGCAAATTGTTTTTTTTCAATGGAAAAATGGGATAAAAGACCTTGAGTATGTCTTGTATCTTCGGAAGCAATCAGGTCTACTGATTTAAAAGTTTCAAGCGCTCTATAGGTAATATCATTTAAATTGCCTATAGGGGTCGCTACTACATACAATTTTCCACTCATCATTAACGGCCCAATTATTTTTAAAGCGCTCAAGAAAGCTCTTTTAATTCGCTCACTCAAGACCTCTTTAAAAGAGATATAATCATTTTGTCACATATCAACACTATGTTAATAAAAGTTTAGAGGAAACTATGCTTAAACATATCAAATTACTTTTTATCTCATTCATCTTATTACAACTCTTCGGATGCCCAGCTGCTATCATTGGCGGCGGCGCTATAGGCATTGATACGGCTGCAGATCGAAGAACCCCGGGGATCATTACTGAAGATACAACCATTGAATTAAAAGCGTTTGGTGCTATTCAAAACATCAAGGAAGAGGTAAGTTCAAGTGTGTTTAGCTACAATGGTCACGTCCTTATTGTAGGTCAAGTTCAAAACCAAGAAGTCAAAACAAAGATCGAAAATAAAGTGAAAGAAATTACCAATGTAAAATCTGTCACTAACGAATTAACTGTGGATGCTATCGCTTCTATTTCCTCTCGTGCAGAAGATACTTTAATTACCTCTAATGTTAAAGCACGTTTATTTAAAGAAAATAAAGTATCGCCGTTCCATGTCAAAGTAATCACAGAAAATAAAGTCGTTTATCTCATGGGTATTTTGAATGAGAAAGAAGCTAAAGAGGCTGAAGATATTGCTAAAAATACAAGCAAAGTCACTAAAGTCGTTAAGTTATTTGAATACATCAATAAATAAAACGATTTGTCTTTAAGCTTAACTTATTGAAAATAAAGAACTATTAAACAGCCTTGGGCCCTATAAAATCAGGGTCTTAGGTGTTATTTGATTTAATTGAAGATGTTGCTATAATGATTTTCATAGTTTTTTCAAAACATTCAAGTTAGTTCTTAAATCCCAAAATAAATTGCCCGTAACACTAGCTAGCTTAATTACAGATTTAATCCATTAGAGGTCATCATGAGTAAAAATATTATCCATTTATCAGACGCAACTTTTGAAACTGAAGTGCTTCAATCTACCGTCCCTGTTCTTGTAGACTATTGGGCAGAATGGTGTGGGCCTTGCAAAATGATTGCGCCAATTCTTGATGAAATATGTAAAGACTACGACGGTAAATTAAAGATTGCTAAACTGAATATTGATGAGAATGCTCAAACTCCAGCTAAGTTTGGCATCAGAGGCATTCCTACTTTAATGATTTTTAAAAATGGTAATGTCGAAGCAACTAAAGTTGGCGCCTTATCAAAATCCCAATTAACCACATTTATTGATAGCAATATCTAAAGCTAATACCCCTCCTTAAAAAACCCCTCAACGTAACACTAATCGGAAACCCTCAAACATGCATTTATCTGAATTAAAACACCTCCCTATTGCACAACTCGTAGAAATGGCGATCACAGACGAAATCGAAAATGCGAGTCGTATGAGAAAGCAAGACTTGATCTTCGCGATCTTAAAAAATAAGGCAAAAAAAGGGGACAGTATTTTTGGAGATGGGACTTTAGAGGTGCTTCAAGATGGCTTTGGATTCCTAAGATCACCAGATACTTCATACCTAGCAGGTCCTGATGATATCTATGTGTCACCTTCACAAATTCGCCGCTTCAATCTTCATACGGGCGACACAATTCAAGGTGAAATTAGAACGCCTAAAGATGGTGAGCGTTACTTTGCACTGGTCAAAGTTGATCAAGTAAATAATGAAGCTCCAGAAAATACAAAACACAAAATTCTTTTTGAAAACTTAACGCCTCTTTTCCCAACTATACCTCTTACGTTAGAAAGAGATATTAATGGCGAAGAAAATATTACAAGTCGTGTGATTGATATGATCGCGCCTATTGGTAAAGGGCAACGCGGTTTGATCGTAGCGAGCCCTAAAAGTGGCAAAACTGTCATGATGCAAAATATTGCGCATGCGATTACTGCGAATCATCCTGACGTTTCTTTGATTGTGCTTTTGATTGACGAAAGACCAGAGGAAGTAACTGAAATGACAAGATCTGTGAAAGGTGAAGTCGTTGCATCTACATTCGATGAGCCAGCAACACGTCACGTTCAAGTCGCTGAAATGGTGCTTGAAAAAGCGAAGCGTCTTGTTGAACATAAAAAAGATGTAGTCATTCTTTTAGATTCCATTACAAGATTAGCGAGAGCTTATAACACAGTCATTCCTTCATCTGGCAAGGTACTAACCGGTGGTGTCGATGCCAATGCACTTCAAAAACCAAAACGTTTCTTTGGTGCAGCGCGGAATATTGAAGAAGGGGGTTCTCTCACTATATTAGCCACTGCTCTCATTGATACAGGTTCTCGTATGGATGATGTGATTTACGAAGAATTTAAGGGTACCGGCAATATGGAAATTCACTTAGATCGTAAAATGGCTGAAAAACGACTCTATCCTGCAATTAATGTCAATAAATCAGGCACCCGCAAGGAAGAACTCCTTATTCCTAAAGATAATTTACAGAAAATCTGGGTACTTAGAAAACTTCTACATCCAATGGATGACTTGGAAGCGATGGAATTCTTACTGGATAAGATTAAAGCTACTAAAAATAATAATGACTTCTTTGACAGTATGCGAAGAGGTTAAGGCGTAAAATTGATTGATTTTTGATCCTAAATCATTGATAATGCGCATCTATTGAACGAAAGTTGGAAAAATTATGAAAGCCGATACACACCCAAATTACCCTGAAATTAATATCACATGTAGCTGTGGTAATAAATTCAAGACACATTCAACTGTTGGAAAAGATATGAACATTGAAGTTTGCTCACAATGTCACCCTTTCTATACAGGCAAACAAAAGATTTTAGATACTGCAGGCCGCGTTGAGAAATTCAAACAAAAATATGGCATGTAAGGATTCATTCCTATATCAAAAGGCAGCATAAGCTGCCTTTTTTTTTATAAATTATGCGATTTCAACTCGAACATGATTGGCAAGATAATATGGCCACCCCCCGAAGCCGATTGGGTGAGCGGGCCAAAATTCATTCTTTCATTGTGTTATGTTTGATCTGGGTATTTGCAGGTCTTTTTGGTCATGCGCCATGGAAAGGCTATGAAACTCAAAGTATAAGTGCAATTCATGCTGTATTGAATGGTCATGTGTTAGCGCCTCTAGCAGCAAGTGAGGATTCACTTGCCAATCCACCCCTTTACTATTGGACCGGGGCCATCCTTGGCGAACTTTTCACACCCTTAATATCTCTCCATGATGCCAGTCGCCTCGTTAATGCTTTATGGATGGGATTTACTATCTTAATGATCGGTATGGCAAATCGAGAATTATGGGGTATCGGTTTTGGAAGACAAGCAGCACTTATTTTTATAGGTTCGGTCGGCCTCATTCTTAATGTCCATACATTGATGCCTGGTATTGCAACATTAACAGGTCTCACTATGGGATTTTATGGCTTGGCTCTTTCCAAAAGACGCCCTTTTAGGTCGGCCATGCTTTTAGGGGTGGGTTTAGGATTAAGCTTTTTATCAGGAGGTATCTTACCACTTCTTATCCTTATGCTTTCAGCACTTCTTCTACCAATATGTTTTGAAATATGGCGTACACGACGTTATGGTCTTGTTTTGAGCTTAAGTCTACTCGCAAGCTTACCTTTTTTAATCATATGGCCAACTCTTCTCTGGTGGTACCAACATGACATATTTATGAAATGGATAAATAGCTTCTATTTATTTCAAACACAAAATTATATTTTTTATATCAAGAATCTTTCATGGTTTACTTGGCCAGCGCTTCCTTTGGCTATTTGGGGTTTGTGGAAGTTCAAACATAAAATGTGGTCCCAAGCTAAATTTCAATTACCTATTATTTTCTTCATATCGACACTCATCATCACTGCTGCTTATACAAAAACAAATCAAGCACTCTTAATGCCATTTTTAATTCCACTATCCACTATTGCAGCAGGAAGTATTGAGACTTTAAGAAGAGGTGCGGCGAGTGCATTGAACTGGTTTGGCATTATTTTATTTTCAACCCTCCTCTTTCTTATTTGGCTTGGTTGGAGTGCAATGCTTACAGGCTACCCACAAAAAACATATGAACGCATGCAATTTTTAGCACAAACGAATGAATCTCATTTCAATGTTTTTATTTTAATCATTGCAATACTTCTGACAGTGATTTGGATTTTTTCTATGATTAAAACAAGAATTACAAATCGCTCATGCACAACCAATTGGTCAATTGGCCTCACAGTAAGCTGGGCTCTTTTAATGGCTTTATGGCTTCCATGGATTAATCACAAAAAAGACTTTAGTCCGCTCTTTTTATCTATGGAAAAAGTCATCCAAGATAAAACTTGTCTCACTACACACAATATCAATGATGCACAAATTGATTTGATTGATTATTATTTAAATATCAAAGCCACCAGGGAAGGCGACCGAAGTAATTGTCATTACTTACTTGTGTATCAATCACACAAAAAAGATCTCCCACCGATGACTGAAAATTGGAAATTAGTTTGGAGTGGAAAACAACCTGGCGATAAAAATAATTACAAACTATTCTATAAAGAATAAAAAATCAAAGATACTTTTTGATTGCATCAATCACAATAACTTCTAAATCTCTACCCGCATTTTTTGCAACGTGCTCTTTAATTTGATTGCGCATAGGTGGCGCCCAAAATTTCTTTAAATGATTTGCAATCTCTTCTTTCGCTTTTTCTTGATCCGGATAGGATTTAAAAAAAGAGCCGATCTGATTGGCCATGGTAACAAGTTGATCAATATTCATAATTAATTTTTTTTAACTCTTTCAGCATAAGTATAAATTACATACTGGGGGGTTCTTGCGAAGCCAACCAAACATAAGCCGTATTTTAACGCAGATCGTATGGCAAGTCCCGTGGGTGCCGATATAGCGATCAACATCGAAGCACCTAGCATCAGTGTTTTTTGGACCATCTCATAACTTGCACGACTAGTTGTGATCACAAAACCTTGATCGGTGATGTCTTTTGATTTAAGTGCACCAA
The DNA here is from genome assembly GCF_006364615.1 of Candidatus Methylopumilus rimovensis. Taxonomy (NCBI): domain Bacteria; kingdom Pseudomonadati; phylum Pseudomonadota; class Betaproteobacteria; order Nitrosomonadales; family Methylophilaceae; genus Candidatus Methylopumilus; species Candidatus Methylopumilus rimovensis. The sequence continues at coordinate 233,614 of NZ_CP040986.1, read as the reverse complement.
TCAATTTATCTAAGGCGTTGTGTCGACCCACATCTTCCCGCACAATTTGAATCTCGCCTTCTTGGTTGGCCCATGCGCATGCATGTGTCGCACCTGTCCTCTTTTGCAATGTTTGTGAGGTATGGATTGCCTCGAGCGCTTTAATCATCGCACTCTCTTCAATCGCTAAAGGATAATCTATTTTTTTTTCTGGCAATCTTAATGCTTGGTCTAAATTTTCAGCGCCACATAAACCACAGCCTGTTCGGCCAAGCAAATTTCTTCTTTTATCTTTGAGTGACTGAAAACACGCTGACGCGACATCAATTTGAAGTTCGATGCCATTAGCTTGATGAATAATTTCAATCCCGTACACATCACTTTTATTTTCTACAATACCTTCTGAAATAGAAAAGCCTAAAGCAAAATCTTCAAGGTCTGAGGGAGAGGCAAGCATGACAGCATGGGAGACGCCGTTATAGACAAATGCAATCGGCACTTCTTCTGCAATATCATCTTTTTCGATCTTATTTGCATAGCTTTTTAAAACTTCATAAGTCCTAAAGCTATGCTCTGTATCAATAAAAAGATTTTGTGCCACTGATTAAAGCTAATGAATTTTTAATGCGTTAGATTTACCTGCAAATTCAATTTGCTCTTCACTGAAATGTTGATATTGTTTCTGCCAATCAGATAATTGTGTCACCTTGCTGACTTGCACCGCTGTCACTTTAAATTCAGGGCAATTTGTAGCCCAATCTGAGTTGTCTGTCGTAATCACATTGGCCCCTGATTCAGGATGATGGAATGTTGTGTAAATCACACCGGGCTGAACGCGCTCTGTAATATGAGCTCTTAATACAGTTTCCCCTGCTCGACTTACAATACCTACCCAATCACCCGATTGAATACCTCTCTCTTCGGCATCATGCGGATGAATCTCAACCACATCCTCTTCATGCCACGCAACATTTTTTGTTCTTCTTGTTTGTGCGCCCACATTGTATTGAGAAAGTATTCTGCCTGTCGTTAAAATGAGTGGAAATTTCTGTGTCACTTTTTCAGAAGTGGGCACATACTCAGTAATAATAAATTTACCTTTGCCACGGACGAATTCATCGATATGCATGGTGGGTGTTCCAAGAGGATGCTCTTCATTACAAGGCCATTGAATACTTCCTAATTCATCTAACTTCTGATAACTCACACCTGTAAATGTGGGGGTAAGTTTTGCAATCTCATCCATAATGTCTGAGGCATGCTTGTACTCCATTTTGTAACCTAATGCATTACTAAGCATCTGTGTGATCTCCCAATCTTCATAACCATTCTTAGGAGACATCACTTTTCTTACTCTCGAAATACGTCTTTCTGCATTTGTAAATGTGCCATTCTTTTCTAAGAATGAAGAGCCTGGGAAGAATACATGCGCATACATCGCGGTTTCATTTAAAAATAAATCTTGTACGATTACACACTCCATCGACTCCAATGCATGTGTCACGTGCTGCGTATTTGGATCAGATTGTGCAATGTCTTCTCCTTCACAATAAAGTGCCTTGAATTGTCCATCTATCGCAACATCTAACATATTTGGAATTCTTAGACCGGGTTCATTTTGTAATTTCACATCCCATGCTTTTTCAAATAAAGCTAAGGTTGCTTTATCAGATACATGTCGATATCCTGGGAATTCATGGGGAAACGATCCCATGTCGCAGGCGCCTTGAACATTATTTTGTCCTCGTAAAGGGTTAACCCCTACACCCTCTCGTCCGATGTTACCTGTCAACATAGCAAGATTAGCGATACCCATAACCATTGTTGAGCCTTGACTATGTTCAGTCACACCCAATCCATAATAAATCGCAGCATTACCACCTTTAGCATAAAGTTTTGCAGCAGCTCTTACATCTTTAGCATCTACCCCTGTAAATGCGCTCATCGCTTCAGGTGAGTTTTCAGGTTTAACAATAAAATCTTTCCATACTTTAAAGGCTTCATCTTCACATCGTGCTTTAATGAAAGAATCATTCATGAGTTTTTCAGTAACAATCGTATGGGCCAATGCATTGACCATAGCTACATTGGAACCAGGTTTAAGCTTTAAATGATAATCAGCTTTGATATGAGGCGTGTTATCGACAAGATCGATAGCGCGAGGATCAACAATGATAAGTTTCGCACCTTCCCTTAAACGTCTTTTCATTTGTGACGCGAATACAGGATGGCCGTCTGTTGGGTTAGCCCCAATAATCATAATCACATCCGAATGCAGGACTGAGTCAAAATTTTGTGTACCTGCTGATTCACCTAGCGTTTGTTTAAGTCCATATCCTGTCGGTGAATGACACACACGCGCGCAAGTATCCACATTATTATTGCCTAAAGCTGCACGCACTAATTTTTGAACAACATATACTTCTTCATTCGTACATCGTGAAGATGAAATCGCACCGACTGAATCGCGACCATATTTTTTTTGAATGCGCTGAATTTCACTTGCTGCATAATTAATCGCAACATCCCATGTTACTTTTTCCCAGGGATCATGAATGCTTTTACGAATCATAGGTGTGGTGATGCGATCTTTATGTGTGGCGTATCCCCAAGCAAACCTTCCTTTAACGCAGGAATGTCCATGATTAGCACCGCCATCTTTATTAGGCGTCATACGAACTACTTCTTCGCCTTTCATTTCTGCATGGAATGAACAACCGACACCACAATATGCACAAGTCGTTGTGACACTATGTTCGGGAACGCCTGCTTCAATGATGGTATTTTCAATCAAGGTAGCGGTTGGACAAGCCTGCACGCAGGCACCACATGAAACGCATTCTGAATCTTTAAAATCTTTATTACCTGCTGACACTTTAGAATCAAACCCACGGCCTTGAATAGTCAGTGCAAATGTACCTTGAACTTCTTCACAGGCTCTGACGCATCTTGAACATACAATGCACTTAGAAGGATCAAACGTGAAATAAGGATTTGAAGTGTCTTTAACACTCTGTAAATGGTTTTCTCCTTCGTAGCCATAACGCACATCCCGAAGGCCAACAGCGCCTGCCATATCTTGTAATTCGCAATCGCCATTCGTAGCGCAGGTTAGACAATCTAAAGGATGGTCTGAAATATAGAGTTCCATCACACCACGCCTAATGTCGGCGAGCTTGGGTGTTTGTGTGTGCACTTTAATACCTTCAGCAACAGGTGTTGTGCATGAAGCTGGATAGCCTCGACGACCTTCAATTTCAACGAGGCAGAGACGGCATGAACCAAAGGGCTCTAAACTATCTGTGGCACATAATTTAGGTACAGTGACACCCGATACAGATGCGGCATGCATAATGGAAGTGCCCTCAGGCACAGAAACAGATACGCCATCAATCGTTAAATTGATCGTCTTATCTGAAGTTCTTTTTGGTGTTCCAAAATCTTTTACATCATCCATAGGTTTTCTCGAAATAAATCAACGTATTAGTCTATGCCTTGGGCTCTTTTGCATCAACCCCAAAGTCTTTAGGGAAATGATTTAAAGCGCTCAAAACGGGGTAAGGCGTCATACCACCTAAAGCACATAAAGAACCATTTAACATGGTATCTGAAAGATCTCTAATTAATGCCACGTGTTTCTTAACATCATGCCCTTGCATAATATGATCTATCACTTCAACACCGCGCGTCGAGCCAATTCGACAAGGTGTACATTTTCCGCAAGATTCAATTGCACAAAAATCAAATGCATAGCGCGCCATCTTTGCCATATTAACCGTCTCATCAAATGCCACAATACCGCCGTGACCCAAAACGGCCCAGATTTCAGAAAATTTTTCATAATCGAGTGGGGTATCAAATTGCGATTCGGGTAAATAGGCGCCCAAGGGTCCGCCTACTTGCACTGCTTTAATAGGCTTGCCTGATAAAGAGCCTCCGCCAAAATCGTAAAGAAGCTCCCTTAAAGTTATACCAAAGGCTTTCTCAACAAGACCCGTGCGCTTTAAATTTCCTGCTAACTGAATAGGAAGCGTGCCTCGTGATTTACCCATACCAAAATCTTGATAATACTTAGCACCTTTAGCCAAAATAATGGGTACAGTCGCTAATGAAATCACGTTGTTTACAACCGTAGGTTTACCAAATAGACCTTCGATTGCGGGAAGCGGTGGTTTAAATCGCACCAATCCTCTTTTGCCTTCTAGGCTCTCTAACATCGAAGTTTCTTCACCACAAATATACGCGCCTGCTGCGCGTCTTACTTCTAAATGAAAAGATTTACCTGACTTCAAAATATCTTCGCCTAGATAACCAATCTTTGTCGCTTGGCGAATGGCTTCATTTAAAGTTTTTAGTGCATGAGGATATTCGGAGCGTAAATAGATATATCCTTGTGTGGCGCCTACAGCAAGGCCAGCGATAATCATACCCTCAATCAAAACAAAGGGATCGCCTTCCATAATCATACGATCTGAATACGTGCCTGAATCACCTTCATCTGCATTACATACAATATATTTTTGTGTAGCTTTGGTATCTAATACCGTTTTCCATTTAATTCCTGTAGGAAAAGCTGCACCACCTCGGCCTCGCAGACCAGAAGCTGTAATGGTTTCCACAATTGCTTCAGGTTTCAAATTCAATGCATTTTTTAAGCCTTGAAATCCATCATGCGCCATGTACTGATCAATATTAGCGGGCTCGGTAATACCCATACGAACAAAAGTTAAGCGCTCTTGTTTTTTTAACCAATCAATCTCTCCGACAAGACCTAATGCAAGAGGATGCTTACCTCCATTTATAAAATCTGCATCAAATAAAGATTTCACATCGCTTGGAGTGATAGGGCCAAAACCTATGCGGCCTTGAGGCGTTTCTAATTCAACCAAAGTTTCCAGCCAAAATAATCCGCGCGAACTATTGCGAATGATTTGAATGTCTAATTTTTTAGCCTGAGCTTCTTTTGAAATTGCTTCGGCAACTTCATTAGCGCCAAGAGATAGTGCTGTTGAATCGATAGGTACAAAAATTTTAATGCTCATGACGTACTCTTTAAATCTGAAATTAGTTGATCTATTTTTTTATTGTCTACACGGCCATAAACTTCTTCATTAATCATCACACTTGGAGAGCATGCACAATTTCCTAAACAGTAAATAGGCTCTAAAGTGAAGGTGCCATCAGGAGTGGTTTCATGAAATTCAACACCCAATTTATTTTTAATGTGAATTTCAAGCGCGTCGCTTCCCATAGCCTGGCAAGACTCTGCGCGACAAACTTGTAAAATATGACGGCCAGGTTGATGTGTTCTAAAATGATGATAAAAAGTCACAACACCATGGACTTCAGCCACAGACAAACTCAAAGCTTTTGCAATTAAAGGATAAGCTAATTCTGGCACATAGCCTATGTCATCTTGAATGGCATGCAAAAGAGGCAATAAGGCCCCAGGCATAGATTGATACTCCAAAATATGCTGATTAATGATCTTATAATCTTGAGGATTTAAGACAAGGTCTTCCAACGATATCTCCAGATATTTCTTGAGCGCTTGTCTCAAGAGCAAAATAAAATAGTATTATAAATTATCAAGATGATATCCACTTAAGTAATTTCATTATTGAAGGGGCATTAAAGATGAAAGCACAAAAAGAAAGCAACTATTTTCATGGGGGCTGCCCTCATGACTGTCCTGATACTTGCTCAATGGTTTATGAGGTACAAGACAATAAACTCATAGGCGTCAAAGGCAACGTGGATCATCCAATGACCCGTGGTGGACTATGTGTGAAACTTCAAGATTATGAAAAGCGTCACTATCATCCAGATCGCCTGCTATACCCTATGAAGCGAATCGGTCCGAAGGGTACAAAACAATTTAAAAGAATTTCCTGGGATGAAGCGCTCGATACCATAGTTGATAAATGGCAATCCATTATTAAAGAATTTGGTTCAGAAGCCATTATGCCCAACAGCTACTTAGGTAATCAAGGCTTAGTGCATGGCATGAACGGTGGAGACTCTTTCTTTGCTCGATTAGGAGCAACTGTTACTGAAAGAACATTCTGCGGGGAGGGTTCGGCCACCGCTTGGCTACTAACCCTTGGGCCTACTGCGGGGGTCGATCCAGAGAGTTTTATTCATTCGAAATTTATTATTATTTGGGCTTGTAATTCAGTCAGCACCAATGTCCACCATTGGCATATTGTTAAAGAAGCACAAAAGAAAGGCTCAAAGGTTGTTGTCATTGACGCTTATGCTTCAAGAACTGCTAAAGAAGCAGATTGGCATATTTGTCCTAAACCAGGCACTGATGGTGCTTTAGCGATGGCAATGATGCACGTGATTATTGAAGAAGGATTGGTGGATCAAGACTATGTAGATAAATATACAGTAGGTTTTCCAGAATTAGCAGAACTTGCAAAAAAGAGAAGTCCTGAATGGGCAGAAAAAATCACAGGTGTCTTAGCAAATGATATTCGAAAATTAGCCCGAGAATATGCAACGACCAACCCATCGGCTATCAGAATTGGTGTAGCCCTTGAAAAAAGCTGGGGAGGAGGCCAGGCTATTAGAGCTGTTGCATCTCTTCCGGCTCTAACTGGGGCTTGGCGTCATGTAGGTGGAGGCATCCTTCAATTCCCAGTATGGGAGCAGCCTTACAGATTTGACGTCATTTGCAGGCCTGACTTAATTCCAAAAGGCACACAAGTTGTAAATAACCTTCAGCTGGGGCGTGTTTTAACGGGCGAACAAAAACTAAAAGTACCTATCAAGTCAATGATGTGTTGGAATACAAATCCCGTCACTCAATCAACAGAAAGCGAAAAAATATTAGAGGGCTTGAAGCGCGAAGATCTATTTTTAGTTTCCGCAGAACACTTTATTTCCGATACTGCAGCCTATGCTGATATTCTTCTCCCAGCATCCATGGGAGCAGAACAAGAAGATATCATTTTATCTTGGGGTCATTTATATCTCACCTACAATACAAAATGTATAGAATCCCCAGGTGAAGCCGTACCAAATTATGAAATTTTTAGACGTCTTGCTAAAAGATTTGGTTTTGAAGAAGAATGTTTTAAATGGTCGGATACTGAATGTCTTCAACATTATATCGACTGGAATTCTCCGGCCTGTAAAGATATTGATTTGGATTATTTAAAAAAATATGGTTATGCGAGAATCAATGTGGGTACAAAAGATAATCGAGCGCCTCACAAAGAAGGAAAGTTTCCAACGCCATCTGGCAAATGTGAATTTAGGATAGTTGGGGCTAAGAATTTTGTTGCTGGGCCCTTTAGGCAAATGTACGAAGCTTTTCAGCCAGGAGAGGATATTCCTGAGTTGCCTGATTATGTGCCATCCAAAGAGACAGCATCCGCAAATCCAGCCTTAGCTAAAAAGTATCCATTAAATATTTTGGCACCAAAAAGTCATGGTTTCATTAATTCGAGTTACGCCAATATCGAAAATAAACTTAAGGCTCAAGGAGACCAGTTTGTGATGATTCATCCATTGGATGCAGAAGAAAGAGGTATTAAAAATGGCGATCGAGCGAAAGTATTTAACGATCGAGGGTTCTTTGAAGCTATATCAAAAATAACAACTGATGTTAATAAAGGAATCGTAGTGACGACGCTTGGCTATTGGAGACAACTAAATAATGGTGTCGTCAATTCGGTGAGCTCCAATGCTTTTGGTGATATGGGAAACTCACCAACCTCCCATGATTGCTTGGTCGAAGTTCAATTAGCTTAACTAAATTGTCAACGCAGAGCCATCCCCCTATGGAATTAATAGATCGATTTCATCGAAAGATTAATTATCTTCGATTATCTATTACTGATCGATGCGATTTTCGTTGCGTTTATTGTATGAGCGAAGATATGCAATTTTTACCTCGCGATGAAGTTCTATCTCTTGAAGAGTCCGCAAGAATTATAAAAATTTTCGCCTCTCTTGGTGTCACAAAAGTAAGGATCACGGGCGGTGAGCCTTTAGTTAGAAAAAATATTTCGTGGCTTTTTAATGAAATATCAACTATTAAACCTCTAAAAGAAATTGTCATTACAACGAATGGTAGTCAGCTAGCGCAGCATGCGCATATGCTTAAAATGTCTCAAGTTAAACGTATTAATATTAGCCTTGATAGTCTTGATCCCATTCTTTTCAAAAAAATCACGCGTACGGGTGACTTAAATAAAGTAATGCTCGGTATTGATGAGGCGATTAAAGAAGGCTTTTCGAATCTCAAACTTAATGCCGTTTTAATGAAAGGGATTAATGATCACGAAGCAATCGATTTAGTTAATTTTGCATTGCATAAAAAGATGGATATTTCTTTTATAGAAGAAATGCCTTTAGGCGATGTTGATCACACAAGAAAAGATACGTTCATCAGCAATGATGAAGTATTAAAAAATTTACAAAATTATTTTAATTTAATACCAACCACCTTTACTTCGGGCGGTCCTGCAAAATATTGGCAGCTTGCCAATCAATCAACTAAAGTAGGTTTCATTTCTCCACATAGCCATAATTTCTGCGACACCTGCAATCGTGTGAGAGTGTCATCGAAAGGTGAATTATTTTTATGCTTAGGACAAGAAGAAAAAATAGAGCTCATGCCTCTCTTGCGACAATATCCCAATGAAGATTGGCCTATTCAAAAAGCTATTATAGAAAGTATGATGGTTAAACCGGAAGCGCACGATTTTAATCTTGAAATTACTAAACCTGCCGTCGTGCGCTTTATGTCGCATACCGGGGGTTAAATTTAAGTGGATGAGAAAATCGCTGTGGTCATTTTAGCTGGTGGCCAATCAAAACGTATGCAGGTTCAAAATAAGGCAACTGTTTTATTTAAAGGCAAGCCTTTAATTAGTCATGTCATTGACCGCATGAAACCGCAAGCAGCGCATATTTTTATTAATACGCATCAAAATCAAAATGATTTTGATGGATTTCATTTGCCTCTCATCGATGATGCATTAACTATTCAAGAAGGTCCTCTTTTAGGTATCTTAACTAGCTTACAGTTAATCAAAACAGATTGGATCCAGTTTGTACCTTGTGACACACCCAATCTTCCAGATAATCTTATTGCAAATTTACTAAAAGAAAATAAAGCACAAAAAACTCTAGCTGCAGTCCCTGAAACGGTGGATGGCCTCCAATCAGCATGTCTTTTATGCCATGTATCCACATTAAAAAATCTTCAAGATTTTTTTAATCGAGGAGGACGCAAGATTGAAGACTGGATAAGACAATTATCTTTTTCTATTGTGCGATTTCATGATCATTCACAATTTATTAATATCAATACACAAGAAGAATTAAAGAAAACATCTCTATGAAAAAAGATATCAGCTTAAGTGATTTAATTTCTGAATCGAATATAGTGCACGATTATGATCCTAATGCGATGTCAGTTGAAAAAGCCAAAACATGGATTGCCAATTTTTTAAAACCAAGCGATCAACAAGAAATCATACATATCAAAGATGCGCTCCATCGTATTGTCGCGGAATCTATCACAGCATCCATTAACGTTCCTAATCATGACAATTCAGCCATGGATGGTTATGCAATCAATATAAATATTCTTAACGGTGACGGTCCTTTTAGTCTCAAAGTGACAGGCAAACTCTTGGCAGGTAATCAATTAGAAGGTAATGCAAATGAAGCCGTTCGCATCATGACAGGGGCCAGTATTCCCTTTGGATTAAACGCGGTCATTCCACAAGAGTATGTTGAACTCAATGAAGGTGTAATTACATTCAAAATAAAACCTCATATCAATCAAAACATTCGACGCTTAGGAGAGGATATCAAAAGTGGACAAGTAGTATTTCAAAGCGGTCGAAAGATAGAGCCTTGTGATTTAGGTTTGCTTGCGTCACTTGGTATAGATTCAATCAAAGTTTACCGAAAAATTAAAGTTGCTTTTTTTTCAACAGGCGATGAAATTGTTTCACTCGGTAATCCTTTGTCAGCGGGTCAAGTTTTCGATAGTAATCGCTATAGTCTTATTGGCCTTTTAAAACGTCTTGATGTGGAAGCGATCGATCTTGGCGTCACCCCTGACAATAAAAAAATCATTGAAGATACATTAAAAAAAGCAAGTGATATGGCAGATGTCGTGATTACAACAGGAGGTGTTTCTGTCGGCGAAGCGGATTATATGAAAGAAATATTAAAAAAAATAGGCGAAATCTTATTTTGGAAAATTTCTATGAAACCAGGACGACCTCTTGCGTATGGAAAAATTGGTCACTGTCATTATTTTGGACTTCCAGGGAATCCTGTGTCAACGATGGTCACTTTTTATCAATTTGTAAGAGAAGCTATTCTTACTTTATCAGGTCAAACACATATTCCCAAAACACCCCTCATCAGAGCGCAACTTTTATCGCCGATTAAAAAAGTACCTGGCCGAACAGAATTTCAAAGAGGTATTTATGAACAAGGCCACGAAGGCACTTTTAAAGTGAGTCCTCTCAAAGATCAAGGCTCAGGTATTCTAAGATCTATGAGTGAGGCGAATTGTTTTATTGTGCTTCATGAAGATACGGCACATTTAGAAAAAGATATGTGGGTCGATATTCAGTTATTTGATAGCCTTTTTTAAAGCTCAAAAAAAGTAATTTTTTTATAAAAAAAGTTCCTTAAAACCTTCAATTTTTTTCTAAAATCCCATCACTTTTTTATTAAAAATCGCTTAATATAGAGACGTGGAAATCAATAAAAAAGTCCCTTCATTTAAACTTCCTGGCACGAGTGGTCTTCAATTTAATCTGTCAGATTTCAAAGGTCGTTACCTTGTTGTTTATTTTTACCCCAAAGACGCAACCCCAGGCTGCACTACCCAAGGTGTTGACTTTAGAGATGCTTATAAAAAATTTCAGGCTCTTGATGCTGAGATATTCGGCATTTCTCGTGATACTTTAAAGTCACACGAAAACTTTAAGGCAAAATTTACCTTTCCCTTTGAGCTTTTAAGTGATGAAGAAGAAAAAGCCTGTGAATTATTCAATGTCATCAAAATGAAAAATATGTATGGTAAACAGGTAAGGGGTATTGAGCGCAGCACTTTTGTAATTGATCCTGATGGAAAATTGATTCAGGCATGGCGAGGTGTCAAAGTCGAAGGTCACGTCAAAGAAGTTTTACAATTTATTAAACAACACAACTCTATTTAACTATGGTCAAAAAAAATAGTGCAACTAAACTTTTTGTATTAGATACGAACGTTTTAATGCACGATCCCTCAAGTATTTTCCGATTTGAAGAACATGATATATACCTTCCGATGGTGACCTTGGAAGAATTAGACAATAATAAAAAAGGTGTCAGTGAGGTTGCGCGTAATGCGAGACAAACGAGTCGTAATTTAGAAGAGATTATAGGAACGAATGAAGAGAGTTTAGAAAAAGGACGCTCACTTGGTATTAAAGGCAATACACATGTCACAGGAAAGCTTTTCTTGCAAACAACAGCACTTCCTCATGATTTACCAATGCTCGCAGGCAGTAAAGCTGATAACCAAATTTTAGGCATCGTCGCCTATCTTAAAAACCAAAATCCTGATCGCCAAGTTATTCTTGTTAGTAAAGATATCAATATTCGTATTAAAGCGAGAGCTTTAGGGATTGCTGCTGAAGATTATTTCAATGATAAAGTGCTTGAAGATACTGAGATGCTCTATACGGGTATTACAGAACTCCCTGAGGATTTCTGGGAGAAGCACAGTAAAGACATGGAATCATGGCAAGAGAATGGCAGAATGTTTTATCGTCTGACAGGACCTATGTGTCCAAACTTTTCGATCAATGAATTTATTTTTTATGAATTCGACAAACCCTTCCACGCCATTGTTAGAAAAATTTCTGGCAAAACAGCCACACTTGAAATCATTAAAGATTTTATTAATGGTAAACATAATATTTGGGGTATCAATGCTAGAAATCGAGAGCAAAATTTTGCACTCAATCTTTTAATGGATCCTGATATAGATTTTGTAACCCTTCTAGGGCAAGCGGGTACAGGTAAAACCCTTCTGACTCTTGCAGCTGGATTAGCACAAACACTCGATAAAAAAATCTACAATGAAATAATCATGACGCGTGTCACAGTGCCTGTAGGTGAAGATATCGGTTTTTTACCAGGCACAGAAGAAGAAAAAATGACGCCATGGATGGGTGCATTGGAAGATAACCTAGATGTTTTAAATAAAACAGATGAAGAAGCCGGCGAATGGGGAAGAGCAGCGACACAGGATCTTATTCGTTCACGTATCAAAGTAAAGTCACTCAACTTTATGCGTGGTCGCACATTTCTTCACAAGTATCTCATTATCGATGAAGCTCAAAATCTAACGCCAAAGCAAATGAAGACACTCATTACGCGCGCGGGTCCGGGCACTAAAGTTGTTTGCTTGGGTAATATTGCGCAAATCGATACACCTTATTTAACAGAAGGCAGTTCAGGTTTAACTTATGTCGTCGATCGCTTCAAAGGGTGGGATCATAATGGTCATATCACACTTGTTCGCGGTGAACGTTCGCGCTTAGCTGATTATGCTGCTGAAACACTTTAATTTTAAAGTCTCAAAAGGCTTCATTCCCTTACTGATTGCACAGTTTTTATCGGCACTAGCTGATAACGCCCTTTTGTTTGCAGCGATTGCATTACTCGCACAAATAAACTCGCCTCATTGGCATCAGCCACTCCTGCTTCAGTTCTTTGTGATCTCTTATATTATTTTGGCGCCTTTCGTAGGAGGGATCGCAGATGCTTACCCTAAAGGCCGAGTGATGTTTTATTCCAACGCCATTAAGTTTATTGGAAGTTTATCTATGTTATTGGGCATGCAACCACTTTATGCTTATGCAATTGTAGGTGTGGGAGCTGCCGCATATTCTCCGGCTAAATACGGTATTTTGACTGAGCTCCTTCCACCTAAAGAGCTCGTGATGGCAAATGGCTGGATGGAAGGGTCAACAGTCTTTGCGATTATTCTGGGTTCAATTATTGGTGGGGCGCTTGCTCAGTTTGATCCGCTTGTGGCAATTATTATTATTACAGGACTTTATTTGCTCGCTGCTATATTTAATCGATACATTCCAGCACTTCCTGTTGATCACAAATTACCTAAAAAAAATCCTCTTTATATGATCAAAGACTTTTGGCATGCATTCAAAATATTATGGAAAGATCCTGAAGGACAATTATCGCTTGCTGTTACCACTTTGTTTTGGGGGGCCGGCGCCTCACTAAGATTAATTGTGATTGCATGGGCAGGCTATGCATTGCAATTTAATTTGGAGGAATCGACACGCTTAACTGCTATGGTTGCGTTTGGTATTGCAATTGGTTCGGTGATTGCAGCTCGCTATATTAGCCTTAAAGATTCTGTGAGGGTGCTTCCTGCAGGTATTCTTATGGGTGGATTTGTAATGACAATGACTATCATTCACGACTGGCAGATTGCAGCTCTTATTTTTCTATTCATTGGTGCTTTGTGCGGATTCTTTATTGTGCCGTTAAATGCACTGTTGCAGCATCGAGGTCATATACTCATTGGCGCAGGCCATTCGATTGCCGTGCAAAACTTTAATGAAAATATTGGTATTCTTTTATTAAGCGGCACTTATACTTGGATGGTCAGAGAAGAATTTTCAATTAATAGCATCATTCTTCTATTAGGTTTATTTGTTAGTGTAACTATGCTGGCAATCTACAAACACTACAAAAAAATTATTTAATGTAGCTTAACTTGCGCTTCTGTTCGTCGCGTAATCATGCGAGCAATCGTTTGAAGGGCTGTGCTCATAAATCCATGAAGTGCCATCAAATGCATTTTATAAAGTGATTGATACATAAGTCGGGCAACAAATCCTTCGATAAACATAGATCCGCCCATTAATGAGCCCATCAAATTACCTACAGTTGAATACTCGCCCATATTTACAAGTGAGCCGTAATCTTTATAAGTGTATTGAGGTAAATTTGTTTTGCCTTTGACACGAAGCTTCATAGATTTAAAAAGCAATGACGCTTGTTGATGCGCCGCTTGTGCTCTTGGTGGTACAAACTGATCCGTGCCTTCAATTGGACATGCAGCACAATCACCAAATGCAAAAATGGAATCATCACGTGTCGTTTGGAGTGTTGTGTGGACCAGTAATTGATTAATGGGATTTGTTTCTAGCCCATCTATTTTTTTTAAGAAATCAGGTGCTTTCACTCCGGCAGCCCACACTACTAGAGCTGAAGGAATAAAGCGCTTGCTGTGTGTCTTAACTCCTTTAGCAGACACTTCAGTCACACGCTCACCCATATAAAGATGTACGCGTAATTTTCGTAATTCTAATTCTACGGAATGTGATAACTTTTGCGGGAGCGCTGGAAGCAAGCGAGGGCTCGCTTCAATAATAGAAATTTTTATATCACGATCAGGATTCACCCGATCAATCCCGTAGGCTGTCATCTCGCGCGTCGCTTTATGAAGCTCCGCTGCAAGTTCCACACCTGTCGCGCCTGCGCCCACGATCACAACTTCTAATTGACCTGGTTGAATTGCTTTCTTTTGTGTTTGTGCCTTTAAAATAGCATGGTGTAATTTTTGATGAAACACTTCAGCTTGCTCTTGCGTATCTAAAGCAATCGAATGTTTTGCTGCCCCTTTAATGCCAAAGTCATTTGTTGTGCTGCCAACAGAAATAATTAAGGTGTCATACTGAAAGCTTCTTCTCGGAATAATTTCTTTGCCGTCTTCGTCTTCATAAGGTGCGATCGAGACTTCTTTTTTACGACGATTCAATCGATCCATGCGACCTAAGCGAAAACGAAAGTGATGCCAGTGTGCTTGCGCCATATACTCCAACTCATGCTTGTCTGGATTCATGCTCCCAGCAGCAATTTCATGAAGGAGCGGTTTCCATACATGTGTTTTTGTGCAGTCAATCAATGTGATTTCAGCTTTTTTCTTTTTGCCTAATGTATCGCCAAGTCTTGTTGCAAGCTCTAAACCGCCTGCACCGCCACCTACTATCACAATCTTATGCATCTTACTTCCTTAAATACAGATAATAAAAAACCACTACTGCAATTATACAGGAGTGGTTTTATTATTTTTTTAAGAAACTAAATAAGGATTAATTTTACTCGTTACCTGTAACTGTTCCTTGTGTGCGAATCCAAGCGATGACCTTAAGAAGCTCATCTGGAGTCACACCATTTTTTGGATCTGTTGCATCCATAAGTCCGATTCCTTTAGCGCCCATACCGCCATTTGTTCCTGCCCAAACTGTTTCAAACATACCTTTGTTAGTAGCATCTTTTGGATAGCGAAATGTGGGGCCAACTAATCCGGGACCAACTTGACCTTTTGCATCCCCGCCATGACATTGCGTGCAAGAATACAAACCAAAAATCTTTTTACCTTTTGCAGTTGCTTCGGCATTACCAACGTAAGGATTTTTGCCAGTAGCTAGAAATTCTTTTGCTGCAGGTGTATCAAATAAACTTGGGTCAATTTTTAATGCGCTTCCATCTGTTGTCTTTACAAATGAAACGTCTGCAGATACCACGCCTGCAAATGCCATCATAGAAACTAAGAGTGATGACATAAGTACTTTTTTACTTGCATAATTTCTCCTAAAAATTGTGTAAATTTTGGAGGATGTTTAATCCAAAATATAAATTCTAAAATACGGTTTTAACTACCTAAAAATCTGAAAAACACACACTAATATTACTCATTTTTTGTTATAAAGTCACTCATTTCTGAATGACTTTTTTAACTTTAATTTCCTATCTTATCCCCTGAAATAATGGGCTTATGAGGGATGCCGTAGTCATCTAAAATCTTCAAAATTTTAGCCTGATTGCGATCCAGCGCCCCTTGAATCATTTCCATGCGGTCTTTATCTTTTTTGCGAACAGCCACAGAAATATTCCACTCTTCTTTGCCCTTCACATTGACTGATTTATATTCGGGCACAGGAACAACGACGAGAGGTTCTTTTGATTGTTTTGCATAATATCCACCAATTGGCCCCCATATGATCGCGACATCAATTTTACCTGCGACCAAATCATCAATCATGTGGCCTGGTGACAAATTGAGATCTCTTTGCAATCGATAAGGACGAGCATTCGCCATCAGATCATGATCGCGTAACGGAATCGTTGGTGGACTTTCCCCCACAATACCAATAATGCCTTTTTTAAGATCTTCTGCATCCCAATCTTTAATATTGTAATTACTTGATTTCCGATATACGAATACATATCCTGAACGATAATAAGGTTTAGAAGTGCGTAACGAATCTACATCACTGCCCATGCCAATAATGACATCGCAGCGTTGTGCATTAATTGTATTTCTTAAATAGCCTTGACGATCAAGCCAAAATTCGTAAGTTAATTCTTTACCTAAATCTTTCGCTAAAACTTCTGCAATTTTATTTTCAAAGCCCTCACCTTTTTGATTTGAATAAGGAAGACTTTCAGGGTCGGCACACACTCTAAATTCGTTTTCCGTCGGAGTTCGATAGGGCATACCAGGTAAACCATCTTCACGATCTTGACCTAAAGCGAATACCGATCCAGCTTGAATTAAATTCAAAACACATAAAGCTAATATTATTTTTTTAAACATTCTTTTTCCTTGGCAATGAATAATCGTGAGTCCTATAAAAAAACACCCCGCTTAAAAAGCGGGGTGTTTATAGGACATACTAACTAACAGTTAGTTCTATAAAAAATCTTTCGATTTAATTATAGGCTAAATACTGTTAAAGCACCGCCGCCAGGAGCAGCATTGTACTTAGTAAGTTCAGCATAACCACCAGCAGCACCAAGAGCGTCTGTTGGGTTAGTTAAGCCAAGGTTCATCGCAACGCCAGCCCAACCACCAATACCTGATAAAACACCAACGTATTGTTTGCCGCCGTTTGAGTATGTGAATGCATTACCAATCACACCAGAACCAACTTGGAATTTCCAAAGTTCTTTACCTGACTTAGCGTCAAGAGCTTTGAACCAACGGTCAAGAGTACCGTAGAAAACTAAGTCTGAAGCAGTTGTTAAAGCACCGCCCCAAGCAGAGAATTTCTCTTTGTTGTACCAAGCTTTTTTGTTTGTCATTGGATCATAAGCAGCGAAGCCACCCATAACACCGTCTGGACCAGCAAACATAGTTAATGTTGCACCAACCCATGGTTGACCTGCTACATACTTAGACTCAACTGGTTCGTATGTCATACATACGTGGTTGAGTGGTGAGTAGATAAGGCCAGTCTTAGGTGAGTAAGCAGCTGGTTGTTGATCTTTTGTACCCAATGCAGCTGGGCAAACACCCTTAGCATTGTAGTCTTGGTGTGTAGAAGCTGAAGCTAACTTGTTAGGTACACCAGATTTTTTGTCAACGTCAGTTGCCCAGTTAACAAATGGATGTACTTTTTCTGCAGCAACTAAAACACCGTTATCAGCTTGCCATGTGTAAGCAAAACCGTTACGGTCATGGTGCCATGCATATGTCTTACCACCATTGTCAAATAAGATCACTTCGTTAATACCGTCGTAATCCCACTCGTCATGTGGAGTCATTTGCATACCCCAGCGTGCAACGCCAGTGTTTAAGTCACGTGCGAAAACAGTCATAGACCATTTATTGTCGCCTGGACGTACATCTGGATTCCAAACTGATGGGTTACCTGTACCGTAGTACACTAAGTTTGTTTTTGGATCATATGGCCACCAGCCCCATACAGAGCCACCACCATGTTGCCAACCATCTTTAACTGCTTGTGGTTTTAACCATGTTTTAAGACCAAGATCTTTTTCACCGCCTTTTAACTTAGCAGTATCAATTTTCTTGAATGAACCGCCTTGTTTGTTACCACCATTAACGTCTTCATAGACTGATAATGCTGAGTAAAGTGGTGTGTCTTTGTTAAAGTCTTTGCCGATTAATACTTCAGCATCAGGACCTGTTGAGTAAGCTTTCCAAGCTAACTTGCCGTCTAATGTGTAAGCTGAGATAAAGCAGCGAACACCGAATTCAGCACCAGAACAACCTGTTAAAACTTTGTCTTTAATTACGTGAGGAGCGTTTGTGTTTGTAGCACCAACTTTAGGGTCAGTGTTTTTAGCGTCCCATAATTTTTTACCTGTCTTAGCATCTAAAGCAACTAACATACCGTCGTTTTGTTGTAAGAAGATTTTACCGTCGCCATAACCAAGACCACGTGAAACGTTATCACAGCAGAGAACTGCTTGAACTGATGGATCTTGTTTTGGGAAGTAAGACCAAACGATTTTTTGATTGTCGTTTAAGTCAAGCGCGTAGATGTTGTTTGGGAATGCTGTATGAACATACATCATGTTACCAACAACAACTGGAGCACCTTCGTGACCACGGTTTACACCGGTAGCGAATGTCCAAGCAGCTTTAAGGTTTTTTACATTACCTTGGTTGATTTGAGTTAATTTGCTGTGTGCTTGGTTTGTGTAGTCACCGCGTGGTGCTGCCCAGTTATTAGCATCAGCAATAGCTTTTTCTTGATCAGCAGCTGCTGAAGCAATCATTGGCATTGCCACTGATAGACCAGCTACTAAACCAAGAGCTAACTTGATTTTATTAATTTTCATATAAATCTCCATAGTTTTTACTAAGGGTTTTAAAAAGAAGTAAACTCTCTAGTCACTTTAAATTTTAAAGTGTTTCACTTTAAGACTTGAAAGCGCTTCGAAGGCCTACCTTCAGCACAATTTGACTTATGCTTGATGAACAATATATGCCTCTTTTTTTAGAATTGCAACAATTTCGTTACAATTTGTTAACATTTTTTTAAGTCTCAATTTTAATTATTCCTGAACTTTGCTAAATTTGTTAAAATACCTAATAAAATCAATAAGAAAGCTAATTATTTTCTATGCCAACTGACTCTTTATATACCTTATATCCAGAGATTTCTCCTTATCATGCGACCTGGATAGAAAGACCTCGTGGACATAAAATTTATGTCGAACTTTCAGGAAATCCCCATGGAAAACCTATTATTTTTCTTCATGGCGGACCTGGTGGCGGAACCAGCCCCAAACAAAGACAATTTTTTGATCCAAAACACTACCAAATCATTCTTTTTGACCAAAGAGGCTGTGGACAAAGCAAACCCTTAGGAGAAACGAATGGCAATACCACTCAAGATCTTCTGTCTGACATGGAAGCGATTCGTAAACATTTTGATATAAAGCGTTGGATTATTTTTGGAGGCTCTTGGGGAAGCGCTTTAGCATTGGCATACGCGACTCAATATCCTGAAACGATCAAAGCACTTATTTTGCGAGGCATCTTCTTAAGTCGTAAAACGGAACTTGATTGGTTCCTAGATGAGGTTAAAGCTTTTTTCCCAGAAGCCCATCAAACACTGCTTGATTTCTTACCAGATGATAAACGTGATGATCTTGTAAAAAATTATAGTGAACTTGTATTTTCAAATGATTTAAAAATTAGCGGGCCTGCGTCCATTGCATGGAATCGTTTTGAAAGTGGCCTTTTAAAACTATTACCTCAAGCAGAAGGTAATAAAATACTGACAGATGAAGATATACAAAATGAAATTGCGCGTGCACGCGTTCAACTTCATTACATCAAAGATCAATGTTTTATTGATGGGAAAAAAATATTAGAAGAGGCCAACCAGTTAAAAGATATTCCAACAACTATTATTCAAGGGCGTTATGACATGGTATGTCCTCCCATTACAGCCTATGAACTTTATCAATGCATGCCACATGCAAATTTTATTATGGTACCGGATGCAGGACACTCAGCCTCAGAACTTTCAATGACAAGCGAACTCGTTAAAGCTACCAATCACTATAGAGCATTAGCGTAATGATTAAATTACATCCGCTTTTCAAAAATCTTTATCAAAAAAAAGATGAGTCACTGCTCGTCTTTATGATGAAAGAAACATTAGCGGGCTGCAAACGTCATAATGTATTTGGTTTAACTGCATCCTTATCTTTCTTTTCTCTTTTTGCACTCATTCCGATGATTCTTCTCATTTTCTTTTTCTTAAGTCATTGGTTAGTTAATTCTGAATTTGCTTTAGGAAGATTAGCGCTTCTTACAAGTGACCTATTACCGCAAATGAGTAAAAAAATTATGCTCGAAGTTTATAAGGTATCAAGCCATACTAAGGTATGGGGAATCTTAGGTACATTAATTTTATTGTGGGCAGCAACACCCCTCACAAGCTCTCTTCGTGCAAGCCTTCTCATTATTTCGGCGACTGAAGAAAATCCATCATTTCTAAAAAGTAAATTTCGAGATATTGTCGCTATTATTGGCATACTTTTACTTTTCCTCTTCTTTACTTTATCAGGTATGGTCTTTCAAAAAGCTGCTATGTTCTTTGGGGAATATTTAAGTTTTGTAAATTCACAAATGATTTATTTTGTAAGTTCATTCTCATTTGTTGTTTTATCTTTAACACTTTTTAATCGATTTTTTTTTCCTATTAAAGTTGATGTCAAGCATATTCTTTTGGGTTCACTACTAACAGCTCTTTTATGGCTTGGACTTAGATCAACATTCGATATCTTTTTGTCGTTGAGTCAATCTTACGGCACCTTTTTTGGTGGCATGAGGAATCTTTTTATTTCATTAATATGGCTTTATCTAAATATTGCATCTTATTTACTTGGCGTAGAGCTTATGGCAACACTTCACAAAAAAGATATGTTGTTATTAAAAAAATTATTTGACGACTCGATTCCGCTTTCAAGCTCTTTCATTCATTATCTTGCTTTGCGTTACGGGAAAAAATATAAGCAGAATACAATGATTTTTGAGCAAGGTAATCGCGAACATAATGTCTATTATATTGTTCAAGGCTCAGTCAATTTAATTCAAGATGGTCAAGTAATACGCTCTTTAAAAGCACATGAATATTTTGGAGAAATGGCAGTGCTAAATGAAACCCCAACTATTGCCATGGCTATGTCGAATTCAAATGAATCTGAAATTATTGCCATTCCAAAAGTCCATCTAGAAATGATGCTAGCCGACGAACCTAAAGTAGCGATGAAATTTTTAAGAAAAATGTCCTTAAGATTGCAACAACGCTAAATGTCTGCAGGTTTTAAATCAAAAGCAATACAGATTCGCTCTTCATTGGAGCTAAAAGGTATCGTTCGATGAAAAACGGAAGATGGAAAGAAAATAACATCACCAACTTGAGGTAGGTATAATTTTTTTTCAAAGTTATCGTGCATTCTTGGGTAATCATCTCCATCAATACTTAATTCAATGCCGCCTTCATCTGGTTGTTTTTTTTGCTGCGGAATCGCCAAATAGACAGCTCCACTAATCCAGCCCTCTTCATGAATATGAGAGCTCAAATGACCACCTGTCTGCATTTTGACAAACCAAGAACTACTAAACTCTATATTTTTTGGAAATGCCTTAATAAATATAGAGTCTTCATTTTTATAGCAATCGTAATATCTTTTAATAAGTAATGTAATCTCTTGTGACAACCTTTTAAAAGAAGAATCCTTTCGTTTAAAGAGATTCCCTGATGACTGAATCCCATTGATTAATCGACTTTGCATGCGCTCAGAAATGTCAGCTTCGTTAATATCATGTAAGAGTGATTTTAGTAAATCATTCCTGGGATCTTTTAAGGCATCGACTTGGCCATGAAATACAAAACGAAGTGGGTCTGGACAAAAATTGTAGCGGTCTTCTTTGTGAAAATTTTTTCCAAAGTGAGTTGAGAGTGTTGCAAGCAATGGCGATCTATTCTTTTTAAGAATCGCACTATTTAATTCTTTTTCAAAAATATCGAATTGTTTTGTTTTATATAAACAATAAAGTGCGCGCTCTTCCCAATCTTTCATTTGAGAAGCTTTGTAAAATTCATAAGCCTCCTGAAATTTTTTATTATCATGAAGGAATGTTGCAAGATTGTAATTGGCGATTGGATTTTCTGAATTTAATATCACAGCTTGCCTTAGGTATTGGTTGGCTTCTGAAATTTTGCCTTGATGCCATAATGCATCACCTAATACCGAACAAACTTCAGCATCATTTGGATTCATTGCAATCGCTTTTCGATATGATTGAATAGCTTTTTCTAGGTATCCTTGATTGCGATAAGCATTACCTAAATTTAAATGTCCACGAGGGTGATCTTGAATGTTGAGTGATTGCTGGAAAGAGTGAGTCGCTTGATCAAAGTCACCCTGAAGTAAATAGACGGCACCCTTATTGCCATGTGCCTCATAGAATCCTGGCTCTAAATCAATTGCCTTTTGATAAGCGCTCAAGGCTTTATCGAATTGCGATTCATTCTGATAAGCAATGCCTAGATTAAAATACGCTACCACTAAATCAGGCTTTATCTGTATTGCTTTTTGATAATGTTGAATTGCACTTTGATTATCGCCTAACTGATACAGTACTGAACCTAAATTAAATTGCATCTCCGCAAGTTGCGGTTGAATTTTTAAAGCATTACGATAGCTGTCAGCAGCTTCTTTAAATTTTTTTTGTGCTTCTTGAGATACACCTAAAATATTATGCAAAATTAATTCTTGTGGAAATTCATCTAGTAATTTTTTTGCTTTTTGTTCCGCAAGATGTAATTGGCCTGACTGATGAAGTTGAATTAAATCATTAATTTCTGACTGCTTTAAAATTCTCATTGCAAAGGCTTTTAATGATGCGGGGTATCTTCTGCAATTTTATCCATAATTGCAAAGAGAACGCCTGAGATGATGAATGTAGCGTGAATACCCACCATCCAAGCCATTTGAGTATTTGTAAGCATTTGTCCTGGTATGGACGCATGCATAAAAGCTTTCAAAAGATCGATGGCAGAAATTGCAACTATTGAGCCAATCAACTTAAGCTTCAATCCAGAATAATCAACTTTACCCATCCAATGAGGCTTATCTTCATGATTATCGATATCTATTTTAGATACAAAGTTCTCATAGCCACTAAAAATAACCATGATAAGAAGATTTGCAACAAGCGTCATGTCTACTAAGGCTAAAATTGATAAAACAATCTCTCTCTCCGGCGTGTCAACCACCGTCATCATGATATGAAGAAATTCTTGACCAAATTTTATAAGCAAACAAACTAACCCACCGACCAATCCCAAATACATAGGGGCTAATATCCATCGACTCTTAAACACTAATTTTTCTATAATTTCTTCAGTCTTCATTCGATCTCCATCAGTTATCGTTAATTGGATAAATCATATCATTACCGCGCCATATATATGTTTCAGTAATGATTGAAAAAAACTCTTATTAGGATACTATTTTATCTTTACTTTCGTAAATCATGTGATGTCAAACGATTCAATCATTATTCATGGCCATCTTTTAAAAGAAGCGCGCGAAGATCTAAATCTTTCGATAGATGATGTTGCACATCGTTTAACTTTAAGTAACAAACATATCATCTCTATGGAAGAAAATAAGAAAGATGGATTTGTATCTTTTCAAATCAAACTCATATCGATCAGAAAATATGTAGCTTTTCTTGAATTAGATATTGATACCATTATTGAAAATACAAAAAATAAAACTAAATCTTTAAATCTCCCAGAGCCTGAATTGGAAAATAAGACAGATGAAACGGATGAACTACCTGAGAAAAAAATACTGTTTTTAATAAAAATAAAATCATTTTTTGTATGGGCAAAAACACATATCAAAGTGCCTCATATTTTTTATTTTATTATCTTCCTTTTTGTATCCAATTTTGTAATTGGTGTTTACCAAAAATATGCTGTTGCTCATAAAAATTTTGAAGGTCAGGAAGTTGAATTACCCAATATTGATTCTCTTCCGAATGATATAGTGACTTATGAGACTAAACCTTTAGAAGAGAAAGAACTATCAAGGGAGATGTTACCTATTGAAGTCAAAAAGCCAGAAGAAAATAATAAGGATGTTGCTATCAAAATGTGCGGTCAAGCCATTTCAAAACCAATTACACAAGTTTCTTCTCCTACGGATCCTCTTAAGCCTGGCGACTACTTCCATATTATCTCTAAAGGCCAACAGACGATTTGTATATTAGATGCTAAAGGTGCGGAAAATAAGTATTCCCTGACCGAAGGTCAAAAACTAACCTACCGAGGCGGAAAAGCTCCCTTTAAACTCTTGATAGATCCTGCCATCAGTGAAATATTCTATGAGGGTTGGTTGGTGAAGCTTAAGACTGAACAAAGCTATATTCAACTTAATCCAAAAACCTATAATTAAAATTTAAATAAATTTATTTAAATTTTCTAACAGCGCCCGTAACGACGCCCCATATTTGAAACTGCACACCGTCTAAAACTTCAATAGGGCTAAATGCCTCGTTTGCTGGTAACAAGCGTGGGGAGCCATTTTTATTTTTAGCTAAAGTCTTAACTGTAAATTCACCGTCTAATGAAGCTAATACGATGTCGCCAATAGATGCCTCTTGCGATCGATCCACTATCACAACATCATCATCATGAATACCAGCGTTATCCATTGAATTTCCTTTAATGCGCACAAAAAACGTTGTATCAGCCTCACGAATAAGATAATCATTAAGATCCATCCTTTTCTCAACATGATCATCTGCTTGGGAAGGAAGTCCTGCAGGCACCTTGTGCTCAAATAGAGGAATCTTAGTTTTTTTCATTGCTTCGCTTACCAAATCAATAGATACCACATTAGAAATTTCTTGAATCTTCCTTTTAGCATAAGCCTCAAGAATGTTTGATATCACAGCGGTTTGACTTTCTGGCACTCTCACTAGCGTTGTCTTTTCGCCAAATTTTCCAGTACCTGATTTACGTCCAGCACCTGGTCTTTTACCGCCTCGAATGGGGACAATTTTTTTCATTTGAATATTGTAACAAGAATCAAATGAAAAGATACCTTTATTTTAAATTTAATGAATATCGACAGAACCCTTATCCAATGTGAAAAAAATTGCATATGACTGTTGACAAGGCTTAAAAATCAATGCAAAGTACGCCTAGACCTTCTATGACGCTGTCATTTCAATGGTCTTACATATCTTAATTTACATTTGGAGGAATTATGAATAAAGGCGAACTAATCGAAGCAGTTGCAAAAGCAGCAGGTTCAACAAAAGCAGACGCTGGTCGTGCGATTGATGCAACACTTGCAGCTATCACTAAAGCTCTTAAAAAAGGTGATGTAGTAACACTTATCGGCTTTGGTACTTTTAAAGTTTCAAAACGCGCTGCACGAGTTGGTCGTAACCCACAAACTGGTAAAGAACTTAAAATACCAGCACGTAAAGCTCCAACATTCAAAGCAGGTGCTGCTCTTAAATCAGCAGTTAACTAAGCTTAGAATTAGTTATTCATACAAAAACGCTTGGGGTTTGAACCCTAAGCGTTTTTTTTATGCCTTAAAATAAAGCACCATGCCCTACTACTTAAAAGAAAATAAGATTGAATTGCTTAAAAATGGCAAAGATTATTTTGCCTCTGTGATTCATTCGATTAAACAAGCTCGGTACAATATTTTTGTAGAGGCTTATATTTTTAGTCATGATGTGACGGGTATAAAAATTTTAGCTGCACTTAAAGAAGCGGCTAAAAGAAATGTTGAGGTTTATTTATTACTTGATGGATTTGGAAGTCGCGATCTTTCAAAAAAAGTAATAGATGAAATCAAGGCTTCTAAAATTCATTTTCTTTTTTACCACCCTAAAATTTCACCTTACCAAATGAAGCGTATTTCGTTAAGACGACTTCATCGGAAAATGTTTTTGATTGATCATAAGATCGCTTACATTGGTGGTATTAATATTATTGATGATATGAATGTCCCAAATGGTAAAGCGCCACGTATCGACTATGCTGTTCAATTAGAGGGTCCCGTCATTCACTTAATCAGTCAAAGTATGGTTAAGCTTTGGAAAAGAGTCTCATGGTCCCATTTAGAAAAATCTTATGTTCCAAAAAATAATCATAAAAATATATCGTCATACCCAAATGGTATAAGGCTTAACTTTATAGAGCGCGATAATTTTCGGCATAGACAAGATATTGAAAAAGCTTACTTACATGCCATTCAAAATGCTAAAGACGAAATATTTATTGCAAATGCTTATTTTATTCCAGGGAAAAAATTTGAAAGAGCTTTAATTGATGCTGCTAGAAGAGGTGTGTTAGTGACCCTTCTTTTAAAAGGTGAAATGGATTACTTTTTATCTAATGCCACGCGTGCTTTTTATGCTAAATTTTTAAAAGAAGGTATTTCTATTTTTGAATACACGAGAAGTTTTATGCACAGTAAGGTGGCTGTTATTGATGAAACTTGGTCAACAGTAGGTTCATCAAACATTGATCCTTTTAGTCTTCTTTTAGCTCGAGAAGCCAATATTGTGGTCTTTGATAAATCTTTTGCGTCTCAGCTTAAAAAAAATATTAAAGAAGATATTCAATTCGGCGGCACTGAAATTCTTTTAAAAGACTGGGACAAAGCGCATTTAATCAAAAGATTAAAAGCGCGCATGGCTTATTTATTTATTCGACTAAGCTTAGGTGTTGTAAGTATTTAAGGCATACCACAATCACGGCATTTACCTTTTACCGTTGAAAAACCTTTGACTGTTGAAAGGCCCTTAACATTAGTAAAGATCGCGCCATCTACGTTCGCATCAGTCAAATCCGCATTAGTGAGATCAGCCCCCGTTAAATCAGCTTGAATTAAATCAGCTCGATACATATTGGTATTTCTTAAGTTAGCCTCTCTTAAATCACCAAATGTAAAACTCGCAATATTT
Organism: Candidatus Methylopumilus rimovensis; assembly: GCF_006364615.1. Classification (NCBI taxonomy): domain Bacteria; kingdom Pseudomonadati; phylum Pseudomonadota; class Betaproteobacteria; order Nitrosomonadales; family Methylophilaceae; genus Candidatus Methylopumilus; species Candidatus Methylopumilus rimovensis. Next base: position 206,787 of record NZ_CP040986.1, on the reverse strand, counting down.
AAATCGGCCCCTTCAAAATTCGCTTTGTAAAATTTACCTGCGACTGAATCAAATTTCATTTGCCCCATAGGCTGATTACCAACATCCAAACCAAATTTACCATATTTAATGGTAGCCCCTGACATATTCACTGCACCTAATGTGCCAATCATGCGAGCACGCGTTAAATTAGCACCTTTAAAATTAGTTTCGCCAAAAATCGCTTGAAAGATTATAGCCTCAGTTAAATTAGCTCCTGAAAAATTAGCTTTTTCAAGACGCGCTAAATTTAAATAAGCTCTTTGCATATTGCTATTGGATAAATTAGCACCGATGAGATTCGCACCAAAAAAACTTGTATTAATCATTTTGCAATGACTTAAATCGAAATCATTCATATCTAGATAACCTAAGTCTTTGTTTGAAAAATCACAATCAGGACTTTTAATTTCTTTTAATAATTCTTCTTGTGATATTTTCTTACGGTCAACCTCTTTATTTTTTTCGTAAAAGACGCTAGCTTTTTTGATAAATTCATCAGGTGTTTTTAAAAATATTTCTTTACTCACTTCACTCCCAAAACAATAAACCTTACTCTGGTAGCTTGCGCTAACTGAGCAATCCGTTTGGAGAAAACGACCTTCGGATAAACTTAAAAGACAGTAATTACCAAATTCACCGGCATAAGCAAGATGAGCTATAAAAAATAAAAATGAAAACCAATATCTCTTTAATAACATATTAATACATCCTAAAGATTTTGATTTATTATAAACCTTTATCATTTTATATTTTTATTATGTCTCACATTAAATATACAGTTCTTATCACTGGTACAAATAGGGGTTTAGGTCTTGAATTTGTCAAACAGTTCGCTATAGAAGGTTATCAAGTCATCGCATGTACTAGAAAGATAAATAAAAAGGATGAGCTTCACCAGCTTCAGAAAAAATTTAAAACTATCTCAATATGTAAGCTTGATATTGCAAATTTTTCGTCCATTGATCAGTTTGCAAAATTATTCAAAAAACCCATCGACATTCTTATTAATAATGCCGGTGTTTATCCAGATAGCTCAGTTGATCATGTCGATTATAAATCTTGGCTTGATGCTTTTAAAATTAATACCCTTGCTGCATTTAAAATGACAAAAGCGTTTCTACCTCATCTTAAAAAAGGCCAATTAAAAAAGATAGCATCACTTACAAGCAAGATGGGGAGTATTGATGACAATTCGGGTGGCGGGGAATATATTTATCGATCAAGCAAAACAGCCTTGAATATGGTCATGAAAAGTTTATCTATTGATTTAAAACCTTATGATTTATCCGTTATTACACTCCATCCCGGGTGGGTTAGAACAGACATGGGAGGACCTAATGGACTTATTGATGTTGATGAGAGTGTTGCTGGTATGAAACGTCAAATTGATAAACTTACCATAAGGACTTCAGGTCAATTTATTGCTTACGATGGCAAAAAAATTTCTTGGTAATCAAAACGCTTTCGCATCATCAAATTAAAACATCTGTTTCATTTGTATCTGAGCTTGACAGAGATTGGGAAGACCTAACAAAAAAGCCACTTAAAATCTTAAGTGGCTTTTTTTAAAAATTCAAATAACTATTAATCTCGATCTAGTTTATCTTCTACCACTTGACCAGTTTCAGCATCACATTCAATTTCCCAATGCTTGCCGTCGGAATCTTGAATATCAATATCGAATATAGGCCGGCCATCTTCTTTTTCCATTTCAATCTCAACAATAGCACCAGCATGTTTACTTAAAGCAGTCTTCATACACCCTGCCATCATTTCGTTATGTTTTTTTATGTCACTTATAATGGGTCTATCATCATGCTTATATGTTTTACCAAAAAATAAAACTACGCCTACCAATACCGCAACAAGAATAGCTGCTATTAAGGCTAAATACTTTTTCAAAATTTTCTCCTTCATTTAAATATTAGGAACAGATTAAAATTAAAATTCAACAAGCCTTAAATTAAAGGGCTTTGACTTGCATTAAATCATTTGCCAATATATTGCTTACCTTGAGTATCTACTGCTAAAACTTGAAGATTCCCCTTAATTTTAGGGGCGTCAAAAACAAAGAAAGGGTTTTCAGCGGTACTTCCTCCACCAAACTCAGCACTCCAAATTTCTTTTTCCTGGTCCTTGACTACAACACTTGATAAATGCCACTCGGGCAAAATGAAAAGTCCTGTGTAATTACTCAAATTGGCCTGATAACCATTATGCTGAGGATGTTTAATGAATACAGAAGCTCTCGTGCCTGTATTTAATACCTTCATAGAACCTATTTCTTTCAATACAGAATCAGCATCATAAGTTACACCTGCTGAACAGCCTCCTGCAGAACGAATTGCTACTTGATTATAAAAAAACTTACCTTCTTCATCTTCTGCAATCACATCAACATAACTATCTTGTTCCATACGAATATGTGTTTCAAATGTAAATGGAGCCACCTTAGGATACATGGTCAATGCAAGAGATCCAATACCAGGCAATTGATGTGGATTACCTTCTACTACCACTGAAATATTTTTATATTTTTTATTGACTGTAAATTTAAATGGGACTTGTGTGCCATCAAGCGCTCTTTTTGCTACATCAAATGTAATATCATCTGTTTTGGTTAAGACTTTACCTTTAAAGTACTTATCTACCACCCCATCTAAAAGATTAGGTGTTTCAGCGCAAACTCCCAATGCAAAAAAGCTACTCACTAAAAAAGTTGGAATCAATAGAATTATTTTCTTCATCATATTGCTACCTTATGGTTTATAACAATTTACTGTCTTTATAATGCGCTTAAACGATCAAATGTTCAAGGAAACTCAACCTTATTTTGTTCGATATCCCGGTTTAATTAATTTAAGATGTATATCGCTAATAACCTTCTCTTTAAAGCCTCCTTCACAATAAGATAAGTAAAAATGCCACATGCGAATAAAAGCATCATCAAATCCTAGGGCTTTAACTTGCTTGAGGTTTCTAAAGAAACCTTCTCTCCACAAAGCAAGCGTTTTTGCATAATGTTCGCCAATATCCTGAATACCATAGATTTTTAAATCAGATGATTTGGAGATGCTATTTTGTAATGCTGTAATAGAGGGAATACAGCTACCAGGGAAAATATATCGCTGAATAAAGTCAACTGAGCGCTTCGATTTCTCGTAACGTTGATCTGCAATGGTAATAGTTTGAATGAATGCGAGGCCATGTGGCTTTAATAATTGGCTACAGACATTAAAATAAGTATCGTAATACTGATAGCCGACAGCTTCTAGCATTTCAATAGATACTAATTTGTCATACTGTCCTTTTAAATGCCGATAATCTGAAAATAAGACCGTAATCTTATGTGATAACCTTAAATCCTTAATTTTCTGTTTTACGTACTTATATTGTTCTTTTGAAATAGTCGTCGTGGTGACCTTGCATCCGAAATTTTGTGCAGCGTAAATCGCAAATCCACCCCAACCAGAACCAATTTCAATGATATGGTCTTGAGAAGTAAGCTCTAATCCCTGGCAAATAGTCTTTAATTTATGGATAGATCCTTTGTAAAGTGAATCCTGAGGGCTTCTAAAAACTGCAGATGAATACATCATGGTTGAATCTAAAAATAATGAAAAAAAGTCATTGCCTAAATCGTAATGCTTAGAAATATTGATCTGACTTCCTTTGACTGAATTTTGATTCAAATAATGAAGATATTTAAGAAGTGGCTTTAAAAAAAGATTGAATAATCCTTCTAATCGATCCATCGTATTTTGATTGATGGCCATGATACGAATTAACTTTGTTAAATCACTGACAGTCCAAAACTTTTGCATGAATGCTTCACTCACACCAATCGAACCACCAAAAGCCAAGGCCCCATAAAATCTTGGATCATGAACCGTTAATGTGATATTTAATTTACCTTTTTTTCCAAATGAAAATTTCTTAGGTCCTTCGATAATAGCAATATGACCTATTTTGATTTTTCTTAATTGATTAAAAACAAGCGCTCTAGCAAGTCGGTGTAAAATATTTTTCATAAGATATTAAGGGTGAGAAAAAAAAGGGATCCGTTTAAATTTTAAACGTAAAGCATTCCAATAAATAGCCATAATTGTTTTAAAAGTTTCTGGTGGAAACCTAAAGAGCAAATAATTAAGCGATTGATTGTTTAAAGCTCTCCTATGAAGCCTCATCGTTGCGTTAAAAATAAACTCTTTTTTATGCATATTATTCATAGAAACTACGATTTCCTTTCCTGGCTCATTAAATGACCATTCATACTGGACATCCATAGGCATAAAGGGTGATACATGAAAATTCTTTTGAAACTGAAAGTATTTCATTGCTTGCTTTAATCCTCGGCAATCATGAACATATGCGTGATTTTCATTCCATGGTGTATTGGTAATATGCGACACAATGACTTCTAATTTATTTTTTAAATTAAAACAATAATAAAAACTCACAGGATTAAAACAATAGCCAAAGTATCGAGGACTTGTTAAAACAAATATTTTTCCTTGATGTTTAAAATGAAGCTTTTTTTTAATTTCATCTTGTATTGATTTTTTTAAGCTATTTTTTGAATAGCCAAAATAGTCTGATCTTAAAAAACACCCCAAATTAAAACGGTTATAACTCCAAAATAGTTTATTTGAAAATGTTCTCACTAGATCATCAAGATCAAGATATAACATATGAACACGATATTGAAATGCGTGCTTATTCGGTTTTACCCTTGTATGATTTAACGTGCCTTCATAGATTGCCTGCATCATTGAAATCCATGCACGGCATTGAATTGTTGAATGGCATCAAGTGCACTCTTAACCCCATCTTCATGAAAGCCATTGCCCCAATATGCACCTGCAAATGAAGTACGATTCACACCTGAAATTAAATGGTACTTAGACTGCGCCTCAATACTTGGTAAACTATATTGTGGGTGAGCATAAGAAAGTGTTTTAATAATTTTCTTTTTGTTGATTTTTTGCAGTGGGTTTAATGTCACTAAAAGGGGTACTTCCGTTTTTAAATTCTGCAATATATTCATATTATAAGTTAGAGATGCTGGTGAGTTGGCATTATCATCAATGTGATAATTCCACGCTGCCCAAGCAAGCTTTCTTTTGGGCATAAAGTGATCATCATAATGCAAGATCACTTCATTATCTGTATATGGAATCGCTTTTAAAATATTTTTTTCATGGAAGCTAGGACTTTTGATTAATTTCAAAGCTTCATCACTATGGCAAGCAAAAAATACCCAGTCAAATTTTTCTACGCGATCTTTATGATGAATAGCAATATGATCTTTTTTTCTTTCTACATATTTTATATTCTGATTAAGTTTGATTTTTTTTCTAAAAGGCTTGATCATCTTATCGACATAGTTAATTGAGCCCCCGGAGATTGTTAACCACTGAGGTCTGTCATTGATATTTAACATGCCATGATTATTAAAAAACTGTATAAAAAATTTAGCAGGAAATTGCATCATTGTTTTAATGTTAGATGACCAAATTGCTGAGCCCATCGGCAAAATATAATATTTCTTAAAGAAATCCGAGTAGCGTTCTCGTTTCAGATAATCACCTAAACTAATCTCTTCATCACCACTTAATAAGATAATTGAAGACTTATTAAATCGAAGAATCTCTCTAATCATTTTATAAAAGCTAGGATTAATAAAATTCTTTCTTTGCGCAAATAGTGCATTGAGATTTGTGCCGTTATATTCAAAATCTTTTTGGCTGTCTTTGACACTAAAACTCATGGCACTATTTTCATAGGGCACTTTAAGTTCATGTAATAGCTTTAAAAAATTAGGGTATGTTTTTTTGTTAAATACAATAAACCCCGTGTCTACACTCACTTTTTGATTGAATACATCAATGTGATGTGTATGTGAGTGGCCTCCAATACGATCATTGGATTCAAAAAGTGCAATCTGATGGTGGGGGTTTAAATAATATGCAAGGGTATTGCCAGAGATGCCTGAGCCTATGATTGCTATCTTCATGGCTAGTGATGATGATGTTCTATTTTTTTAGATTCGCGAATATTATCAGAAACAGTACGCATATCCCAAATAATGCCGATCATCGCCAAAAATTTTAAAACATAATAAGTGAGATCAATTTCCCACCAATAAAATCCTTGTCTTGCTGATCCAGGGTAATGATGATGATTATTATGCCAACCCTCACCAAAAGTCAGAATCGCAATAATAAAATTATTTCGACTTGTATCCTTAGTTTCATAACGTTTCTTTCCCCATTGATGCGCCACCGAATTGACTAAGAAGGTTGCGTGATAAAGCATGACTGTTGAAACTGAAAATCCCCATATCAATAACTGAAAACCATTTGTATTGAGTTGTGGCTCATATTGATTCAGATAATAACCTACAAAAAATAAGGTAATAGATAATGCTAATGGCATGAGAAGATCGAATCGATCTATGATGCGCAATTCAGGAAATCTAATTAATTCACGTACAAACTTTGTATTAGTCACAAAATTAGACTTAGTCAAAAACCACCCCATATGACTCCAAAAAAATCCATGCTCTTGAGGTGAGTGTTTATCTTCTGGTGTATCAGAATGCATATGATGGCCTCGATGATGCGCTGCCCACCACAGAGGACCTCTTTGCACTGCAGTAGCTCCAATCATCGCAAATAAAAGTTGAACAAACCTCGAAGTTCTAAACGTTTTATGAGAAAAATAACGATGGTAAAAGCCTGTAATAGCAAACATGCGAATAGCAAAAAGAGTGATACATACCGTAAATGCTGTCCAACTAAATCCAACAATAAAGATAAAAAAACAAGATAAATGAAGAAGAATAAAAGGAATGACTCGCATCCAATCAATTTCTTTGCCAGAAGTAATAGAAGCATACTTTTCTTCAAGAAAAGAATTATCAAACCAAAAAAATAATTTTTTAAAAAATGTATTCATGATTAATTTGAATGCTCAATCCAACGTATTTTTTTAATATCGTAGCCATCGGTTTCAATTTTTTTCACTAATTGTTCTAAAGTCTTTTGCTCTATCTTTTTTTCACGCGACATAATCCAGACATAATCACGGTCATCTCTGGCAATAATTGTATTTTGGTAAGCTTCGTCTAAGTAAACAATTTTATATTGCGCTTTGATTGGCCATATAAATTGCATACCCCATAGTGCATTACCTGAATCTTTTATAACAAACCCTTTGGGTTTATATGTCTTTAAAGGCCCCGTGAGATCCCCTTCATTAAAAGTGAAGGTGGTGCCAATGGTGCCATCCTGATTTAGCTCATAAGACTCAATTGCATTAAATGCATTCTTCTCAATAAATGTTGGTATATGTCCGATGACATACCATGGGCCCATAAATTTTTGCAAATTAACTTCAGAGACAGTTTTAATTGGTGGTTGAGTCATACATCCATTCAGTAATAAAAAAATTGCTGTGAGTAAATAATGTTTAAATCGCATATTATTTTTTCCAAAATCGAGGAATAATTGTATTCACTTTTTTCTGATAATCATCATACCCATTAAATTTTTTAATCAGATTAACCTCAAGAAGTGTCACGCCTGAAAATCTTAATATTAAAAAAGTCATAAGCAAGGGTGCTATCAAATTAAAATGAATACCGGTCACAAGGGTGGTGATAAAAAAGCCCCACCATACTAAAATTTCTCCAAAATAATTAGGATGTCGACTTAATTTCCATAGTCCTGATTGTAAAAGTTTTCCGCGATTTTTGATGTCATTCTTAAATTGCATCAATTGATAATCTGCAATTGATTCATAAATGATTCCACAGAGCGTGACTAAAAGTCCTAGGCTATCTAACCAAGTGAGTGGATGATCATTTTCTATAGCTATAAGAAGAATTGAACCCACGATCCATGCAAGAATAGATTGAAAACCAAAAATAATATATGCGCTTTTAAACCTAAAATTAGGTTCATTATTTTGTCTAATTTTTAAATAACGTGCATCTTCTGATTTGCCCCAATTTCTTATTGCAAGATAAACCGAAAGACGTAAACCCCATAACAAAACTAAAAAAAGAATCAGGGTAGCCCTTAATGATGGCGTAAACGCAATATAAAAATAAAGTGCATTGAGCACAAAAAATAAACTCCACATGATATCGACATGCGTCACATTGTTTTTTTTAAGGCTTAATAGCCAGCCTCCGAAAGCAAACAATAAGTTAATCAAAAGAGCATGAAAAAATATCACGTGCGGAATCCATCCCATCTTTTAGCGATCACAAGAGATAACGGCGTCAGTAAAGCCCATCCTAATCCCAATGCAATAAGCGCATAAGGTGTCATTAATTGAATCGCATTCAATTTTTCAGCAGCTATATAAGCCAAAGGACCGCCTATGAGGCCGAATAAAACTGCAATTAACTTGTAATGTTTTAACCAACTTAAAGATACATTTAATGTGCTTGCAAATAAACCCCACAAAGCCACAATCCAAATCGGCACAATAGATTGTGAAAATTGGCTTTTATACTCAATGAATCCAAAAGCTAATAAGCATTGATCAAACAAAGGTCCTAAAACCATTACAAACAGAATTAACATAAATGCTTCTTTTTTATAGCGCGCCTGAAAGAGATGAATCATTAATATTAAAGCGACAGCTATCATAGATGGAAGTAATTTTTGTTGAGCCGCTCCCCAAATCGCAATAAACCAGCCCAACTGAAAAAGTCCAAAATTAATGAGTTTCATTTATTTTTTTGGTTTCTCAAATTGATAGTGCGTCACCCACCACTCTTGGCCATTTTGATAGCCAAATAATTCGGCACAGGCCATATAAAAAATTCGCCAACGATTAAACCATTGTGTTGCATTTTTATTGCCATAAGTTTTTCGAAGGATAGGATAAATATCAAGTTTTGCTTGATCCATATTTTCTAGCCAAGCATTTGCCGTTTTTTCATAGTGCGTTCCATCCCAGCACCATTTCTCTCTTAGCTTTAAATGTTCTTGAAAATGTAATGGCAAATCATCGCTTGGCATCATGCCACCTGAAAAGAAAAACTTACTCATCCAATCATCTTGATCTTTTACTTCAAATGCATAGGGCGTATGCTGATGCACAAAAATATGCATAAAGAATTTCCCTCCTGGCTTTAACCATTCATAAAGCATACGATAAAGTTTTCGATGATTCCGCATATGCTCAAACATTTCAATCGAAACAATACGATCAAAACTTTTAGGTATTTTAAAATTTTTAGGGTTAAACCGATTCATGTCGCACGTGATGACATGAATATTTTTAAGCTCCCTTTTTTTGGCTTCGCCTTCAATAAAAATTCTCTGGGAGTTTGAATTAGATACCGCAAAGATTCGACTCTTTGGATATTGTTGAGCCATAAAAAGAGTTAGTGAACCCCATCCACAACCTAATTCAAGAATCGTCTGGCCATTTTTTAAATCTGCATGAACTGCACTAATCTTGAGCGCATTCCATTCTGCATCATCTAGATTTTTTGTATTTTGATCCCAATAACAACTACTGTATTTTTTATGTTTACCCAAGCAAAAATCAAAAAAAGTAGATGGCACTTCATAGTGTTGTTTGTTTGCAAGGTGCGGGACTAATGCAATAGGTGATTGATCCATGCTCTCAAAAAAATCACTTTTTAGGGCTTGTGATTTTTCTGCATTTTTGTGACTAATTTCTTCAAGACGTTTTTTTAAAAGTTGTCTAATACCAAAACGAATAAGCGCGTCTGGAAGATAACCTTTTTCTGCAAGTGATAAAACTTGTTTTAGCATATTGAATATTGTGAATAAGATTTATTAAAAAATAAATCTTACTTGATCTTATCAAATTTATTCGAAATAACTTCTGCAAAACTTGTATTTAATTGATTGACCTTTTTTTGAATATTTTGTAGGGTCGCTAAATCTTTTTCGGATTCAGCTATTTCAGCTAGTCCCATCATAGCATCCACATGCCTAGGGTTTATTTTCTCAGCTCTAGAAAATGCTTCTTTTGCGGCTTTGAGATCTTTTTTCCCTTGCTCAGCTAATCCTAAAAAATACCACGCATCAGATGAATTAGATTCTTCTTTAATCCACAAATCTGAAATGGATTTAAGCGTATCCCATTCTTTATTTTGGTAAGGGATGACTACCTTCATAAAATTGGGTTTTTGGTCAAAAGGTAAGGCCCAAAATGGTACGTCCATAGTTTTAAGAGACTTAGTATCGGGCTGACTCATTAAATATTTAATCCATTCAACAGGTAAGCTATAGAAAAACCCTTGAGGTCCGGGACTTTTAAATGTTGTAATGCCGACTAAATTATATTTCTCATCAAATAGTCCGCCGCCACTTGAGCCCAATGAGAATGCTGCATCAGATCTGATGATGACGCTGTTATCCAAACGATGGATCGCCTTTACTGATCCATATGAGGGCTGTGGCACATTACTTCCATTAGGGAAGCTCACGCTAAAGACATCTTCTTCATACTGCAATGTATTGCTGTCCCTTAAGGGAAAAGGTTTAAAGGGAAGCTCTTCAAATTTTAACAAACATAAATCATGTTTCCAGTCTGCTTTAAAGGCAATGGGTTTATAGGTGTCATCAAATTTAGAAATATTAGCACCTAAAGTATTCGCAATCACATGGCAGTCTGTAGCCACATACTCTTTACTAACCACCACACCTGAGCCTGTGCCGGAAGATCCGTCTGGCAAATCGACATTGACTGAAACTATAGAATTATTAAGCTCTAATAGTTTTTCGAAAGATGGAATAGCTGCCACTTGGCTCGTGATGAGCAACAAAAATAAACTTATAGCTTTTTTCATAGTCAATACGACTTAACTATATCAATATCGTTCATACCGGCGCTATAAAAAACCATGAAAAATGTCCTTGGAACAAAATTAGAAATCTGTAACCTTAACCCTATCACAGGATTTACCAGAAATGGGTGCTGCGAAACAGGCCCTCAAGATATTGGCCAGCATACGGTATGTGCTGAAGTCACCCAAGAATTTCTTCAATTCTCCAAAATGCAAGGCAACGACTTAATGACGCCAAGACCTGAATTTGAATTTGTAGGTCTAAAAGCTGGTGATCGATGGTGTTTGTGTGCCAGTCGATGGCTTGAAGCTTTAGAAGAAGGTGTTGCGCCGCCCGTGATTTTAGAAGCAACTCACGAAAAAGCTTTGGATTTGATTAATCTTGCAGAGCTCAAATATCATCAATTAAGGTAACTTATGGCTTATAACGCAAAAGAAATAGAAGAAAAATTAAAACGTAGATGTACCACTTGGTCTTATATCTTCCCCTCTATTGAGAAGAAATTTTCAACGGCGCATTTTGATGAATCTATTCAGATTGCAAATGAAATTGCAAAAATTGCTAACCAATTAAATCATCATCCAGAGTTAATTTTTAGACATAACGCTCTCATTATTAAAACTCATACGCATGATGCATCAGGTATTACGGATAAGGACTTTGAGTTAGCCGAACATATAGATCGGTTACTCTCAACTTAAATTTATTCTTTAAGCTTTTTTAGATCTTCAATAATTTCTTGGCTATGTTTTGATGTATCTACACTAAGATAAATTTTAGCAATCTTGCCTTGGGGGTTAATTAAGTATGTATATCTTTTAGCTAGCTTGATCACTAAGAAATTGTTCAACGCACCGTATCGATCCGCAACCTCTCCTGAAGCATCTGATAAAAGAGGAAAAGGTAAATTATATTTTTCTGCAAATTTCTGATGAGAAAAGCTATCGTCGATACTGATACCGATGACTTTAGCGCCTAAAGCCTCTAGAGTTTTAAAATCATCTCTAAACTGACACGCCTCCTTTGTACATCCAGGGGTATCATCTTTCGGGTAAAAATATAGAACAGCCCATTTACCTTTATAGTCATTTAAGCTGACTTGATTGCCTTGGCTATCTGGAAGCGTAAAAGTTGGTGCGTCCTCACCTATTTTTAGAATCGGTGCTGCCATGACATTCACTCTAAATAAATAAAATGCTATAGCGAAGCTAATTAAGATAAATATTTTCATAAGCCTATTCTTTAACCTTTTCTAACGAATCGTTTTAATAAGTTCTAAAAGTTTTGTGGTCATTTTAATGAGCGTTTCTTTTAAGGTTTTAGCCTGTTCAGCAATAATAGACTGGTTATTGTCATCATCGTTTGATGTTTGAAGATCTTCGATATAAAAAAGTCGGCTATCAAGTTTCAACCATAAAATTAAAACCATCACTCTTTCTTGGTTCGGAAAGGACAATCCTTTAAGCCATTTTCTCGCAGATTCTTGCGAAATATGAAGTGAGGATTTTTTACAGTGCTTATTAAACTGAGTTGCAAAATAAAGTGCAGAAATTTTTTTAGATTTGTACTTAAGCCTTAATGCTTTGTTGAGCTCATCAGAAAATAACTTATGTGTATTCATAATTTAGCAAATTAAATAGTGCATCTAATTCTCTGCCCCCCCTGATTCCATCTATAAGTTGCAAGTAATTGGTGCCTGCAACTTCTACTTCGAATTATGCCACCTAAGAATGACAGAATTATTTTTTAATTTAATGCATAGTGACTTTGTGAACAAACTTACAAAAATTGATATCACTTTTGGAGCTGTATTAAGAAAAAAAAGGCTCTGTAAAAAGTTTACACAAGAAGCCTTATCAATTGAATCAGGTCTTTCCCGTGCTTACATCAGTGAATTAGAAATGGGTCACAAGGACCCAAGTCTTTACACGATATTTAAATTAGCTTCTGCTTTAAAAATCAAACCTTCCACGATTATCGACGAAGTCGAGCGTCAGATTTAATTTAAATTATTGCGGTGGTGCTGCAGGTGCTTTTCTGCCTGGCGCTGCTGGTGGTGTATAACCTGCAATGCGGCATTGAATACCCTCGATAAGTTTACCTTTGGCACCATGCTGGATGATGGTACATGTCTGTATAAGATTTTTACTTTGTAATTCAGAAATCGTTTTTCTTAATTCTTTTAAATCAATACCTGTGTCTTTGACAATTTCGTAATCAATTTTTTGTCCGTGTTTTTGTAAATATTTTAATACTACTTCTTTTGTCATGTTGTTACCTTTCTTTTACTAAATTTGGTGGGCCCACCTGGACTCGAACCAGGGACCAAAGGATTATGAGTCCTCTGCTCTAACCAACTGAGCTATAGGCCCTCTGATAGATTGGTTTATTCTTTTCCGTTTTCTAAAAAGCTACGTAATCTCTCTGAGCGTGTTGGATGTCTTAATTTTCTTAACGCTTTCGCTTCGATTTGTCGAATACGTTCGCGTGTCACATCAAACTGTTTACCTACCTCTTCTAGGGTATGGTCTGTATTCATCTCAATACCAAAACGCATACGTAACACTTTCGCTTCACGCGGCGTCAGTGACTCTAAAATTTCTGCCGTCACATCACGAAGAGACCCATACACAGCCGCATCAATCGGTGTCAATGTCGCAGCATCTTCAATAAAGTCGCCAAGATGAGAATCTTCATCATCACCAATCGGTGTTTCCATCGAAATAGGCTCTTTAGAAATTTTTAATATCTTACGAATCTTATCTTCTGGCATTTCCATTTTTTCAGCGAGCACGGATGGATCAGGTTCAGCACCTGTCGATTGCAAAATTTGTCGTGAAATACGATTCATCTTATTAATCGTTTCAATCATATGAACTGGAATACGAATAGTTCTTGCTTGGTCAGCAATCGAACGTGTGATCGCCTGACGAATCCACCAAGTCGCGTACGTTGAAAATTTATAACCACGACGGTATTCAAATTTATCCACCGCTTTCATCAAACCGATATTACCTTCCTGAATGAGATCCAAGAATTGAAGGCCGCGGTTGGTATATTTTTTTGCGATCGAAATCACAAGACGTAAGTTAGCTTCGATCATTTCACGTTTTGCACGGCGAGCTCTCGCTTCACCTGTCGTCATTTGCTTATTTATTTCTTTTAAATCCTTAATCGACAAACCTGCTTCTTTTTCAATTGCAATCAATTGATCTTGCTGGTCTACGATCGAGTGTTTAAAGCGTTCGAGTTTTGCGTTGTAAGGCTTATCGTGTTTGAGTTCGTCTGTTAACCAATGAAGGTTGGTTTCATTACCTGGAAAACTCTTAATAAAATACGTACGAGGCATACCAGATTTCTCGACACAGAAATCCATCAATTTTCTTTCGTGCGTTCTAATTTCATTGACACGATCTCTCACAGAGTCACAAAGCGCTTCGACTTGTTTTGCTGAGAATCTAAATTCCATCAATTCTTTTAAAACAGATTCATGGAGTTTTTTATATGCAGGATCGTCAATGCCTTTTTTAAGGCGAATATCATTCATCTTCTGATTGGTTTTTCGAATCGCAGCAAAACGTGTTAAGACTTCTTCACGTAATTTTGCGAGTGCTTCAGCTGAGATGGCAGCAGCTTTAGCGCCATCTGCATCATCGTCTTCTTCTTCATCAATATCTTCTTCGACTTCTTCTTCAACATCAGCTGCCACCATAGGCGCTTCGACTTCGACATCGATTAAACCATCGACCACTTCGTCGACACTCAATTCATTCGATTCAACTTTATCGACCATCGCAAGCAGTTCAGTAATCGTTGTAGGGCACGCGGCAATGGCTTGCACCATATGTTTTAAGCCATCTTCAATACGTTTTGCAATTTCGATTTCGCCTTCGCGCGTTAATAGATCGACGGTTCCCATTTCGCGCATGTACATGCGCACAGGGTCTGTCGTTCTACCAAACTCAGAATCTACAGTGGCAAGAGCTTGCTCAGCTTCTTCAGCGGCCTCTTCGTCCGTCACAGGGGGTGGCACATCAGCCATAAGAAGGGCTTCTGCGTCAGGGGCTTGTTCGTAGACCATAATCCCCATATCGTTGATCATGCTGACAATACCTTCGATTTGTTCGGACTCTTGAATTTCGTCAGGCAAGTGGTCGTTAATTTCAGCGAAAGTGAGATAGCCTCGCTCTTTACCAAGAACGATTAACGATTTAAGACGAGTACGTCGCTCTTCGACATCCTTAGGATTTGCATCATTCGCATTTCCATAGAAATCTTTCATTTTGGGGTTCTTTTTTTGCGACGGGTCTTTTTTTGGTCTGGCCATGCTCTACCTCTTCTTATTAGGGCTTATTTTGCCTTATAAATCAACAAAATATAAGTAAACGCGTAACCCTTAAGTGTACCAAAAAGAGGCTTTTTGGTCAACGAAAGGCTTAAGTTTTAGGGGGTGTTTTGGGTCTTTGCGTAAGGGTTTTAAGGTGCGCTTTTTCTTCTTCGGTTAAGCTACTTAAAGGCTTATCCTTCAAAGCACTAAAATGGGCTTTGGTTTTAGAAGCTTTCCCCTGCTCTAGCAATGTCATTCTAGCCCCCTCAATTTCAGACTCAAAATGGATCTGATCATCAAAATGAGTCAATTCTTCATGCACCAAATCCATGATGACACTATCCACTTGTGCTTTTAGACCATGAAGAATGGAAGAAGGTTTCGATTCCGGTTGATTTAAAGCAAACCCTAAGACTTTTTTAAGTAAATCGTCTTCAAAACTATCGCTTTGGGCCAAATCCAAATCCTCCGTGATAGCAAGCTGAGGCTTTAAAATAAGCAGCAGGATAAATTTACGTTTCACTGAAGAAGGAAGTTTACCCTTCGTTTTGATATTCGTTTTATTGTTTTGCACTTGAGGTTGTGCCACATGAAGCAATTGATCTATTTCTTTGTCATTTAAATGAAGTAATTCTGCAAAACGCTTACGTAAAAGTAAGCTTAATTTAGGGGCTGTGATTTCTTTTAAAATCGGTTCTGCTTCATTAAGAAATTTCACTTTATCTTCTTGAGTGGCTAAATGATTTTTTTCAGTTAGGTGTTGCACTAAATATTGTGATAGCGGCATCGCATCTTGCATCATCGATTCAAAAGCTTCTTTGCTATGCGCTCTAATGAAGCTATCGGGATCATGCTCTTCAGGTAAAAATAAAAATTTCAAAACCACTTTATCGTTCAAGCTTGGAAGCGCATTCATCATGGCACGCCATGCTGCGGCTTTGCCTGGATTGTCGCCATCAAAACAAAAGATGATCGTATCGGTTTGACGCATTAACTTTTTAATATGAAATGCAGATGTGGCAGTACCTAATGTTGCAACCGAATTCATGACACCAAATTGCGCAAGACCTACCACATCCATATAGCCCTCAACGACAAGCACACAACCTTTTTCACGAATGGATCGACGTGCTGCAAAAAGTCCATAGAGCTCTTGGCTCTTTTGAAAAAGTGGCGTTTCAGGTGAGTTGTAATATTTAGGGGTATCTTCAGGATTAATGACACGTCCACCAAAGCCAATGATTTCACCCTTCATATTATGAATCGGGAACATGATGCGATCACGGAAACGATCATAGCGTTTACCTTGATCATTCTTTAACACAAGTCCTGCTATATTCAGCGCTTCGTCATCATATTTTTTAAAGACGCTTTCTAAATTTTGCCAACCTTCAGGTGCGTAACCCAATTGAAATGTTTTAGCAATTTGTCCTGTAAGCCCACGTTTTTTTAAATACTCAATCGCGCGTTCTGATTTTTTTAAAGCACTTTGGTAATACTGAGAAGCAATTTGTAATGCCTCACCTAAAGCTAAATTTTTTTCTTTGACTTCAGGTGAAATTTTTTGTGTATCTTGTGGGACAGTTAAGCCCACTGATTTAGCAAGATCTTCCACCGCATCCACAAAACTCATGCCTTGATATTCAATGAGAAAACTTAAAGCAGATCCATGTGCACCGCATCCAAAGCAATGGTAAAACTGTTTAGAAGGACTTACTGTAAATGAAGGTGACTTCTCTTGATGAAAGGGACAGCAAGCAACATAGTTACTGCCTGCTTTTTTTAAAGGCACACTTTTATCAATCACATCGATCACATCGACGCGATTTAAAAGTTCTTGGATGAATGACTCTGGAATCATATGCGTTTAATCATAGCTTAAAAATAAAAAGGAGCCTTAAGCTCCTTCATCATTTTTTTAAATTTTTATATTGAGTTCTTAACCGAGTTTTTGTTTGATGAGCACAGATAATTTACCCATATCTGCTCGACCCACGACTTGGGGTTTTACGATCGCCATCACTTGACCCATCTCTTTAATACTTGTGGCATTCGTGGCTTTAATCGCAGCATCTAGAATGGCGCCCACTTCTTCATCAGTTAAAGCTTTCGGAAGATAACTTTGCAAAATTACCACTTCAGCTTTCTCAGCATCCGCTAAATCTTGCCTTGCTGCGGACTCATAAGCCTCAATGGAATCACGACGTTGTTTTAACATTTTTTCAATGACAGCCATCACATCTTGATCGGTCAATTCAATGCGTTCATCGACTTCACGTTGTTTAATAGCTGATTGAAGAAGTCTAATCGTGCCAAGGCGAACAACGTCCTTAGCGCGCATAGCTTCTTTCATGTCCTCAGTAATTTTTACTTTTAAGGACATCTTAAAAAAATTAGAATAATTTTGGGGGGAGCATTTGATTGCGAAGACGACGGTACTGACGCTTCACTGCAGCAGCAGCTTTACGTTTACGTTCCCATGTTGGCTTCTCATAGAACTCACGCGCACGTAAGTCGTTAATAAGGCCGGTCTTCTCAATTAAGCGCTTGAAACGACGAAGTGCTACGTCGAATGGCTCGTTTTCTTTTACACGTACTGTTGACATTAAACTCTCTTATTTTAAATAATGCGTTTTTGTGTGTTTTTTTCCAAATGGAATTTTGGAAAAGTCCATTATTTTAATGCTAATCTATTCATTTATCAATCTTTTTTGAGCCTTAAACCCATGTTAGTCCTTGGTATTGAAACCTCCTGCGATGAGACTGGATTAGCCCTTTTTGACAGTGAAAAAGGCCTTTTAGGCCATACCCTTCATTCTCAGGTCGACCTTCATGAGGCTTACGGCGGAGTGGTCCCTGAATTGGCCTCTCGAGACCATATTAGGCTTATTTTGCCATTACTTGAAAGTCTTTTTAAGAATGCGGGACATAAAAAAGAGAATGTGGATGCGATCGCTTACACCCAAGGACCGGGATTATCCGGGGCCTTATTGGTCGGAAGTTCACTTGCTGAAGCCTTAGCTTTTTCGCTTCAAATTCCTACTATCCCGATCCACCATTTAGAAGGTCATTTATTAGCCCCATTATTGGAAAAAAATGCACCCAACTTTCCTTTTCTAGCACTTCTAGTTTCAGGGGGTCACACACAAATTATTCATGTAAAAAAAATGGGTCTATACGAAATTATTGGCGATACTTTAGATGATGCCGCAGGTGAGGCTTTTGATAAAACTGCACAATTATTAGGTTTAGGATATCCGGGTGGTTTAGCTCTATCTCTTCTCGCCGAAAAAGGAAAACCTCATTTTGAATTACCGAGACCTCTTATTCATAGCAAAGATTTAAATTTTAGTTTTAGTGGATTGAAAACAGCGGTTCTACATCTTATTCGTGCGCAAGAAAATTTAACGGATGAAATTAAAGCAGATGTCGCATTTGCATTTCAAGAAGCAATCACCGATGTATTAACTAAAAAATGTCTTCATGCTTTAGATCAAACAGGTTTAAAAAAGCTTGTTGTATCAGGCGGTGTCGGGGCTAATAAACAATTACGACAAAAGTTGGTCAGTGAATTCGCTCAAAAAAATTATGAAGTATTTTTTCCTCGCTTAGAGTTTTGTACAGACAATGGTGCCATGATTGCTTTTGCAGGCGCAATGCGATTAGAAACTTCTTTAAAGCGTGATCTTGGTTTTTCAGTCAAGCCCAGATGGCAATTGGCTTAAAAACTATTTCTTATCTTTAAAACCTGATTCAGTGCCATCAATTAAACGTTTAATATTTTCAATATGACGCAAAATTAAAATGAGTGCGATGATGGATGTTGCGATCAACTCATAAAAATCAATCTTATAAAAAAAGCCAATTACAGGGGATAAACTTGCTGCAAGAATGGCCGCTAGTGATGAATAACGCCAAATAAAAAATACGCCGAGCCATATGGCCAATACTATAAGCCCCATGATCCACGAAAACATAAAAAGAATGCCTGCTGCTGTAGCAACGCCCTTGCCGCCTTTAAAGCCATAATAAATAGGAAAGATATGTCCTATGAGAGTTGCAATCGCAATGAATCCCACTATAGGGGATGGTAATTCAAAATATTGCGCCAAACCGACTGTTAAAGCACCTTTTAAAGCATCACCTAAAAGAGTGAGTAAAGCTGCTAATTTTTTTCCGGTTCGTAAAACATTCGTTGCGCCCGGATTTTTAGAACCAATAGTTCGAGGATCAGGCAGAGAAAAAATATGGCTGATGATAATACCGAATGAAATGGCACCGATGAGATAACTAAAAAGAAGGTAAATCACATTCATCATTTGAAAATCACTTTATAATGAAAACTCTATTTTACAATTTTTTGAAGCACTCATGATGGCCCCACTTATTTTTATAGAAGAGATGAAAGTTGAAACTATTATCGGTGTCTCTGACTGGGAACGCGCACTTCCTCAAACGCTGCTCATTGATCTTGAAATGACTTTACCTCAAATCACTTCAGCCAATTCTGATTTGATCACAGATACCATTGATTATGCCCTTGTTGCTGAACGCATTAAATCGATCACATCAAATCATACATTTAAATTATTAGAGCCTTTAGCGTATCGCATCATTGAAACACTAGAAAAAGAATTCAAAGCTCCTTGGATGAAACTTAAAATTTCAAAACCTCAAATCCTGCCTCAAGTAAAAGCTGTGGGGGTAATTTTTGAAAAGGGTGTTCGCACTTAACCTCTAGGGTGATGGGTTTCATGCAGTTTCTTTAAACGTTCGCGTGCCACATGTGTATAAATTTGTGTTGTCGAAATGTCTGCATGCCCCAATAACATTTGAACCACCCGCAAATCTGCACCATGATTAAGTAAGTGTGTTGCAAAGGCATGTCGCAATACATGCGGAGATAATGTTTTTTGAATGCCTGCGATCAAGGCGTAGCGTTTAATTAAATGCCAGAATGATTGGCGCGTCATTAATTCTCCACGTTGTGTTACAAATAAATCATCTGACACATGTTGATTAAGAATATGAGGCCTCGCTTCTTTTAAATAACGATCAATCCATTCAACAGCAACTTCTCCCATGGGGACCAATCTTGTTTTGCTTCCCTTGCCTGTCACACGAATCACACCGTCAGTGAGGCTCACTTCAGTCACTCTTAAGCTAATCAGTTCTGTCACGCGTAAACCACAGGCATAAAGAAGCTCTAACATCGCGCGATCACGAAGGCCCAAAGGGGATGCAATCTCAGGGGCTTTTAAAAGCGATTCCACTTCAATTTCATTTAGGCTTTTAGGGAGTGACTTCGGTAATTTTGGTGCTTCAATATGAAGTGTCGGATCTTCATGGATACGACGTTCACGTACGTGATAACGATAGAAGCGTCGAAGTGTTGCGATCAATCTTGAAATGCTTCTCGCTTTTACATGGCTAAATTTATTCGCAAGGTAAGCTTGAATGTCGCTTTGATGAGCCTCTAATAATATTTTTTTGATATCGCGATTTAAAAAATCTGCGAACTGCATTAAATCAAAACGATAACTTTCTAAAGTATTTTTAGCTAAACCATCTTCAAGCCATAAATGATCAATGAATTGATCGATAACTTTTTTTTCGTCATCAGAAATTACAACGGGCTCTCGTGTTTTCTTCACCATACAAAAAGATTAACACAAATAAAAAAGCCCCGCTTTAGCGGGGCTTTTTAAATTACTCAGCTGCCTTATCGGGAGCTGCCTCAGGCGCTACCGCCTTTGGTGTTTCTGTTTTTGGAATGTCTTGAATAATTTCTTTTTCACGTGCGTCTAATTTTTCACGGATACGTGCAGATTTACCTGAACGCTCACGTAAGTAGTAAAGTTTTGCACGGCGAACATCACCGCGACGTTTTAATTCGATTGAAGCGATGAGTGGAGAATAAGTTTGAAATGTACGCTCAACACCTTCACCAGATGAAATCTTACGCACTGTGAAAGCTGAATTAAGACCGCGATTTCTTTTTGAAATCACAACACCTTCGTAAAGCTGTACACGTTTTCTTGTACCTTCGACTACATTCACACCCACTACGACTGTGTCGCCTGGTGCAAAGTTAGGGATGGTTTTACCTAGACGAGCAATTTCTTCTTGCTCTAATAATTGAATAATATCTGCCATAATCCGTTCCTTTTAGTTATATAGAGTCTTGTTCCTGCTTATCTATTGCTTCAAGCAGCCGAGTCTCTTCTTTAGTCAACAGCCTTGCGGCCCACAAATCAGGTCGTCTGACCTTGGTTAACGCTAACGATTGCTGTAATCGCCAGGCGCTAATTCTAGCATGGTTACCCGATAATAATACATCCGGCACCTTAGATCCTTCATACACTTCTGGTCTCGTATAGTGAGGGCAATCAAGTAAGCCATTCACAAACGAATCCTCAATAGCCGAATTATCATCTCCTAACACGCCTGGTAGTTGCCTAATAATGGCATCCATCACGACCATGGTAGGTAATTCCCCGCCACTTAATACGTAGTCGCCAATTGAAATTTCTTCATCGACACTACTTTCAATCAGCCTCTCATCTACACCCTCATAACGACTCGCTAAAAAAATGAGTCCTGAAGCTTTTGACAGTTCCATCACTTTTTGATGTGTGAGTGGTAATCCTCTTGGGGATAAATGAATCACTCGAACATCTTGAATACCTTTATTCATTTGCGCTTTTTTAGCAGCATCGATGGCCTTCTTCAAAGGCTCAATCATCATAAGCATGCCGGGGCCGCCGCCATAAGGCCTGTCATCCACTGTGCGATGTGCATCATTTGTAAAATCTCTTGGATTCCATAAAGTTAAATCAACAAACGCTTCATGAAATGCACGAGAGGTAATGCCAAAATCCTTCAATGCTTGAAACATCTCAGGAAAAAGTGTCACCACATCAAAAGACAAGGATTTCATTTAAAAATCTTTATCCCAGTCGACTTCAATTTCTTTTTTTGCCATATCCACATTGACAATCACATGCGGAATAAAAGGGATTAAATATTCTTTGTCGCCCTTAACGACTAAAACATCGTTCGCTCCCGTTTCAAGAAAAGTCTGAACGACACCTAAATATTCTTTCTGTTGATTGATGACTTCATGCCCCATCAAATCATTCCAGTAATATTCGCCTTTTTCTAAAGCGGGTAACTCATGTTTGGGTATTAAAATCGTTTTATTCTTTAACCCAAATGCCGCATCTCGATCATCCACATTCACTAGCTTAGCGACAATACCATTGCCGTGTATTTTTGATGTTTCGATTGAGTAGCATATCGAAGATTTTTCATCTCCAATAAGCCACTCTTTTTTATTGAGAAGTTGATGGATATCTACCGTGAAGGGCTGAATCTTAATCCAACCTTTAACACCATATGGCCCACTGATGCGTGCCATGATAAATTTTTCTACCTCACTCATATCACTTGTAACAACAAGTGAATCAAAACATTAAGCGCTTTCAGCTGGTGGTTCAGTCGCCTCAGCTGGAGCTGCTTCTGGAGCTGCTTCTGGCGTTGCCTCAGGAGCTGCTGCTTCTGCTGCTGCCTCAACCGGTGCTGCTTCTGGAGCAGGCGCTGCTGCAGCTGCGGCTTCTGCCTCTGCTGCTTTCGCTTTTTCTTCTGCTTCTTTAGCGTCCATCGCTGCTTTTAATTCTTCAGCTTTTTTAGCTACTTCTTTAGCTTTTCTAGCTTCTACTTTGTCTGCATCTTTTTTCTTTAAAGCCACAATTGCTTCTGGGCCTTTTAAATGTAACTTCACTAAGCGATTCACTGAATCTGAAAGAAGAGCGCCATGGCCTTTCCAATGTGTCACACGTTCGTTATCAATACGAAGTGCTTCGGTGCCAATTTTAGCCATTGGATTATAAAAACCAATACGCTCAATAAAGCGTCCATCGCGGCGATTTCTTGAATCTGCCACTACTACATTGTAAAAAGGGGTCTTTTTTGAACCGCCTCTAGAAAGTCGAATAATTACCATAATTTACACTCTTCAATTAGTTAAAAATTTTCTTAAGAAAGGGGCGGATTTTACGCTATTTTTGGCATGTTTGGCAAGCAAAATTACTTTGCCGAAGCAAGACTAGCTTTAAATAAAATCGAAAAAGCGTCATTCACTGACTTAAATTAACCTTTTGAAAAAGCCTTACGTTAAAAAACTCTAAATTGCTCAGAAGTTGAGGCAGTTAGAGTCAGCAGATAAATTAGGCTTAGGAAACAGAACCTTAGAGAATAAAATCAAAAAATTAAGAAATGATTAGCTTTAAAAATTATATTCAAGACGTATTTGATGGAAGTTTATACCAGGGTTAGGATGATCTATTCCAGCATTGGAGAGATGCTGAAGTCTATAAGCAATAGCAAATGCATCATGCTCGCCAAATTTAATACCAGCAGCTATATGATCCCCAAATTGAAAATTTGTACTAAATTGTTTATTTTGAGTAATAGTTTTTTCTGTCAAATAATGGGCTCCTATGCCGAGCTCCACATAAGGCACAAATTTTTCTGACCCATTCGCCTGAAGTCTTAAAACAGGAGTAATACCAAAGTCACCAACGCTATGCGTACCAGCTGAATCTTCTGTATGCCAATAGCCAACGGTTGCATCCCAATATCCTTTTAAAACAATACTATTGTTTTTATATAATGGTTCATTCCAGTTCCACTGAACGCCCAATCGTCCCATATTTGTATCTTTATCTTTATCGCTAAACGAACTTCCAGCTTCAATTGAGACGCTATCAATACCTAATCCATTGCTCTCTTGAGCACACAATAAATGGGGGGCTAAATATAGGGAAAGGCAGGAAAGTAATATTTGTTTTTTCATAGCGGAATTTTACATCTTTTTGAGTTACTTACAAAAAGAAAAATTTAAAGTCTCTTTTGGTTTATTGGTAAGAGGTGGGGTCATCCATCCCAGCCGCTTTAAAGCCATGTTGCCTTAAACGACAAGAATCACAAACACCACAAGCCTGGCCATCTTTATCAGCCTGATAACATGAAACAGTGAAACCGTAATCTACGCCTAATTTCATACCCTGAAGAATAATGGCTTCTTTAGATAGATGAATCAACGGCGTGTGAAGTTGGATATTTTGACCTTCTACAGCTGATTTGGTCGCCAAGTTAGCCATTTTCTGAAATTGCTCAATATATTCGAGTCTGCAATCAGGGTAACCTGAATAATCCACGGCATTGACCCCTATAAAAATATCATGCGCACCGATGACTTCTGCCCAACCGAGAGCCAAACTGAGCATTAAAGTATTTCGCGCGGGCACATAAGTAATCGGGATATGAGAACTTAATTCGGTTGGTACTTTTAAATCAGGATTAGTAAGCGCTGAAGTGAGCATCCAACTTAAATCCATCTCAACCGTTCTATGATCTTTCACTTTAAACTGCTGAGCAATTTTCTTAGCAGCTTCGAGTTCCGCAATATGGCGCTGGTGATAATTGATACTCAAAGCATAACATTCGTAACCTTCATTTTTCGCAATGGCTAACGTGGTTGCCGAATCAAGACCCCCTGATAAAAGCACGACTGCCTTAGACACCAGGTTTTTCTCCCCAGAGTAATTTATGTAATTGAATTTGCATACGCACATGGAGCTGATCTTTCAAAATCCAATTTCCTAAATCAGTGGCATTGAGTTTTTGATACACAGGAGAAAATAAGACACTACATTTTTCTGTGAGTTTATATTGATCAAGTATTTTTTTAGCCCAGTCATAATCTTCACGACTGCAAAGTACAAATTTAATTTCATCTTTTGAATCAATGATATCTAAATTTTCCCAGTGATTTTTTTTCTCTTCACCTGACTCCGGGGTTTTGATATCTAAAATAATTTTAATGCGAGGATCAACTTCTTTAATAGACAGTCCACCACCAGTTTCAATCGACACTTCATAATTACTATCAGCTAAAGTCTTAAGAAGCTTAAGCACTTCTTTTTGCACCAGCGGTTCACCTCCTGTGACTGTGACATAGCGCGTGTCATATTTTTTGATGGATACCATGATGTCCTCGATGTCCATCATGGATCCACCTTGAAAAGCGTAAGCTGTATCACAATAATGGCAGCGCATCGGACACCCACTTAAGCGAATAAATATCGTAGGTAATCCCATACGAGAAGATTCACC
Organism: Candidatus Methylopumilus rimovensis; assembly: GCF_006364615.1. Classification (NCBI taxonomy): domain Bacteria; kingdom Pseudomonadati; phylum Pseudomonadota; class Betaproteobacteria; order Nitrosomonadales; family Methylophilaceae; genus Candidatus Methylopumilus; species Candidatus Methylopumilus rimovensis. The sequence continues at coordinate 181,416 of NZ_CP040986.1, read as the reverse complement.
TTGTAGTGAATAAAAAATTTCAAAGATTTTAAGTTGTGTCACGTTGAGGAATGTAGGACTAAAAAATTTAAGATATAAAAATTTTAGGGCTTAATGCTTTCTAAAACCTTCAAACGCTTTTGTGCATTTTGAATCACATCACTCTTAGGATATTTTTTAATCAAATCCTTTAGACTTTTCTTGGCTTCGGGAATAAGTGCCAATTGAATTTGTGCATTGGCTAAACCTAATAAAGCTTCTGGGTTTTTTATAAAATCCGGATGTTGATCCAATAATTTTTGATAAGTACCAAGGGACGCTTTGTAATTTTTTAAACTAAATTGTGTATTCGCTAAAGCATATTTAGCATCAGGCAATAGCGCGCTATGAGGGAATTGCTTAATAAAATCAGTAAAGGCTTGAAAGGCTTCTTTATATTTCATAGCTTCTAAAAGCTGATTCGCTTCATCATAAATTTCTTGATCTGATGGCGGTTTGACTTCAGGAAGCGGAGGAGCCTCTGTAACTTTTCCAGATGGAACGGGATTACTTGCAACTGATTTTTCTTCCATCTTTCGAAGTCTGCCATCTAAATCTTGATAAAGATCTTTCTGACGCTGTTCAACAGTAGCATTTAAATGACGAAGTGTTTCCAAATCACCACGAAGTTTAGAAACATCTTGTTTGATTAATTCGATTTGATTAAGCATATCGTTGAGGCTGCCACTTTTAATGACAGCCTCAAGACTTACAATGCGGGCATCTAACTCTGTTTCTTTTAATTGCATCTCCTGAAGTTTTTTTCTTGCATCCGTATCTTCAAAAAGTGCCGCGTGAACTGGTACTGCAAATAAACACGCTAAAAGAATGAGTTTTTTCATTAAAGTATGAATGCTTACTCTTTTTCGTAAGAGATATCGACGCGACGATCTTTTCCATAACATGCATCATCTTTACAATTGGTATCTGCGCGCTCTTCACCAAAACTCACTGTTTCGATTTGTGTATCTTGCGCACCTAAAACGTTCATAGATTTCTTAACTGACACAGAACGTCTTTGGCCCAATGACACATTGTATTCGCGTGAACCGCGATCATCCGTGTTACCTGTTAAAGTCATTTTTGCTTTTGGATGTGAAGCCACATATTTAGCATGAGCTTCAACGAGATCTTTGTATTCAGCTTTCACCGCATCTTTGTCGTAATCAAAGTAGATGCTTCGTTTCGATAAAATATTATTAGGGTCACGTAAGCTTGCTAAATCGAGATCTTTTTCATCATCAGAAACTGATGCAGATGGGCTATTAGGTTTTGATGCATCGTTAATCGGCGTTGAACTACAACCCACTAAAAATAGTGAAAGTAAGGTTGAAAGTAATAGTGATTTTTTCATTTTCCAAATCTCCATAAGTTAATTTATTTTACAAAAGGTCCCCAAGCAGGCTCTCTAATATCATCGGCATGAATATTGAATGATTGGCGAACGACGCCATCAATCGATACGGTAGAAAGTTCGCCTGATCCGTTGATCTTATGTGCATATAGTATCACATGCCCATTGGGTGAAAACTTAGGTGCCTCATCAAAAGGGCCGTCAGTAATTTTCGTAATTTGTCCTGTTTGTAAATCATGTAAGGCCACTCTAAATCGACCTTCATCTTGCGTCACATAAGAGAGCATTTTCCCATCGGGTGAGACATTAGGATTTAAATTTTGGTTTCCTTCAAAGGATACACGTTGTGGCTCACCGCCACTTGATGACACCTTATACACTTGCGCTCGACCCCCACGATCCGATGTGAAATAAATCCACCTGCCATCAGGGGACCATACAGGCTCTGTATCAATATGCGCACTCTGGATAAGAGGTTTTAAATTAGAGCCGTCGGCATCGATTAAATAAATTTGTGAGTTTGCGTTATAAGTTAAAACAATCGCCAAACGTCTCCCATCAGGTGACCATGAAGGGGAGCTATTATTCCCTTTAAAGTTGGCTAATACTGTTCTTTGGCCTGTCACTAAAGATTGAATATAAATAATTGGCTTTTTCTTCTCGAAAGATACGTAAGCGAATTTAGTGCCATCGGGTGACCATCTTGCGGAAATTAAAGGTTGAGGGGAGCCCACTACCGATTGAATATTAAATCCGTCCGCATCTGCCACGTTTAGAGAATAGCGGCCTTTATTCTTTGAGATATAAGAAATCTTAGTACTGAAGACCCCTGGAATACCTGTTAATTTTTCATAAATGATGTCAGAAATTTTATGCGCGATGGCACGGTATTGCGCAGCAGGCCCTGAAAATTCCATCGTCGTTAAAATAGTTTTTTTATTCACATCCACTAAAAACCAATTCACTTTTAAACGATTGTTATTGATTTCAACCTGGCCTAGCGTCATTACTTGCGCTTCAATCGCAGTCATTTCAGGATAATTAATTTCACTCAGTACAGATGGTTTATTAATTAATCCATTAATATCTAAGGGTCTAAAAAATCCAGAACGATAAAGATCAGCTGCAATAATTTGATGCATACGGCTATTCGTTTTGTCTGTCACTACTTCCTTATATGGCATCACTGCAATATTGATTTGTTTCGTACCACCTCCGGAAATCTCAATCGTTTCAATCGCCCATGCATGTTGTGCTATGAGAGAAAATAGGCATAAAGAAATAAATGCTTTGAATATTTTTAACATACTTAAATTATATTTTTTCATTGGGTCTAAAGTTAAGTTTTAAATTTTTAAATTTCGAAAATAAATCGGTATCTGTGGGTACCGGTAAAGGTTGTGATTGAAAAATAGCGCGCTCAACCGATTCATCGCATACAGGCATACCGCTTGATTTTAACATTTTAGGATTGCCAATCAATTCGCCTGTTGGCATTAGGCTAATTTCGAATTGAAGCTCGACAGAGCTTGTGCCACACAATTGCTTATTCACATTCTGCTGAATTTTTCGTTGAATTAATAATTTATATTTATCTATTTCACCTAATTTAGCGCCCCCTTCGGTAGGATTAACATTTGATTGTTTCATATCTTCATGACGATTTAATGAAGGCTTTGATTTGTCTTGTAATAACTCCTGCTGAAGCTTGGCTAATTGATCTTGCTTTAAAAGTTCTTCCTGAATTTTCTTCAAATCATCTTTCTTTTTTTGATCTTCTACTTTTTTACGTTCCTCTTCTTCTTTTTTTTGTTTCAAACTAATCTCAGCCTTATCACTTGTAAGTGACTTAATGATTTCTTCTACTTTAGAGGGTTTAGGGGCCGGCTTAGGAGGCTCTAATTCAACTTGCTTTTCAACTGGAGGCGCTTCAACTGCTTTAGCGTTTGGCTGTGGAATAGCATCCCATAACTCGACCTCAGCCACTTGAGGTAACTTCACTCTCCATTCAAAACTGACAATCATGATGAGCATTAAAACAATATGCACACTCACTGCATAAATCGCAGATCGCTTCGCTATGATTTTTTCTTGGGGTCGAATCACGTCTTAATTTATTTTTGTGGCTTTAAAAGTAAGCCTACCTTTGAGACATTGTTTTGCTTTAATAAATCCATAAGGCTGATGACTTCGTCATATTTCACATTTTTATCAGCTGCAATCACAAGCGCTCGATCAGGGGTTGTTTTAATTAAAGACTGCACATGACTCAATAATCGATCGCGCGTATAAATTTCCCCTTCAATCTCAATCGTGTTATTCAGTTTGACTGTGATGACAATAGGTGCACCGGTTTGTTTTAAAGTTTCACCAACTTCAGGGAGCTCCACTATTCCTGGATTTGTCATAGGCGCTGTCACCATAAAAATGACGAGTAAAACTAATGTCACATCAATATAAGGCACGACATTGATTTGATTCATTAAGCGACGTTTACGCATCACTTATCCTTTTCTTTGTAAGATGTTGACGAACTCTTCCATGAAGCTTTCGTATCTCACAGATAAACGATCGACAGAAGTTGCAAAACGGTTATAGGCGATCACTGCGGGAATGGCTGCGAATAAGCCAATCGCGGTTGCAATTAAAGCCTCTGCAATACCTGGGGCTACTTGTGTTAGGGTTGCTTGTGCAACATTCGCTAAACCCCTGAACGCATTCATGATCCCCCATACGGTTCCAAATAAACCAATATAAGGACTCACAGATCCCACAGAAGCAAGAAAGGGCAAGTGTGCATCTAAAAAATCAAGTTCACGATTATAAGTCGCGCGCATCGCACGTCGCACACCTTCAATCACATCGCTCATATCGGCACGCGATGTTTTATGACGATTAAATTCTTTGTAGCCTGCTTCAAAGATTGCTGCTAAGCCTTGATTTTTAATACGGCCATTACGAATACTGTCATGTAATTTACTCAGATCTCCGCTTGTCCAGAAGGTGTTTTCAAATTCATCGACTGTGAGTTCTGCATTTTTTAATACAGAGACTTTGATAAAGATATACCACCAAGAAAATCCAGAAGCAGCTAATAAGATAATCATCACGAGTTGAACCGGGATCGTGGCCCCTGTAATTAAACTTAAAAAAGATAAATCATTCACTACATGCATAAAGACTCCATAGTTTGTTTAACGGCGGATGGGATGCGTACAGGTTTAAATTTTTCACTATCAATACATGCAATATCAACATTTGCATCAATTAACATTTCTTCATCACGATAAATCATTTGCCTAAATTCAATTTTGCTCGAGCCTATATTTAAGAGCTCGCTTTTAACTTCCAAGTCATCATTAAAGCGTGCAGGTAATTTGTATTGGATATCGATACGATGAACCACAAACATAATATGCGCATGATATTTTAATTGATGTTGATCAATACCAACACTTCTCAACCATTCTGTTCTGGCGCGCTCCATAAATTTTAAATAATTGGAGTGATACACCACACCACCGCTATCGGTGTCTTCAAAATAAATGCGAACAGGAAAAGAAAAAGTTTTTATTCCTGCCATAAATGATCAGTGAGGTGTTGGGTGGGTGGCTTCATACCAAAATGAAGATAGGTCGCTTGTGTGACCACACGGCCTCTCGGCGTCCGCATAAGATAGCCTTGTTGAATGAGATAAGGTTCTAATACATCCTCAATGGTTTCGCGCTCTTCACCAATCGCTGCTGCTAAATTATCTAAGCCTACAGGGCCCCCATTAAATTTCTCTAAGATAGCTTGAAGTAATTTTCGATCCATGACATCTAAGCCTAATAAATCAACATCCAACATTTTGAGCGCATCGTCTGCAATGTTCGCTGTAATTTTTCCGTTGGATTTGACTTGTGCAAAATCTCTTACACGTCTTAATAAACGATTTGCAATGCGAGGCGTTCCTCGAGAACGTTTTGCAATCTCTAATGAACCCGATGGATCAATATCAGCCTCTAAAAGCGTCGATGAGCGATCAACAATTTTGGCAAGCTCTTGTTCACTGTAGAATTCTAATCGAGACACAATACCAAAACGATCACGCAATGGATTGGTCAACATGCCTGCGCGCGTGGTCGCTCCCACTAATGTAAATGGAGGCAAATCAAGTCGCACGGATCGGGCCGAAGGGCCTTCACCAATCATGATATCCAATCGATAATCTTCCATCGCGGGATATAAAATTTCTTCAATGACAGGTGATAAGCGATGAATTTCATCAATGAATAACACATCGTTCGGTTCTAGATTGGTTAAAAGTGCCGCAAGGTCCCCTGCTTTTTCTAAAACCGGGCCTGACGTTTGACGGAGATTCACCCCCATCTCTTTTGCAATAATGTGCGCTAAAGTCGTTTTACCTAAACCGGGAGGTCCAAAAAGAAGTACATGATCTAAGGCTTCATTTCTATTTTTAGCAGCTTTAATAAATATTTCTAATTGGCTTCTGACTTTTTCTTGGCCCACATATTCTTGAAGCTCTTTTGGGCGAAGCGCACGCTCAATCGATTCCTCGACGGGCTCATTTAAGGTGCTTGCCACAAAACGATCCGATTCAATCATAGTGATTCATTAGCCCTTAGATAAATATTTTAAAGCTTGTTTAATACCGTCATTCACAGTGAGATTTGTATCTAAACTTTTAACGGCATTTAAAGATTCACGTTCATTGTAGCCTAAGGCAATCAATGCATTGAGTACATCTTGGCTTATCGATGCGATACCAGCGCTTTTCATACTTAAAGCTGAGTCGAGCGTAAATTTATCTTTGAGTTCTAACAATAATCGTTCGGCTGTTTTTTTACCAATACCAGGTACGCGCGTTAAAAGACCCGCTTCTTGAAGTGATACGGCTTGAATAAGTTCTTCAATGGATAACCCGCTTAAAATGGCGAGCGCTGATTTTGCTCCAATACCATTCACTTTTAAAAGTTGTCTAAACATTAAACGTTCTTGGTGCGTACCAAAACCAAATAAGAGTTGGGCATCTTCTCGCACCACAAAATGTGTGAGTAATGTTACTTTTTCTCCTGCTTGAGGAAGTAAATAAAAAGTACTCATGGGCACTTCGCATTCATAACCTACACCGTTACAATCAATTAAGGCGTGAGGCGGTGTTTTATCTAAAAGAATGCCGGAAATTCTTCCTATCATACGAGCCTACCTTTTTTCATCCGGTAACTTAAAGCATCCATATTTTGTAATTGGTGATAAGCATGCGCATGACACATCGCACATGCTAAAGCGTCTGCAGAATCAGCTTGGGGAACTTCGGGTAACTTTAAAAAGCGTTTGACCATTTCTTGCACCTGTTCTTTTTTTGCATGTCCTGAACCCACCACTGATTTTTTAACTTGTAAGGCTGTGTACTCGTAGACAGGTAATTTTTTAAAGACAGCCGCACTGATGGCAGCCCCTCTTGCTTGTCCCAATAAAAGCGTGGATTGTGGATTCACATTCACAAACACTTTTTCGATGGCTACTTGTTTCGGCTTATATTGATCAATCACTTCGAAGAGCCCTTCTAAAATAATTTGAATACGCTCTGGCAAACTATCCCGCGCATCTACTTTAGCGCTTATAGTTTTAATCACACCACTTCCAAGGTAATGAATCTTGTCACCATTTTTTTCAACCACACCAAATCCCGTCATTCTTAAACCAGGGTCAATGCCAAGGATGATGATAGATTCACTCAATCTTTACTTTAATCTTCAATCACTGCGGTAGTATAAACTTCCTGCACATCATCTAAATCATCGAGTGTATCTAAAATTTTTTGCATCTTGATACCGTCGTCACCACTTAAAGCATTCTCTAATGTAGGGCGCATAGCGACTTCAGCGAGTTCTATTTTTAAACCTGCATTTAAAAGTGCTTCTTTAATCTGAATAAATTCTTGAGCAGGTGTGATCACTTCAATGCTCCCATCTTCATCACTGATAATATCTTCAGCACCCGCTTCAAGCGCTATTTCCATGACTTTATTTTCATCACTACCTGGCGCAAAAAAGATACGGCCACAATGTTTAAATAAAAAAGCGACCGATCCATCGGTACCTAAATTACCGCCATGTTTCGTGAGCGCATGCCTCACATCAGCGACAGCTCTTTGTTTATTATCCGTTAAACAATCAATAATCATGGCAGCCCCACCAATACCATAACCTTCATATCTCACTTCTTCGTAACTCACGCCCTCTAATTCACCTGTACCTTTTTTAATCGCACGCGTGATGTTGTCTTGTGGCATGTTTTCTTCTTTAGCAAGAGCCACAGCAGCTCTTAAGCGTGGATTGAAATTTACTTCACCACCACCAAGTCTTGCTGACACTGTAATTTCTTTGATAATTTTTGTGAAAACTTTTCCGCGCTTAGCGTCTTGCCGACCTTTGCGGTGTTGAATATTTGCCCATTTGGAATGTCCTGCCATGCCTATCCCTTTCTAGGCCCTGATTTTATCATGGGTTTGTTTTTAAGCCATGGCTGAACCAAGCCTTCTTGGTGACTTTTAATGCGGTTATAAGAGATCATTAATAAGGATATGCCAATAAAAAACATACCTAAAAATTCAAAAGGCTTAATTGTTTCATGAAGTTCAATCGACGATGCAATCACAGCAATCACAGGGCAAACTGTGGTCGTCATCGTAGCTATACCTGCAGATAACTGTCTTAATGCATAAAGCCATAATAGCCATGCAATCGCGTTCCCAAAGACTGCGTTATAAATAAGCGCTCCAATAAAATAACTATTCCATTCAATCGAAGTCGAATGTGTCATAAAAGCCAATACGACAATGGGTATGGAACCAAAAAGCATCTGCCATGCTGTGAGAGAAATCAAATCAAGATGGGGCGAACGTGCTTGAAGTTTTTTAGCTAAAATCACGGCCAATGCCCATGAAATACCAGACACAATAGCTAATACCATACTGAAAATATCGCTCCCTAAATGAAGCGGATCCAAAATAAATAAAATACCCATCAGCGAAAACAAGGCTGCGGGCCATTGCCATCCCTTTAATTTTTCGCCTAAAAGGGGCCAAGCTAAAAGCATGGTCCAAAAAGGCATGGTATAGGTAAGCACCGCTGTTTTACCCGCACCCCCTTCAACGAGAGCCCATACTAAAAGCCCTGTAAAGCCTGCAGTTTGAAGAAGACCTAAAACAATTAAACTTGGAATTTCTTGAATTTTGAAAGGTTTTTTCAAAGTGAGCATCACTATGAATAAACAGAGCGCTCCTAGGATAGTGCGAAGGGCCGCAAAATCATAAGGACCAGAAAAATGAAGGGCATTTTTCATCACCACCCAGTTGTAACCCCAAATAAGGCACAAAAGTATGAGGGCTAAAAAAGCCATCAAGTTTTTATTTTTTTTATAAGGCATTTTTACACTTGTTCAATAGGATGACATTATTATAAAGTGTATATTTGACTTTACTCTTTTAATATAGGTGACTTATGAAAACAGCTGCTCAAATGATTGCAGACAAAAAACATAAAGAAGTAATTAGTATTGCCCCTAATCGTCCTGTGATTGATGCACTTATCATCTTAGCGGAATATAAAATTGGCGCGTTAGTGGTCATGGATAAAGATAAAATGGTAGGAATTTTTTCAGAGCGTGATTATGCTCGTGAAGTAGTTTTGAAAGGAAAGTCTTCCAAAGTCACGACCATTGAAGAGGTGATGACAAAAAATGTGCTTGTGGGCAATGGTAAAGATACTTTTGAAAAAGCAATGACCGTGATGACCGAAAATCATATTCGTCACTTACCCATTATGGATGGCCATAATGTCATTGGTATGCTCTCTTTGGGTGATGTCGCTAAAGAAATGATTGCCTATCAAAGAAACCTAATCAAGGAGCTTGAAGGTTACGTTAAGCAATAATTAATTTATATAAATTGGGTTCGTTTTAGAATTTGGTTATTTTGTAAAATTTGTTCTCTATTCGTCTAAATAACATAATCAGGCATAGCTAGATTAAAAAAATAAATTCATTTTTCTATTTTTAATTCTTTAACTTTTCGGGTTAAGGTATTTCTTCCCAAACCTAAAATTTCAGCAGCTTCAATACGTCTACCTTTTGTGAAGTTAAGCGCTTCTTCAATAAGAATTTTTTCGAAAGTTTGATTTAATTGAGTCAAAATATCTTTCTGATTTTTATTTAAGGCCATTTGCACTTCTTGCTTTAATGTATCTTTCCAGTCGGAAGAGATTTCTTTGTGCATATCATTATTTTTGAGTTCAGGTGGCAAATCAGCAATGTCAATATTTTGTCCAGGTGCCATGACAGTCAACCAATGGCAGACGTTCTCAAGTTGGCGAACGTTACCGCTCCAATGAAGATGAGATAGATAATTTAAAGTCTCTTCAGATAAAATTTTTGTTTCTACACCTAATTGCTGTGCGCTTTGTTGTAAAAAGTGACGAGCTAAATCTGGAATGTCTTCTGCGCGCTCACGTAATGCTGGCAAATGTAAACGAATCACATTAAGTCGATGAAATAAATCTTCGCGAAAGAGGCCTGCTTTAACGCGCTCTTCCATGTCTTGATGGGTAGCTGCAATCACACGTACATTGACCTTGATCGGGCTATGCCCACCTACACGATAAAATTGACCATCACTTAAAACACGCAAAAGCCTTGTCTGAAGGTCGGCTGGCATATCACCAATTTCATCTAAAAACAATGTGCCACCATCAGCTTGTTCAAAACGACCTTTACGCAAAGCCTGAGCCCCAGTAAAAGCTCCGCGCTCATGACCAAATAATTCTGACTCTAATAAATCTTTTGGAATCGCTGCTGTATTAATCGCAATAAAAGGTTTATCAGCACGAGGTGAATGTTTATGAAGAGCACTAGCAACAAGTTCTTTGCCGCTGCCTGACTCGCCGTTAATCAGCACAGTCGCATGAGAGCGACTAAGACGCCCGATCGCACGAAAAACTTCTTGCATGGAGGGGGCATGTCCAATCATCTCAGTCGTATTTTCAAGAGAAACTTCTTGGGTGCTTTGTTTTAGAGATTCATCAATTGCACGATGAATAATTTCAATCGCTTGATCCACATCAAAAGGCTTAGCTAAGTATTCAAAAGCACCACCTTGAAAAGCTGCGACTGCGCTTTCTAAATCAGAATAAGCCGTCATAATGATGACAGGAATATGCGCATATTTTTCTTTAATCACTTGAAGAAGTTCCAAACCTGAACCTTGTGACATTCGAATGTCACTCACAATCACTTGTGGCTCTTCATCTTTAATCGCCTGCAGTGCATCTTTAATTGAGCTAAAAGTTTTAAAATTTAAATCGGTACGTGCAAGCGCTTTTTCAAATACCCAGCGAATAGATTTATCATCATCAATAATCCAAATAGCTTTCATAGTGAAGATCCTTGTGATTCTTGGTTGTTATGAACAGGAATTTCTTTTGTATCTAGATCTTTGATCGGCAATAAAATCGTGAAGATCGTTTGTCCGGGTTCGCTCTTACATTCAATCATCCCTTGATGTTGACTCACATAAGTTTGCGCTAATGATAAGCCGAGACCAGACCCACCTTCACGACCGGAGACGAGCGGATAGAATATTTTGTCGCGAATACCTGGCGGTATGCCTGGCCCATTATCGATAATGTCGAGTTTAATACCGACGCGATAGCGTTTCTTAGCAAGCATGATTTGCCGTTCAGCACGCGTTTTAAAAATAATGAGACCATGTTGTTGTTTTTCATGCATCGCTTGGACTGCATTACGCGCAATATTAAGTACTGCTTGGATTAATTTTTCGCGATCGCCAATAATGTCAGGCAGGCTCGTATCGTAATCACGTTGAATTTTTATTTCATCAGGCGATTCAGCTAACAATAAACTTCGAACGCGCTCTAATACTTCATGGATATTTGTAGGCTCATATTTAGGTTTTTGATGAGGCACGAGTAGTCGATCCATCAATGACTGCAAGCGATCGGCTTCTTTAATAATCACTTGTGTGTATTCTTTAAGTGAAGGATCAGGTAACTCATGCTCTAGAAGCTGAGCGGCTCCTCGTAACCCACCTAATGGATTTCTAATTTCGTGCGCTAAATTTCGAATCAATTCAGAGTTGGCTTGTTGCTGAATCAACATACGCTCTTCTTTTGCGATTCTTAATTGCTGATCCATCTGTTGGAATTCAAGAATATAACGAATCGAATCGCTTTGAATTGGGGTGATGGTACATGTCACAGAAAATGATTGATGCTTTAATGTGGTAATCAAAAATTCATGTTCACGATAAGGGGTGTCATTATTTAAAGCTTGGCTGATGGCTAGTTTTAAAATATCGGCATATGGAAATACCTCATCAAGCGACATCTTATAAATATGTTTAGCGCTTAAACCAAATAAAATTTCAGCGGATGGATTCATGTACAAAATATGGCCCTCGACATCACATAGCAATACCGCACTCGCTAAGTGTTCAATCCCCTTTAATTCAGGGGTTAGTGATGGGATGGTATTTTTTTTCATGAATAGTCTGTTCTCATTAATATACTAAGCAAAACTTGAGCCAACTTTAAGAGATCGCTTTTTGGCCTATTTCAAGGGCTCTATCAAGGTATTGTAAGGAATATTAAGCAGTAATGCACTAAAATAGTGCATTTTTGGAAAACCTTAAAATAAAGGCATAAAAAAAGACGGCTATTTAAGCCGTCTTTTTTATTAGGCGCACGAATTAGCAGCTGTAATACATACCAAATTCGATTGGATGAGGTGTCATACGCATCTTAGTCACTTCTTCCATCTTAAGATCGATATAACTATTGATCCAGTCATCCGTAAATACACCACCGCGCGTTAAGAATTCGCGATCTTTATCTAAATACTCAAGCGCTTGTTCAAGCGATGAACATACGGTTGGCACTTGTGCGTCTTCTTCAGGCGTTAAATGGTACAAATCTTTTGTCGCTGGCTCACCTGGGTGAATTTTATTTTGAACACCATCTAAGCCTGCCATCATCAATGCACTGAAGGCTAGATAAGGATTTGCTATAGGATCTGGGAAACGCGCTTCGATACGACGCGCTTTGTCCCCCTCCACGAATGGAATACGAATCGATGCTGAACGGTTTTTAGCCGAGTAAGCTAATTTTACTGGGGCTTCAAAGCCTGGTACTAAACGTTTATAAGAGTTAGTCCCTGGGTTCGTAATCGCATTGAGTGCACGCGCATGTTTGATGACACCACCAATGTAGAACAATGCAAACTCACTTAAGCCTGCGTAACCTGAACCTGCAAATAAATTTTTACCGTCTTTCCAAATCGATTGGTGCACATGCATACCTGAACCGTTGTCACCGACCATCGGTTTTGGCATAAATGTCGCTGTCTTGCCGTAATTATGGGCTGTATTTAACACCACATATTTAAGAAGTTGTGTCCAATCGGCACGTTGTGTGAGGGTGCTAAATTTAGTACCAATCTCACATTGACCTGCCGTTGCCACTTCATGGTGATGCACTTCAACAGGCACACCCATGGCTTCGAGTGTAATTGACATCGCTGAACGCACATCCTGAAGAGAATCGACTGGAGGTACTGGGAAGTAACCACCTTTCACACCTGGGCGGTGACCAGTATTGCCACCTTCATGTTGTGTGGAAGAATCCCATGCACCTTCTTCTGAATTGATGGTGACATGACAGCCTCTCATCTCTTGAGACCAAGTAATAGAATCAAAAATAAAGAACTCAGGTTCTGGTCCAAAGTAAGCAGTATCGCCTAAGCCAGTTGATTTTAAATAAGCTTCTGCGCGACGCGCTAAGCTTCGTGGACAACGCTCATAACCTTTACCATCTGTAGGATCTACAACATCACATGTGAGGATAAGGGTTGGCTCTTCCATAAAAGGATCGATGTTTGCTGTGTCTGGATCTGGCATGAGTAACATGTCAGACGCTTGAATACCTTTCCAACCTGCAATCGATGAGCCATCGAATGCATGACCTTGTTTAAATTTACTTTCATCAAAAGCTGAAACAGGCACACTGACGTGCTGTTCTTTGCCTCGTGTATCCGTGAATCTAAAGTCCACGAATTTAACGTTGTTATCTTTAACCTTTTTCATTACATCAGCGATTGCCATTTCATTCTCCTAAAAGCGTCATTTTTGATTCAATCTAAAGCGTGTTAATACATTTCAACATATTAATATTAAGCATAAATTGTGCCAATCGAATAATGTGCTAAGACTTTGTTATTATGTGCGTTTTAAAAGGTTTTCTTAAAAAAATGCACCATAAAAATGCATTATTCATATTTACGCACTTAAATAGTGCGTAAGTGTCGTGGATGGCAGTTTTTTAAAAAACACTTATACTCAAAACCTTAATCCAATCGATGTGATAACCGCACCATGACTGAAGTTAAAAAACATTTTGCTGTAATTGGTAACCCCATTCATCACAGTCTATCCCCTCAAATTCATACTATGTTTGCAAAAGATGCAGGGCTTCTAATGGATTACAAAGCAGTGCTATCACCACTCAATGAGTTTCAACAAACATCACAAACACTCATTTCAGAAAAACTAAGTGGTGCTAATGTCACATTGCCATTTAAAAAGGAGGCTTATCAATTAGCGAATCAACATTCTCAACACGCTAAAATCGCTGAAGCAGTAAACACACTCGAATTTAAAGATAAAGAAATCATTGGACACAATACTGATGGCATCGGATTAGTTCGAGATCTCGAACAAAATCTTCAAATAGATTTAAAACATAAAAAAGTTTTACTCATTGGTGCGGGTGGTGCGGCCGAAGGTGTGTTGTATTCCATATTAGAAAAAAAACCATTAGAACTCACACTCACCAATCGCACGATTGAAAAATCAAACACGATTAAAAATAAAATGAATGCGTACGCGAAACATTTAAATGTCGATTTAAACGTCATCGAAATCAAAAAACTTCAACATCAATATTTTGATGTGATCATCAATGCCACTTCTGCAAGTTTAAATGAAGCTGATCTTGGTTTAGACAACAAAATCTTTCATGAGAAATGTTTAGCTTATGACATGATGTATGGCAAAGAAACACTATTTATCAAGCAAGCAAAATCTCAACACGCTCAAACATCAGATGGTCTGGGGATGCTTGTAGAGCAAGCGGCTGAAGCGTTTTATATTTGGCACCACATCAAACCCCAAACAAAACCTATCATTGATTTTTTTAGAAATAAATAATTGCCTCAAAGATTCAAAAATCTATTCTGGCATCATCGTTCATTAAAAGGAAAAATTACATCCGTTTTATTCCTTTTATTTTTTTTCTATCAGCTTTGGGTATTAATACATATTCTTTTGTGGACGTTCGTCAATCCGAGTGAAAGCGCATTTATGGAAACAAGACTAGAACATCTTCAAGAAAAAGATGAGAAAGCAACCCTTAGACATCAATGGGTCAATTACAACCAAATCTCTATTTATATTAAACAAGCTGTGATTGCAGCCGAAGATGCTAAATTTATTGATCACGAAGGTTTTGATTGGGAGGGTATTGAAAAAGCCTATGAAAAAAATAAGCGACGCAAAAAAATTGTCGCAGGGGGATCTACCATTAGCCAGCAACTCGCTAAAAATTTATTTTTATCGAATCAAAGAACACCGTGGCGAAAGATAGAAGAAACCATCATTACCTTGATGCTGGAAACGATTTTAAGTAAAAAAAGAATTTTAGAAATTTATTTGAACGTGATTGAGTGGGGAAATAATGTCTATGGCATTGAAGCGGCATCCCAACGTTATTTTTCAGCGCATGCAAAAGAGCTCAATAGTTTTCAGTCGGCCAAATTAGCTTCTATGATTCCTAACCCTAAATATTATGAACAACACCAAGATACTTCAAGACTCATTGAGCGAAGCGGCATTATCTTGTCTCGCATGAATGCAGCCCAAGTACCATAAGTTTATGGCCTTCACTTATTTCAAGTAAGGTTTTAAATATTTACCTGTATAGCTCTTTTTGTTATTCGCAACTTCTTCAGGGGTGCCTTCTGCAATAATTTCCCCGCCCCCGTCACCACCTTCAGGCCCTAAATCAATAATCCAATCTGCTGTTTTAATGACATCTAAATTATGTTCGATAATCACAATCGTATTACCTGCATCGCGAAGCTTATGAATCACATCAAGCAATAATTGAATATCAGCAAAATGAAGTCCAGTCGTGGGTTCATCCAAGATATAAAGTGTTCGCCCTGTATCTCTCTTTGAAAGTTCTAACGCTAATTTGACGCGCTGTGCTTCGCCCCCTGAAAGGGTCGTCGCATTCTGTCCTAAGGTGATGTAGCCTAAGCCTACCTCGATTAAGGTCCGTAATTTTTTTTCAACCGCAGGAATCGCATTAAAAAATTCATGTGCTTGTTCAACGGTCATCGATAAAACATCATGAATATTTTTTCCCTTGAATTGAATTTCTAAAGTTTCACGGTTGTAGCGTTTTCCTTGACAAATATCACAAGGGACATACACATCAGGTAAGAAGTGCATTTCAACTTTAATCACACCATCGCCTTCACATGCCTCACATCGACCACCCTTGACGTTAAATGAAAAACGGCCAGGGCCATAACCCCGATTACGACTTTCATTGAGTTGCGCAAAAAGTTCTCGTGTGGGCGTAAAAAGTCCTGTGTAAGTCGCAGGATTGGATCTCGGTGTTCGACCAATGGGGCTTTGATCCACATCCACCACCTTATCGAAAAAATCTAAGCCTTTAATCGAGGTATGTTCTGCAGGTTCGGTATGGCTCCCATATAAATGATGTGCGACTGCGCGATAAAGTGTGTCATTGATGAGCGATGATTTACCACTGCCTGAGACACCGGTAATACATGTGAGAAGCCCAATCGGTAATTTTAAATGCACATGCTTTAAATTGTTTCCCGTGGCACCTTTTAACTCCAACCATTTCAAAGCGCGTGGCAAAACTCTTTTATTTTTATATTTTATTTCTCTACGACCACTAATATATTGCCCTGTGAGAGATTGCGCATGTTTTGCAATCATCTTAGGTGTGCCTTCAGCGACGATATAGCCACCATGTTCACCAGCCCCTGGACCAATATCAACTACATGATCTGCAGCAAGAATAGCGTCTTGATCGTGTTCCACGACAATCACAGTATTACCTAAATCACGTAATCTCTTTAAAGTTTCAAGTAAACGATCGTTATCACGTTGGTGTAATCCAATCGAAGGCTCATCAAGCACATACATGACACCAGTTAAACCACTACCAATTTGGGAAGCTAAGCGAATACGCTGTGCTTCACCCCCTGATAAAGTTTCGGCTGAACGAGAAAGGGATAAATAATCTAAACCCACATTGACTAAAAATTTTAGACGGCTGGTAATTTCAAAAATGATTTTTTCAGCAATAGTTTTTTTGGCTCCCTTTAGTTTTAAGGACTCAAAAAAATGTACGGTTTCTTTTAAAGGGGTATTACATATTTCATGAATATTTTTTTTACCCACTTTGACATGTCTTGCTTCAATCCTTAAACGTGAACCTTCACAGGATGGGCAAGGCTGCATATTTAAATATTTTGCAAGCTCATCTCGGACTGTCCCTGAATCCGTTTCATGATAGCGACGTTTTAAATTATTTAAGATGCCTTCAAAGCTATGCATCTTTTTAATGATCTGACCACGTTCATTGATATAAGAAAAATTAATATGCTCCGATCCACTCCCATTCAAGATCACATGTTGAATTTTTTCAGGCAAATCTTCAAAAGCGGTTTCTAAGTCAAATGTGTAATGCTCACTTAAAGATTGCAGAAGTTGGAAATAAAATTGATTACGTTTATCCCAACCTTTGATGGCACCTGAAGCAAGAGACAAATGTGGAAAAGCCACTACGCGCTTAGGATCAAAGAAATTAATATTGCCAATCCCATCACATTCGGGGCAAGCTCCCATTGGATTATTAAATGAAAAGATGCGTGGCTCTAATTCTTCCAATGAATAGTCGCACAAAGGGCATGCAAACTTTGCTGAAAAAAGATGTGATTTATGCGTATCCATCTCCACTGCAATCATTTTGCCATCAGCGAGTTTTAAAGCTGTTTCAGTGGACTCTGTGATGCGCTGCTTAATGTCTGGATTAATTTTAATGCGATCTACCACGACATCCACTTGATGTTTTTTAGTTTTGGTGAGCTTGGGTAGCGCATCAATTTCATAAATCTCACCATCGATACGTAAACGAATAAAACCTTGTGCTTTTAAATCTTCAAATAAATCTTGTTGCTCACCTTTGCGGCTATTCACAATAGGGGCTAACAACATAATTTTTGTGTCACTAGGTAGCGCTAATAAGGTATCCACCATCTCCGATACCGTTTGCGACTCTAAAGTATGTGCGTGCGTGGGGCATTCAGGTTCACCCGCTCTTGCATATAACAACCTTAAGTAGTCATGAATTTCAGTGACGGTACCCACGGTTGATCTCGGATTATGAGAGGTTGATTTTTGTTCAATAGAAATGGCGGGTGATAAACCTTCGATCAAATCGACATCAGGTTTATTCATACGCTCTAGGAATTGACGTGCATAAGCCGATAACGATTCGACATAGCGACGCTGACCTTCTGCGTATAAAGTATCAAAAGCGAGTGATGATTTGCCGGAGCCGGATAAACCTGTGATGACAATCAATTTATTGCGGGGTAAATCGAGTGAAATATTTTTTAAATTATGGGTTCTAGCCCCGCGAATCTTAATCGTATCCATGTCGCTTTAAGCTTTTTAAAGGTAACCTGTTAATATACGAAATTATTCCAAAATAAGAAATATCTAATTCAAGTTTATGAAAATAGAACAAGGCATGACCCCGCTCGAGATTCGATCCAGTTTAAGTTTGGCATCGATCTATGGCTTAAGAATGTTAGGTATGTTTTTAATCCTGCCGATTTTTGCGATCTATGCGGAAGGCTTGCCCGGCAGCCCTTCAGCCTTTCAAGTAGGTTTGGCACTGGGTGCCTATGGTCTTACGCAAGCGCTCTTTCAATTACCTTTTGGCATGCTCTCCGATCGTTATGGCCGCAAAAATATCATTTATATTGGCCTCCTTTTATTTGCCTTAGGTTCTTTTGTGTCAGGTTATTCGAACGACATTCATATCATTATTCTAGGTCGTGCCATTCAAGGGGCAGGTGCTATTTCAGCTGCCATTACAGCACTTGTCGCAGACTTAACCCGGGATGAACATCGCACCAAAGCGATGGCGATGATTGGAGCCACCATTGGCATCACTTTTGCCTTGTCTTTAATGGGCGCTCCTCTGCTCAATAAGCTGATAGGTGTGCCTGGTATTTTTATACTGACAGGCCTTTTATCTTTACTTGCTATTTTAGTGGTGCGCTTTGTGGTACCTACACCTTTAACGCTCACTACCTCCAAAGTATTAAAAGCATCTCAGCCATCCTTTAAATCGATCCTTAAAAATACCCAACTCTCACGTTTAAATTTTGGGATATTTGCCCTTCATGCCGCTCAAATGGCGATGTTTATTGTGGTACCGATAGCACTCGCAACGTCGGGTGGATTGGATGTCAACCAACATTGGAAAGTCTATTTACCTGTGCTTCTGAGCTCTTTTGTTTTTATGGTACCCATCATTATCTTGAGTGAAAAATTCGATAAATCAAAACTCGTATTTATTAGCTCTATTTTTTTAATGCTCATCGCCCAACTCATGTTTGGTGTTTTGATTCATGTTTTTTGGGGTCTCATCGCATCTTTATTTGTCTACTTTGTAGCCTTCAATATTTTAGAGGCAAGTCTACCTAGTTTGATTAGTAAAATTGCCCCGCCAAGCGCTAAAGGGACGGCGATTGGGGTGTATAATACCTGTCAATCATTAGGTGTCTTTTTTGGTGGTTTATTAGGTGGTTTTTTAGCAGATTTGGGTGGCAGTTTTTCAGTGTTTTCGTTTTGTGCCATTTTGATGACATTGTGGGCAACTTTTGCTTTATCGATGAAAGCCCCGCCTGCAATTAAAACATTGATGTTTATGATTAAAAATAAATCATTACTCAAAAACACTAAACAATTAGCTTTGATAGAGCTTAAATTACAAGAAATGAAAGGTGTGCGTGACGTCATGATCTTGCTTGAAGAAGGCCGGGTGATGCTTAAGGTCAACAAACACGAAACGATTCATGAGGCATCGATTATTCAGTTATTAGGAGGAAAACATGGCGTCAGTCAATAAAGTTATTTTAATGGGTAACCTAGGCAAGGATCCTGAGGTACGATTTATGCCTAATGGTGATGCCGTATGTAATTTTAGTATTGCCACCACAGATAACTGGAAAGATAAAAACGGTGAAAAACAAGAGCGTACCGAATGGCATAACATTGTGATGTATCGAAAGTTAGCTGAGATCGCAGGCGAATATTTAAAAAAAGGTCGCCCCGTATTTATTGAAGGCAGACTTCAAACGCGTAAATGGCAAACGAAGGAAGGTCAAGATCGTTACACCACTGAAATTATTGCAGAGAGTATGCAAATGTTAGGCGGTCGAGATAGCGGTGGTGGATCCTCAAACAGTTCATCAAATGCGCAAAATCAATCTCCGTCACAAGGCAATGATGAATTTAATCAAGCTCCTCAAAGAACAGGTGGCGCTCTGCAAGCCGCAGCGACTAACTTTGACGACTTTGAAGACGATATTCCTTTCTAATTCATGCCCATTTTCGATTTTAAATGTGAAGTTTGCGGATGCTCAAAAGAGTTACTCCGTAAAATTTCAGATCCGATCATGACTGAATGTCCTGAGTGCCATAAAGAAACTTTTAAAAAACAAGTCTCAGCGCCCAGCTTTCAGCTCACAGGTTCTGGATGGTATGTCACAGACTTTAAAAATAAATCTAAAGATGGCGCAAAAACGGATACTAAAACTGAAACTAAAAAAGATGTGAATACATCTTCAACGACGAGTTAATTGACATGATGTTTAAACGTTATTTTTTAACTGGATTACTCGTACTTGTCCCACTCGCAATTACACTATGGGTCATTACTTCTCTTATCCATTTTTTAGATCAAACATTGATTTGGTTGCCTTATGATTTCCAACCTAGAAATCTTTTTGGGTTCGATATCCCAGGCTTAGGTGTTGTTTTAACAGTGGGCGTGATTCTAGGTATAGGACTTTTAGCCTCTAACTTATTTGGCCGTCAATTTTTAAAACTATGGGAAGTGATACTCTCAAGGCTTCCATTTGTGAATTCAATTTATTCAAGTATCAAGCAAGTCTCTGACACTTTATTTTCAGAATCAGGTCGTGCTTTTAATAAAGCAGTGCTCATTCGTTATCCTGATCGTGATACTTATACCATTGCGTTTTTAACAGGGGAGCCAAGTCCTGAGATTGCAAAACATTTAAAGGGCAAATACTTAAGTGTCTATGTACCCACAACCCCTAATCCTACTTCAGGTTATTTTCTGATGGTGGCTAAAAAGGATATGGTGGAATTGGATATCAGTGTCGATCAAGCGTTGAAGTATGTGATCTCCATGGGTGTGGTACCACCTCGTAAAAAAATCAAAAAAAATTAATTTTATATAAAGAGAATATCAAAATGATGCGAACGCATTACTGCGGTGATTTAAATAAAAAACATATAGGGGAGACCGTCACTTTGTGCGGCTGGGCTCACCGTCGTCGTGATCATGGTGGTGTGATCTTTATTGATCTTCGCGATCGAGAAGGTATTGCTCAAATTGTGATTGATCCTGACACTAAAGAAACATTTGCAATCGCTGAATCAATTCGTAATGAATTCGTTCTAAAGGTGGTATGTAAAGTAAGAGCTCGCCCAGAGGGAACAGTGAATTTAAACATCCCTACAGGTGAAGTTGAGATGTTAGCTTCGACTATTGAGATTTTAAACCCATCACTCACTCCACCATTCATGCTTGATGATGACTCTATTTCAGAAATGATTCGTCTTGAATATCGCTTTATGGATCTTCGTCGTCCGATGATGCAAAATAATTTACGTCTTCGCTATCGCGTCGCAAAAGTTTTACGCGACTTTTTAGATGAAAACGGGTTCATGGAAATTGAAACACCGATGTTGACACGAAGCACCCCTGAAGGTGCTCGCGATTATTTAGTGCCATCACGTGTCCATGCAGGTGAATTTTTCGCACTCCCTCAGTCCCCTCAATTATTTAAACAATTGTTGATGGTGTCAGGCTTTGATCGCTACTTCCAAATCACAAAATGTTTTCGCGATGAAGATCTAAGAGCGGATCGACAACCTGAATTTACACAAGTCGATATTGAAACTTCATTTATGAATGAAGAAGACATCATGACGATTGTTGAAAAAATGATTCGTGAGATGTATAAGAAAGTGGCATCGATTGATTTGCCATCACAATTTCAACGCATGACTTACCTTGAAGCAATGCATAAATATGGCTCAGATAAACCAGATATGCGTGTGACTTTAGAAATAACTGAATTGACCGATATCATGAAAGATGTCGACTTTAAAGTTTTTTCAAGTGCAGCCAATATGAAGGGTGGGCGTGTCGCGGCATTAAGAGTGCCGAATGGATCTCTAATTACACGTTCTGAAATTGATGCTTATACCGAGTTTGTCAAAATTTATGGCGCTAAAGGTTTAGCTTATATCAAGATTAATGACATCCATGAATTAAATGAGACGGGTCTCCAAAGTCCCATTGTTAAGAATATCCACGTGAATGCTTTGAAAGCAATCATTGAAAAAACCGGCGCTACTAATGGCGACATTATTTTCTTTGGTGCGGATAAAGAAAAAATTGTGAATGAAGCCTTGGGTGCTTTGCGTCTTAAAATCGGTCATGAAAAAAATCATGTCGATGGAAGAGCATGGGCGCCTTTATGGGTCGTTGATTTTCCGATGTTTGAACATGATGAAGAAACGGACCGTTGGGTGGCTATCCATCATCCTTTCACAGCGCCTAAAGAAGGTCATGAAGACTTACTTGCGAATGAACCAGGTAAGTGTTTATCTAAAGCCTACGACATGGTGATAAACGGTTGGGAAGTCGGTGGTGGCTCCATTCGTATTCATGAAGAAAAAGTGCAATCAAAAGTATTTGATGCATTAAAAATTTCAAAAGAAGAAGCGAAAGAAAAATTTGGCTTTCTGCTTGATGCCCTTCAATATGGTGCACCTCCACATGGCGGCTTAGCCTTTGGCCTTGATCGCTTGGTCACTTTGCTAGCAGGCGCTGAGTCCATTCGAGATGTGATCGCATTCCCAAAAACACAGCGTGCACAGTGTTTGCTCACTAAAGCACCGAACGTTGTGGATGAAAAACAATTGCGTGAGCTTCATATTCGTCTTCGCACACCACAACCTACCACTTAAAAAATAATGAGATGATTTTATCTATCAATCATATTCAGCTTGTTGCAAAAAAAGATTTGGTGATTCAGTTAAGAGATTTTTATTGTGATGTCGTCGGTTTAACTGAAGGCTTTAGACCCACATTCGAGCGCTTTGGCTTTTGGTTATATATAGGCGACAAAGATGTATTGCATCTTATTACACCTAAAGAAGGTGATGGACGCTCGCTTCATAAATCATCCTTCGATCATGTCGCATTTAAAACAGCTCATTATCAAGATGTTTTAAAAAAGCTCCAATCGCTTCAAATTCCATTTGAAGAAAAACCTATTCCAGGTATGACAGCCCATCAAATCTTTTTGCGGGATCCTGCAGGAAACCGTGTTGAACTTAATTTTGATTAGATCTTTTTTACTCAAATAATGGCCCAGTGGACAAATTAAGAAATTCTCTAAAAATAAAAAGACTTCTTGAAAAATCTCTGGCACATTGTCAGCAGGGTCAATTTTTAGAAGCAAAGTTAATCTTTGAAGAACTGCTACGAATAGTTCCAAATCATCCTCAAGTGCTCACCAATCTTGGAACAATAGAAATACAATTAGGAGACATAGAAAGGGGGATTTCCTATATAAAAAAATCTATTGAAGTGGACCAAAAACAACCAAAAGCCATCTCAAACTTAGCAAATGGATTGCTGGAAATAGAAAAATTCGAAGAGGCTCTTCAATACTACAACCTTGCTCTTAAATTAGATCCTAATTTTGTGGATGCTTACTATAATAAAGCTAGAGCGCTAAAATTTCTTCAAAAATATGATGAAGCAATATTAAATTATCAGCAAGCGATAAAATTAAATCCCCAATACTCAAAGGCAATCGTAAATTTAGGATTTTTGTATAATGAACTTAAAGAGTATGACAAAGCTCTTGAGCAATATAATCTTGCATTAAATATTAATTCTCATAGCGCAGAAACTTTATACAACCGTGGAATTGTTTACGAAAATCTTAATGAATTTAAAAAAGCTCTAGAAGATTATAATCATGCAATTGAACTGAATCCTGATTTTCCTGATGCACTATTTAATAAAGCAATTCTTGAGTTATCTCAAGAAAATTATGAAGATGGTTGGAAATTCTATCAAGCAAGATGGGTGGCCAAAAAGCTTTCATATCTGCAGACATCAAAACCTGAATTATTGGATTTTGACGTAAATCAAAAAAATATTCTTATTTGGTCAGAGCAGGGTATAGGTGATCAAATACTCTTCAGTGCTTTACTTCAAGAAGCTTTTACAGTGTCAAATAATTTTATCTTGAGTATTGATCGCAGGCTGATATCTATATACCAAAGATCTTTCAAAAAATTTTCCAATGTTACTTTCATATCTTCAAAAGAGTTGCTCAATGAAACTGCCTATGATTTTCATCTTCCAATTGGCAATCTAGGTAAATTTTTTAGAAACTCAGTCGAAGATTTTAAAAAACAACCATTAAATTACCTCATATTCGATGAGGAAAAATCAATGTCTCTCAAAAAAACATTCAAAAATAGTAAAAAATTTATTTGTGGTATTGCATGGAAAAGTAAAAATGAAGAAATTGGACCTGACAAGAGCCTATCATTAAAACAATTGCTCCCTATTCTTAAGCTACCTAATATTGATTTTATAGACCTTCAATACGGCGATACTAAAGAAGAAAAAAAATCTTTGTATGATGAGTATGGTATTGAAATTAAAACTATAGATGAGATTGATAACTTTAATGATTTTGATGGGCTATCATCTCTAATTAACTCTTGTGATTTTGTAATAACATCGAGCAATGTCACAGCCCACTTGTCTGGATCCTTAGGTAAAAAGACATATTTAATTGCGCCATATAGTGTCGGAAAAATATGGTACTGGCATGAAAATCGGAACGTAAGCTTATGGTATCCTTCAATTAATATCTATAGGCAGGAATCAAACAAGTCTTGGCATGCGCCAATAGAAAATATTATTTCGGACTTAAAGGATTATTATGGTAGAAAAAATTAATATGGTCATTGGTTTCGATCAAAGAGAATCTATTGCATATCATACATTTACACAGAGCATTATGGATAAATCATCCTTACCCGTCTCATTCACTCCTCTCGCGATTAACACCTTAAAGGGATATCATGAAACTCATACTGACAAAAGCAATGATTTCATTTATTCAAGATTTTTAACGCCCTATTTAAATGCATTTAGTGGCTGGGCTATTTTTGCCGATGGGGATATGATTTGCCAATCAGATATTAAAGAACTATGGGACTTAAGGGATGAATCAAAAGCAGTTCTGGTCGTAAAGCACGACTATAAAACAAAAGCACAGAAAAAGTACCTTGGAAATATCAATAAGGATTACCCTAAAAAGAATTGGTCTAGTCTCATTTTATGGAATTGCTCTCACCCTAAGCATAGGCTATTAACGCCAGATTTTATTTCAAATCAAACGGGAAAATTTCTTCATAGATTTTCTTGGCTCGAGGATGAAGATATTGGCGACCTTCCAAAAGACTGGAATTGGCTTGCTATTGAGTATCCAGAAAATAAAAATGCAAAGCTAATTCATTACACCTTGGGCACTCCTTGTTTTAAAGAATATTGGGATTGCGACATGTCTGATATTTGGCATGCAAATCAAAAAAGAGTAATCTGCGGCATGAAAGTTTAATACATTTTTTAGTGAGGTAGAGTTTTTATGAAAAATTATCGCAAAGAGCTATGGTTTAATGCACCAACCCGAATGCACTTTACTAATATTACATCTGACATAAGAGAATGTTTGGTTGAAAGCGGCATCAAAGAAGGCCTTATACTTGTAAATGCTATGCACATTACGGCAAGTGTTTTTATTAATGATGATGAATCAGGCTTGCATCACGACTATAAAAAATGGTTAGAGGCAATGGCTCCCCATGAACCAGTAAGTAATTATCGCCATAATGATACAGGTGAAGATAATGCAGATGCGCATATTAAACGTCAAATTATGGGACGTGAAGTTGTTATTGCGGTATCTTCAGGTAAGCTTGACTTTGGCCCTTGGGAACAAATTTTTTATGGCGAATTTGATGGGCGTCGAAAAAAAAGAGTGCTCGTTAAAATTATTGGCGAATAAGTCTTCCATGTTTTAAAAAAACATCTCAAAGTATATATTCTTGTCTTATCATTCCTTGCACTGAAACTTTATCTGACGATGCACACCTGAACTATCTCGCACCTCATTCAACAAGTTATAGCCTTCCTTGCATGTTCTCCTGGCTTTGTCGTAACAGGTCCCTATAGTCTCTGCAAGGCCGCTACAATTTGTACTATAAATTTTTGCTTTACCGTCAATTAAATTAACTGGTTGCTCTTGCGGGTTCATGAGCGCTGCGCAAGAAACATTTAGGGCTGTTAAAAATAACACAATATATATTTTCAATTTAAATTCCTTAAATAAAAAAACGGCAACCTAAGTTGCCGTTTTCAAGTGCTTTAAACAACTAAGAAATTAATCTTAGAAGAATAGAATCGCACCAAGAGAGACTGAGCGAGACTCATTCTTAACGTTATTTTGAGCTTTAGTCTCCATATCGTTGTACTCAGCTACTAAGTTTAAGTGCTTAGTAAGTGGGTGATAAGCGCCAAGAGTAATACGCTCATTATCTTTAAATAATAAACCACTTGTAGCTGTATTATCAGCTGCATTTGCCGTATCTAAGCTAGATATACCGTAAGCTAGACCAATTTTAGTTTTGGTAGGCAATATGTATGTAGCTTGAACGTAACCGCCATCTGAATCACGCTTTACACCAGCTGCTGAAGCGCCATTTTGAAGTGGCATGTATGATCCAACGCCATCACCATTGTAGTAATAACCTGTTAAACCAAAGTTACCAGCATTTACATTTGCACCAATGTCATAAACGTCTGCGGTATATTCAACTGCAGTCGTTGGTTTAACTTTATAAGATGCACCACCTACCCAAATTTTACCGTTTACGTCACCAGTAAATGAGTAAGATGCTTTACCTTCAAGGCCGAAACGATCTTGGTGTAAGCTGTTTACAGCAGATGCTGTACCAGAGCCTACTAGACCTTGGTTAGGGTTCACGATACCAACTGTTGCTTGGAAGCCATTCATGTTAGGTGTTGTGTAAGCCACTTGACCTTTCCATCCTGCATAGATATAGCCAGAACCGATACCACCTAAAGTAGTTTGAGTGCCAGATACGCCACCAGCTCCACCAACACCGAGCAATGTCATGTCGTTCAAGATAGCATCAGATGCAAAAATACCAATATCTTTACCTAGCTTGAATGATCCCCATGATTTATCACCAAATGTTAAGAATGACTGACGGAATAATGGTGCAAGCACGTCGCCCATAGTGTCGTTGTCAGAAACGTTTGGTTGCATAGAAATTGTGAAAGATACATCTACGTCGTTTTGACGTGTAGTACCTGTAAAGCCTAACCATGCTGGTAATAAGCCTGTATTGATAGCTTGGCCTGATTTCTCACCAGCAGTATCTCTTCTTTGTGCAATTCCACCTACAATAGCGTTATTGTCACTTCCGCGGCTCATAATTGCAAATGCGTTCACGTTACCGTTTACGTCTAATGTCCAATCGCCTGCTGGAATGATAATACCAGCTTGTGCTGCAGAAGTAGCTGCAAAAATTGCACCCGCCACTGCTAATTTAATATTCTTGTTCATATATTTCTCCTATTGTTTTTAAAACCTCATCAATTGCTTGATGAGAAAGTTCGCGAACTTTCCCAATGAATAAAAGCTTCATTAAGAAGGTTAAGTGAATTATGAGCTATCAAACTGGGCGATCGCAAGTTTTTTTAGTGTTTTTTGCGACATTTATGTTGGTTTGTTGTAAATTTACAACAAAATTATTTTAACTTATTGATTTATAACAACTTTTCAAACTCACGAATCGCATAACGATCCGTCATACCGGCAATATAGTCCGCAATCACTCTTGGTTTTTCCTCTCGACCGATCGATTGGTAGTCTGAAGGAATAAGACTTAAATCATCCATATAGACCTTAAATAAGCCTTCAATCGTCTTGGTAGCCTTATCTGTCATTATCGTGACCTTAGGATGGAGATATAAAGACTTTCTTAAGAATTGTTTAAGCTCTAGCTGTTTTTCTGCCATGTCAGTTGAAAAGTCGATCATGGGGCCATGAAGCCTCACCTCATCCACATGTTTTGGTTTTGATACCTTTATATATGAGAGGCTCGTTCGACATAAATCATCGACCAAACTATGGATCATGCGGCGAATCGTTTCATGAACGAATCGTTTTGGAGATAAATCAGGATAAAGGGTTTTGACTTTTAATGCGGATTCTTTAAAAAGGGAAACCTCCATGAGCTGATCGATCGTTAAAAGTCCGGAACGAATGCCATCATCAATATCGTGATTGTTATAAGCAATCTCATCCGCGAAATTAGCAATCTGTCCTTCTAAGGTTGTTTCGGTTTTATTCAAAAATCTAAGTCCGACGTCGCCCAATTTTTCAGCATTTTTAATAGAACAGTGCTTCAAAATGCCTTCTCTTGTTTCAAAGGTGAGATTAAGCCCATCAAATGCTGCATACCTTTGCTCTAAAAGATCGACGACGCGAAGTGACTGAAGGTTATGTTCAAATCCACCATAATCTTTCATGCAACGATTTAACGCATCTTGTCCTGCGTGACCGAAAGGGGTGTGACCTAAATCATGGGCTAAGGCAATCGCTTCTGCTAAGTCTTCATGGAGGTTTAAAGTGCGCGCAATACTTCTTGCAATTTGCGCGACTTCTAAACTATGAGTGAGACGCGTTCTAAATAAATCACCTTCGTGATTCACGAATACTTGCGTCTTATATTCAAGCCGTCTAAAAGCAGTCGAGTGAATTACACGATCACGATCCCGCTGAAAATCATTTCTTAAAGTTGAGGCTTCTTCTTTAAAACGTCGGCCGCGTGATTGTTCTGGATGTGCGGCATAAGGTGCTAACTTCATCATGCCGAAAATTTTTGTGTATTTAATGTAGTCTTTAAATGATTTGGGTTGTAATCACTCGTGATACAAGAATCGCCGATCCCTTTTTGAAGCACCAGTCTAATTTTTCCATCGACAACTTTTTTATCCATGCTCATAAGTTTCAAATATTGATCTTCACTCATGTTTGGAGGATCAATCGGAAGCTTGGCTTCTTTTAAAAGTTTAACGATACGATTAAATTCATTATCTTTTAACCAGCCCATCAGTTTGGATAGGTGAGCTGCCATGACCATGCCTGCCGCAACTGCCTCGCCATGAAGCCAAACACCATAGCCCATCGCATTTTCAATCGCGTGTCCAAAAGTGTGGCCGAGATTAAGTGTTGCTCGAACACCTGATTCATGTTCGTCCATCTCCACCACATCTGCTTTGTTTTGACATGAGCGTTTGATCGCTTCAATCAAAAGGGACGGATTTAATTTCATAAGGCCTTCAATATTTTTTTCAAGCCAATCAAAAAAAGCTTCATCACGAATCAGTCCATATTTAATAACCTCTGCCATACCTGCAGAAAATTCTCGTTGAGGCAATGTTTTAAAAGTATCAATATCCGCAATCACGCATTGTGGCTGATAAAAAGCACCAATCATGTTTTTACCCAAAGGATGATTAATACCTGTTTTACCGCCGACAGATGAATCGACTTGTGATAAAAGTGTGGTGGGTATTTGAATAAAAGGTACACCCCTTAAATAAGTCGCAGCGGCATAACCTGTCATGTCCCCTATCACACCGCCACCTAATGCAATGAGTGTTGTAGTGCGTTCACATTTTTCTTTTAGAAGTGCATCATAGATAAGATTTAAAGTCTCTTGATTTTTATATACTTCCCCATCAGGCAAGATAATTGGAAACGCTTTAATACCATGTTGTTTTAAGCCATGTAATAAGGGATCAAGATACAAAGGGGCGACCGTCGTATTCGTCACAATCGCCACATGTTTCTGTTTTAAATGTGACTCAATCAATTTGATTTGAGACAACAATCCTTCTCCAATATAAATCGGATAAGATCGATCCTCTAATTGAATATGAATGGTTTGCATGAACTTATCTTAGCAGCGCCTCAATTTTATGAATAATCGTTTGTGTTTTTTGTTGGCCTGTGTCCACCACAAATGATGAAACCCCCAAATACAAGGGATGTCTTTGTTGATAGAGATTATTTAAAGTATCTAACATATTGCCTTGTTGTAAAAGCGGTCGATCTTTATCAAAAGCCATGCGTTTCGCCAAATGCTGTGGCTTGGCATTCAAATAAATCACCTTACCTCTTTCTTTAAGTAGACGTCTATTTTCCTCGCTTAATACGGCACCGCCACCTGTGGCTAAGATGATATCTTTTTTGTTCGTCAACTCATCAATCATCTGTGTTTCTCTTTTACGAAAACCTTCTTCACCTTCAAGCTCAAAAATCACGGACACTTTAACGCCTAATTTTTTTTCAATTTCATGATCAGTGTCATAAAAAGTTTTTTTGAGTTTTTTGGCTAACAATTTACCTATGGTCGTTTTTCCAGCGCCCATGAGTCCTACAAAAAAAATATTGTCATTAATCGTTGCCATGACGAACTAGCTTTATATTCAAGAATACTCATTATTTTAAGGGATTAATAAGGTAATGGCTCGAATTGCTTACAAATAATCCTCAACACCTTTTATAATGTGGGTTCAATAAAAATCAAAGTCATTATTCATTTTACTTATGGCAAAACCCACCTTCTTTAAAAGCCTCTTGTTGTGGTTTTTCGTAAGCTTATGTGCGATTGGAGCCTTAATTGCTTTAACCATAGCGCTTGTCATTCCCTCATTACCCTCGCTTGAATCATTGACAGAATATCGTCCTAAATTACCTTTAAGAGTTTATAGCTCGGATGGTTTTCTCATGGCTGAATTTGGAGAAGAACGCCGTGCTTTCATTAAAATTCAACATGTGTCTAAAAAAATGAAGAACGCTATTTTGGCCATTGAAGACCGTCGTTTTTATCAACACAAAGGGGTCGATGCTGTAGGTGTCGGTCGAGCCATTGTGAAAAATTTAGCGGGTGCTTCTCATGAAGGGGCAAGTACGATCACGATGCAAGTCGCACGTAATTTTTTTCTGTCCTCTGATAAAACTTTAAGACGAAAAATTAGTGAAGTTTTTCTCTCTTATAAGATTGAAAAAAATTTAAATAAAGATCAAATTTTAGAGCTTTATATTAACCAAATTTATTTGGGTCAAAGAGCCTACGGTTTTGGTGCAGCCGCCCTTGTCTATTATGGCAAACCCTTAGAAAAACTGACTTTAGCTGAATGTGCACTTTTAGCAGGCCTTCCTAAAGCACCTTCTAATTACAATCCATTCACCAATCCAAAACGCGCCATTCAACGTCAACGTGAAGTCTTAAAAAATATGTTGCGTTATGAATTTATTGATCAAAAGGCTTTTGAAGAAGCGATGAGTCAAACACTTCATTTCAAGGAATCACGACAATCCAGAGACTTGATGGCTGATCATGCATCTGAAATGGTAAGACAAACACTCTACGATCAGTATCAAGAGGATATCTATACGAGCGGCATCAAAGTCTACACCACCATTAAAAAAGCGAATCAAGAGGCAGCTAATGAAGCGGTATTAAGAGGTATCTTAGATTACGATCGTCGTCACGAATATCGAGGCCCAGAAAAAAACATCGATTTAGAAGGTAAAAAATTTGAAGATCAAAAAACTAAGATCGTCGACATACTTGATGGACTTGAAGAATATAACGGATTTATTCCGGCAGTCGTCATAAAAGCTGATGCCAAATACGTGCAAGCCTTCACTAAAAAAGGTGACTTAGTCGACATTAAAGGAGATAACTTAGCGCTCATTCAAAAAACATTGAGCGACAAAGATCCTAAAAATAGAAAAGTCAAACCAGGTGCTGTGATTCGTGTCATTCAAAAAAATAAACAATGGGAAGTGGTGCAACTCCCTAAAGTCGAGGCTTCTTTAGTTTCAATGGATCCACAAACAGGTGCCATTACAGCGTTAGTAGGTGGTTTTGATTTTAATAGAAATAAATATAATCACGTCACTCAAGCAAAACGTCAGCCTGGTTCCACCTTTAAACCTTTCATTTATTCTGCAGCATTAGAAAAAGGGATTACCCCTGCAACGATCGTCAATGATGCACCTCTTCATTTCTCCGCAGCGGAAACAGGAAGTGGTATGGACTGGGATCCACAAAACTATGACGGAGATTTTGATGGTCATATCAGACTTAGAAATGGTTTGGCTAAATCTAAAAACTTGGTCGCTATTCGCGTTTTAAAAGCGATTGGTCCTGCTTATGCTCAAGACTATGCGACTCGTTTTGGTTTTGATCCTGCCAATCACCCAGCATACTTATCGATGGCTTTAGGAGTTGGTTCTGCCACACTCATGGAAATGGTCACCGCTTATGGAGTATTCGCGAATGGTGGCTACCTTAAAAAACCTTACCTCATTGAAAAGATGGTGGATAGTCAAGGTAAAGTCATCGATCAAACGAATGCAATGTTTCAAAATGAAGAAACGCCTCGCATCATTGACCCACGAAACGCATTTATTATGACAACACTCCTACAAGACGTTGTAAACAAAGGGACAGCTCAAAAAGCTAAAGCATTAGGTCGCTCAGATATCGCAGGTAAAACGGGAACAACCAACAATCAAGTGGACGCATGGTTTGCAGGGTTTACGCCTTCTCAAGTCGCTATTGCATGGATTGGATTCGACCAACCTAAAACGCTCGGTAAGGATGAGACTGGCTCTCAGGCTGCATTGCCTATTTGGATTAGATATATGCAAACGGCATTAAAAGATTCACCTGTTCAAAATTACAACATGCCTGATGGTGTCATCATTCAAAAAGTTAAACCGGATACAGGTACCCCTGCAAATGAGAATGAAGAAGGTGTGAATGAATATTTCTATTCAGAGTTTCCACCGCATAATGAGATCCAACTTCTCAATTAATTTTTTAAAAAAAAGTGTTTCATATGGCAAGACAAAGTAAACACCTACGATTCCAAGTGGCACATAAAGCTGCTCAAATGATGGCTGAAGAAGGTATTAGCGATTACGCATTTGCAAAACGTAAAGCCGCTAAATTTTTTGGGCTTAATGATGGGGATGCGCTACCTTCAAATGATGAAATCAATGATGCAATCAAAGAGCATCAAGCGATCTATTTTGATGAAGAACATGAAGCGCGTCTTAAAGTATTAAGGCTTGAAGCACTTAGCCTCATGAAAAAATTAATTGCTTTTAATCCACATTTAACCGGTGCTGCATTAGATGGGACAGCGGGCCGATATCCGACACTTCATATTCAGCTCTATGCTGACTCCATGAAAGAAGTTGAATTTTTTTTGCTAAATCACAATATCGCATACGAAACGCGCGATCGCAAATCGCGAACTAAAGACCCCATGCAAGATAAAAAAATGATTCCGGTATTAACCCTTGAAGGCTCGATGGGGCCTATTGAACTTTTAATCTATCACGTGGATGATTTAAAAATAAATAAATCCAAAGCATCAATTGAAGAAACTGAAAAACTTCTTACAAATTAATTTTTTCTTTAGGTTTCACAGCAACCCAAAACCCATGCCCCATGACTCCATGTGTTTGCAAATGTAATACTTCAAAATATTTAATGAGTTTTTCTAACCACCAAGAACTTGGTTTC
Organism: Candidatus Methylopumilus rimovensis; assembly: GCF_006364615.1. Taxonomy (NCBI): domain Bacteria; kingdom Pseudomonadati; phylum Pseudomonadota; class Betaproteobacteria; order Nitrosomonadales; family Methylophilaceae; genus Candidatus Methylopumilus; species Candidatus Methylopumilus rimovensis. The sequence goes on along the minus strand of NZ_CP040986.1, from coordinate 147,799 downwards.
TGAATTAAATGGGCATTTCTTCCATCTGCTAATACTTTAACTGCTGGGCCCATATGAACAGAGAAGAAGCCGAATTTACTAGTAATGTTTGCCAAATCTTGGATGACATTATCAATAAGATCGGGCTCAATATGCTCTAAAACATCGATACAGCAAACTAAATCAGCCGCCTTAGCTTCGCCATATTCAGGAAAAGCTGGATCATAAGGTAAATAAACTTTTAACTTAATTCCGAGCTCAGTCAAGCCCTTTAATAAATTCTTTTTCCCAGCGCCATAATCACTCAATGATTCAACATTGAGATCTTTAATAATATTTGCAACAATCGGTGCGAACTGAAGTGACGCAACACCATAATTTGGATTCTGATGTAATTCTTGCTGTAACTTTCTATATTCTTCAGTAATAACTTTCATTGATCATCCAAATTTAAATTGATTTATTTTCTTGAAGCCATCGCGCCACTTCCATGGCGTAATAACTTAAGATCCCATCAGCGCCTGCACGTTTAAAAGCTAGAAGAGATTCCATCACAATTGCTTTTTCATCTAACCAACCATTTTGTGATGCAGCTTTAAGCATCGCATATTCTCCACTCACCTGATACGCATAAGTCGGTACTCCAAAAGCAGTTTTCACGCGATAGACAATGTCAAGGTATGGCATACCGGGTTTCACCATCACCATGTCAGCGCCTTCATTAATGTCGAGTTCAACTTCAGTCAAAGCTTCATCTGTATTCGCTGGATCCATTTGATAGCTATTTTTATTACTTCCACCTAAATTTTTAAGAGATCCTACGGCATCTCTAAATGGGCCATAAAATGACGAAGCGTATTTTGCTGAGTACGCTAAAATTTTTGTATGCACAAATCCTTCTTTTTCTAGAGCTTCGCGAATTTTTCCAATGCGTCCATCCATCATGTCAGAGGGAGCTACAATATCAGCACCTGCTTTAGCATGACTTAAAGCTTGTTTGATTAAAACCTCTACCGTTTCATCATTCAACACATAACCTGATGCATCAATCAAACCATCTTGGCCATGGCTGGTATAAGGATCGAGGGCCACATCTGTAATCACACCAAGATTGGGCACATGTTGCTTGAGTAAAGCTACCACTCTTGGAATAAGCCCTCCCGGGTTATAGGCTTCTTTTGCATCTTCTGTTTTTAATTTCGAATCAACGACTGGAAATAATGCAATCGCCGGAATGCCTAATTTAAAACATTCTTCTGCAGTCTCTAGAATGAGATCCATACTTTGACGTTTAATGCCTGGCATGGATGGAATCGCTTCTTCTTTTTGGTGACCTTCCATGACAAATACTGGATAAATTAAATCATCCGTTGTCAAATGATGCTCTCGCATCAATCGACGCGAGAACTCATCTTTACGCATGCGTCTGGGTCTATTCGAATTTTCCATAATGTTTAGAATTGAAATAAAGTTTTTAAGGATTGTCCTGGATCAGATTCTCGCATAAAAGCCTCCCCAATAAGAAAGGTATTCACATGATGATCTTGCATCAACTTCACATCATTCGATGTGAAGATCCCCGACTCAGTCACAATAATTTTGTCAGAATTTATATTTTTGATTAAATCAAAAGTTGTGTTTAGAGAAACATCAAATGTTTTTAGATTGCGATTGTTAATACCTAGAAGTGGTGTTTTTAATTGCAATGCTAATTCAAGCTCTTCTTGATTGTGCACTTCGACTAAAACATTCATACCTAAGTTAAGTGTAATTTCTTCAAGCTCTTGCATTAAGTTCAAAGGAAGCGCTGCCACGATTAAAAGAATACAATCAGCCTCCATCGCACGTGCCTCATAAATTTGATATGAATCCACCATAAAATCTTTACGCAATACGGGAAGACTGCATGCAGCTCTTGCTTCTTTTAAATAGTTAGCGTGGCCCTGGAAATATTGTTGATCTGTGAGTACAGATAAACAAGTCGCCCCGCCTTTTTCATAGGAGATGGCAATCTCTTTTGGATTAAAATGTTCTCGAATGACACCTTTGGAGGGACTTGCTTTTTTGATCTCAGCAATCACCGCTGCTTTATTTTTTGAGAGCTGTGTTTCAATCGCTTTTATAAACCCTCTGGGCTGAGATACATTTCTCGCTTCATCTTTAAGTTGATCGAGTGATTTAATTTTTTGTGACGCTTTAATTTCTTCAAATTTAGTTGTAATGATCGTGTCTAGAATATTAGCCATGGGATGCTACCTTCAATGCTTCTAGTTTTTTGAGTGATAAACCTTGATCAATGACCGATTTAGCTTTTTCAATACCTTCTTTTAAAGTGGAGGTAAGGCCGCTGACATAAATCGCAGCCCCTGCATTAAGAAGTGTGATATCGCGATGAGGTCCTTCGTGACCCTCTAATACATCAAGCATCATCGCTTTGGATGCATCGACATCTTCAACTTGAATCGTTTTAAGGTCTGCCATATTCAATCCAAAATCAGTCGGCTTAATAGTGAAGGTGGTGATCGATTTATTTTTAAGTTCGCTAATTCTTGTCCCACTCGAAATTGAAATCTCATCCATACCATCTTCACCATGCACGACCATCACATGTTCGCTTCCTAGTTTTGATAATACTTCCGCCATCGTTTCTGTGAGTGATGCCTCATAGACGCCTAATACTTGATGCGTCGCTGAAGCTGGATTAGCAAGCGGGCCTAAAACATTAAAAATCGTTCTCACACCTAATTTTTTTCGGACCGGTGCAGCATATCGCATAGCTGGATGAAAGTTCGGTGCAAACATAAAAGCAATACCAATATCATTCACAAGTGAGGCTACTTTTTCAGGAGTTAAATTCACATTCACACCCAAAGCTTCTAACACATCAGCACTGCCACACTTAGATGAGACTGAGCGACCACCATGCTTAGCTACTTTGACGCCCGCACTTGCAGCCACAATCGCACTTAAAGTCGACACATTAAACGTTTGAATACCGTCCCCTCCTGTGCCACATGTATCCACAAGATAGTTTTTATCTTGAATGTCGACCTGTTTTGCAAATTGACGCATGACGGTTGCTGCATCAAAAATATTGTCTGCAGTGATACCTTTTTCATTGAGCGCTAAAACATAAGATTCAATAATGTCATCACTTAATACACCTGACATTAAAGACTGCATAAAGTCTTTGACTGATAGTTCTTTTGAATCTATGTTAGCCATAAGTTTTTAAGAAATTATTTAATAGATCATGTCCATGTTCGGTGAGGACTGATTCAGGATGAAATTGCACGCCCTCAATGGGTAATGTTTTATGGCGCACCCCCATAATTTCTTCATCATCTGTCCATGCAGTGACTTCTAAACAATCAGGCAGCGTTGAGCGTTCAATCACGAGCGAATGATAACGTGTTGCTGTAAATGGATTTTTTAAATCTTTAAAGACACCTTGATCCGTGTGATGGATTTGTGAAGTTTTACCATGCATCAATGTTTTAGCATGAATAATTTTTCCACCAAAAGCCTGACCGATTGTTTGATGTCCTAGGCAAACACCTAGAATCGGGATCACACCTTTGAATGTATTAACAACTTCCAGAGAAACACCTGCCTCATTGGGTGTGCAAGGGCCTGGAGACAACACAATATATTGAGGATTCTTTTTTTTGATCTCATCAATCGTGATCTCGTCATTACGATAAACCTCAACCTCTTGTTTAAGCTCAGCCAAATATTGAACAAGGTTATAAGTAAATGAATCGTAGTTATCAATCATGAGTAACATAATTTATTTTCCTGATTGCACAATTTCTGCGGCACGTAATACCGCTTTTGCTTTATTTTGTGTTTCAACCCATTCATTATGCGGTACGGAATCTGCAACAATACCGGCACCCGCTTGTACATAAAGCGTTTTGTTTTTAATCACACCTGTTCGAATGGCGATTGCTACATCCATGTCGCCATCAAAACCTAAGTAACCGACTGCACCTGCGTAAATACCGCGCTTACTCGGTTCTAATTCATGAATAATTTCCATCGCACGTACTTTAGGTGCCCCGCTCACAGTGCCTGCTGGAAAAGTTGCTTTCAATACATCCATCGCATGCATATTAGGTTTTAATGTGCCCTCCACATTCGATACGATATGCATCACATGCGAATATCGTTCGATCGTCATATTATCTGTCACTCTGACCGAGCCTGATTGAGAGACCCGTCCAATATCATTTCGACCTAAGTCCATCAGCTGAACATGTTCTGCACATTCTTTAGGATCAGCTAATAACTCTTTTTCTAATTTTAAATCTTCTTCTTTAGTTTTACCGCGAGGACGGGTGCCTGCAATAGGTCTTACCGTGACTGTTTCATCTTCGAGTCTCACTAAAATTTCAGGGGATGCACCCACCACATGATGATCATCCATATGATAATAAAACATGTAAGGCGATGGGTTTAATGTACGAAGCGATTCATAAAGTGCTAATGGAGATGCTTCAAATGTTTGTGACATTCTTTGTGATAACACCACTTGCATGATATCACCTTCAAAAATATAAGACTTCGCTTTTTCAACAGCTTTCATAAAAGCATCTTCACCAAATTCAGAATGTGCTTCGATTTGATTTGATATTTGGGGCTTTTGAATTTCAATCGATTGATGAAGTTGATCATGAAGCTTATCTAATCTTTCAATGCCTAATGCATAGGCATGCTGAATGGATGGATCCGCATAACTCACAATAAAAATTTTACGCGCCACATTGTCAACCACAATAAGCTCATCGGACAACATGAGTAAGATATCAGGTACACCTAAAATATCTTTTGTTTTTTTATGCTTTAAACGAGATTCAATGTATTGAATCGTTTCATAGCCAAAATACCCCGCGAGTCCGCCCGCGAATCGAGGTAATTCAATATCAGCTGGCACTTTAAATTGAGTTAAATAGTCCTGAATAAAATCGAGTGGATTGTGTGTGACTTCTTTTTGAATGACTTTATTTTGATCAATGACTTCGATCACATGATCGCGAATCACAATTCTTTTTTTAGAGGGAAGTCCAATAATCGAATAACGACCAAAGCGTTCACCGCCTTCCACAGATTCTAAAAGATAAGAAAAAGGAAGGTTGGCTAACTTTTGATAAATTGATAAAGGTGTTTCATGACCGACATCAAAAGATTTCACCAATGGAATGAAATTAAATCCTTCATTCTTATAAGCATTAAATTGATCTGATGTGATTAAGGTAGTCATGATAGAAACATGAAGAAGCTATTTTTAAGCTTCTTCATGTTTTTTTAATTAAAGAGATGCAAGAGATGCGCGTAATGATTTCACCACGGTGTCGTAACGATTAGGATCGGTATCTTTACCTGCACCAAAAATAGCAGAGCCTGCCACAAAAGTATCAGCACCTGCTTTTGCAATGTCTGCAATATTATTCGCGTTCACACCACCGTCGACCTCTAACCAAATTTGACGGCCTGTTTTTTCATAGTAGGCATCAATTTTTTGGCGTGCGATTTTAAGTTTATTGAGCGTTTCAGGAATAAATTTTTGACCGCCAAATCCTGGGTTCACTGACATTAATAAGACCATATCAATTTTATCCATCACATGATCAAGATAATCGAGTGGGGTGGCTGGGTTAAATACCAAACCTGATTTACATCCTGAATCACGCACCAATGAAAGACTGCGATCAATATGCTCTGAACCTTCAGGATGGAAAGTAATGATATTGGCACCCGCTTTTGCAAAGTCAGGAATAATACGATCCACAGGCTTCACCATTAAATGCACATCAATGATAGCATCCGTCACAGGACGAATCGCTTCGCACACTAAAGGACCAATGGTTAGATTAGGTACGTAATGATTATCCATCACGTCAAAGTGAACGATATCAGTGCCTGACTTAATCACATCATTAATTTCTTGGCCAAGTTTCGCGAAATTCGCTGAAAGAATACTGGGGGCAATTCTAAATGTTTTATCCATATTTCTAGTGATCCCAAATGAAAGTTGAGTGAGATATTGTAAAATAGCTATTTTAACTCTTAAATGACGTGAAGCTAAAGCGTCGGATTAAGAATATTCACATGCAGCTTTATACCGTAGGCATTAACCACACCACTGCCCCTATTGCGATTCGCGAAAAAGTCGCTTTTGATCCTGATCATTTAAGTCAAGCCTTACTTGGCCTTATGGAGCATAAAGTCAGTGAAGCTGCCATTTTATCGACCTGCAACCGCAGTGAAATCTATGCTAAAGCCCGGGATCCTCAAATCATCATCGATTGGCTGTGTAAATATCACGATATCAAATTAAAAATGGTTGAATCTCATCTTTACGTCTATGAAAACCAAGAAGCGATTCAACATGCTTTTCGTGTCGCTTCAGGCTTAGACAGCATGGTCTTGGGAGAACCTCAAATTTTAGGGCAAATGAAGCAGGCCATTAAAACTGCTGAAAATACAGGTACTTTAGGCGTGCTTTTGAATAAACTCTTTCAAAAAACATTCTCAGTGGCTAAAGAAGTTAGAACTAAAACAGATATTGGTATGAGTTCTATTTCGATGGCAGCAGCTTCGATCAAGCTCGCTGAGCGTATTTTTGGGGATTTAAAAACTTCAAAAGTACTTTTTATTGGTGCAGGTGAAATGATTGAACTTTGTGCTGAGCATATTAAAAATAAAAAGCCTAAATCGATCACCGTCGCGAATCGTTCGCTTGATCGGGGTTTAGCTTTAGCTAAACATATGAAGGGTGATGCCTGTCTTATTTCAGAACTGTATGATCGCCTTCATGAGTTCGATATTGTTGTGAGTTCTACAGCAAGCCAATTACCAATTGTAGGTTTAGGGATGGTGGAACGCGCACTCAAAACAAGACGAAATCGTCCTATGTTTATGGTCGACCTTGCCGTCCCGCGAGACATTGAACCTGAAGTAGGGAACCTCAATGATGTTTATCTTTATACGGTCGACGACTTATCTCACCTCATTGAGGAAGGTTTAACAAATCGTCAATCAGCTGCGATTGAAGCTGAGAAGTTGATTGATGACCACGTCAAAGATTTCGCACAATGGTTAAAAACGCGTACCATCGTGCCTACGATTAAAGCGCTTCGTGATCATGCTGAAAGCTACCGCATGACTGAACTTAAAAAAGCACAAAAACTTCTTAATCAAGGTATGAAGCCAGAAGAGGCTTTAGAAGTATTAAGCAAAGCATTAGCGAATAAATTTCTTCATCATCCAAGCCAAGCGCTCAATGAAGCGCATGGTGAAGAACATGAACTTTTAACCAAAACATTAAAGAAAATTTACCCACTTAAAGACTAAATGCCATGAAACCCTCCATGCAAAAAAAATTAGCGGCATTAAGTGAGCGCATACAAGAACTCAACACTTTATTAAGCTCTGAATCCATCACGAATGATATGGATCAATATCGCAAGATTACTAAAGAGCATTCAGATATCACGCCTATTGTGGATGAATATTTAGCATATAAAAAAAATGAAGATAACTTAAATGAAGCACAAGCCATGCTTTCCGATCCAGAGATGAAGGAATTTGCGCAAGAAGAAATTGAGCAATGCAAATTAAAACTGGTCACCATTGAAGATAATTTACAAAAATTATTACTGCCCAAAGATCCAAATGATGAAAAAAATATTTTCTTAGAAATTCGTGCAGGTACCGGGGGTGATGAATCCGCTTTATTTGCAGGCGATTTATTTAGAATGTATTCAAGATATACGGAACGTCAGGGTTGGAAAATGGAAATTGTGTCATCCAGCGAATCTGAAGTCGGTGGCTACAAAGAAATTATTATGAAAATTATTGGGCATGGTGCTTATTCAAAATTAAAATTTGAATCAGGCGGTCATCGTGTGCAACGTGTACCTGATACAGAAACGCAAGGTCGTATTCATACCTCTGCTTGTACAGTCGCAGTATTGCCTGAAGCAGATGAAATTAGTGATGTGATTATTAATCCCGCTGAAATTAGATTGGATACCTACCGCGCATCTGGTGCAGGTGGTCAACATATCAATAAAACAGATTCGGCTGTCCGCATTACACATTTGCCCACAGGGATTGTAGTGGAATGTCAGGATGATAGATCACAGCATCGTAATAAAGCACAAGCAATGAGTGTCTTAGCAGCGCGCATTCGTGATGCACAAATTCGTGAACAACAATCTAAATTAGCATCCGATCGTAGATCTCTCATTGGTAGTGGAGATCGCAGTGAACGTATTCGCACATACAACTATCCTCAAGGCCGTATTACAGATCATCGAATTAATTTAACCCTTTATAAAATAGAAGCCATAACCGATGGTGATATGGAAGAACTCATTAATGCATTGTCCAATGAGCATCAAGCCGATCTTCTTGCAGGTTTTGCAGAGGATTAAAATGTGGCGACGCTTCGCGACGTATTAAAAAATACTGAGAGTAAACTTCACCAACACATTGCTTATTCTCTAGATGAAGCAAAACTTGAAGCGCGTTTTATTCTGGAATATGTTTTAAAGATGAGTCAAAAAGAAATCATCCAAGAAAATGATCGGCTGCTTAATGAAGAAGATCAATTACAAATTGAAAGCATCACAGAAAAAAGAATTGTTGGCATACCTCTGCCATACGTTTTAGGTGAATGGTCTTTTTATGGAAGAACATTTAAAGTCAATCGGAATGTACTGATTCCAAGAGCGGATACTGAAATACTCATTGAAATAGCGCTTTCTAAAATAAACGCGCGCGATACATTTAATATACTCGATTTAGGATGTGGTACTGGGATTATTGGCATCACATTAGCGCTTGAAAGACCGCTTTCAAAAGTGACCCTCATTGATCAATCGGAAGATGCTCTAAAAAATACAAGAGAGAATCTTGCGCTTTATCAGACATCTAATGTCACTCTGCAACAAAGTGATTGGTTTCATGCTTTAATCAAAAAAAAATTTGATGTGATCGTCAGTAATCCGCCTTATTTGGAAGAAAATGATCCGCATTTATCAAAAGGGTTAGAACATGAGCCCATTGATGCTCTCGTCTCAGGGCCTATGGGCATGAAAGCGATACAGCATATTATTGAAAACGCTAAAAATCACTTGAATATTGATGCGTGGCTTTTGATTGAGCATGGTTATAATCAAGCTGAAATTGTAAAAGATTTATTTCGAAAAAATGGCTATCAGCATGTTGAAAATGCTAAAGATATTCATGGTATTTATCGTGTCACTTTCGGACTATATTCAATAGTATAATCGTCAGCATGAGTGAAAAAAATTCAGTCGGTCTTGTCAAAGCAAAGTTTGCCCAATTTACAAAACCACTTCAATTAACGAGTGGTAAAAAATTACCGAGCTATGAACTCGCCTATGAAACTTATGGCACATTAAACGCCAAAAAAAATAATGCAGTGCTTGTCTGTCACGCACTCTCAGGTAACCATCATGTCGCAGGACGTTATAAAAAAGATGATAAATATCCGGGTTGGTGGGATAACCTCATTGGTCCTGGACGACCGCTCGACACCAATCGCTTTTTCGTTATTGGTGTTAATAATCTAGGCGGCTGTCACGGCAGTAGTGGATCTAAAAGCATCAATCCTAAAACGAAAAAACCATGGGGATCTGATTTTCCGATCGTCACTGTGGAAGATTGGGTCAACGCACAAGCGGGACTCTTAGATCAATTAGGTATTGAACGTTTAGCCGCTGTCATTGGTGGAAGCTTAGGCGGTATGCAAGCCATTCAATGGACGCTTTCCTATCCGAAACGTGTGCGTCATGCCGTTGTTATTGCAGCAGCGCCCAATCTTACTGCACAAAATGTTGCTTTTAATGAAGTCGCAAGACAAGCCATTATCACTGATCCTGATTTTTATAATGGGGACTATTACCGTTTTAAAAAGAAACCAAAGCGCGGTCTTCGTATTGCCAGAATGTTAGGCCATATTACCTATTTATCTGATGATGCCATGGGTATGAAATTTGGTCGCAAACTTAAAAATAAAAATATTGAATATTCTTTTGATGTGAATTTTGAAATGGAATCTTATTTGCATTATCAAGGTGATAAATTTGCTGAAGAGTTTGATGCGAATACCTATTTAAGAATGACGCGTGCATTGGACTATTTTGATCCAGCAAAAGATTATCAAGGTAATTTATCTAAAGCATTTAAAAAAGTAGAGGCCGAATTTTTAGTGGTTTCATTTACGAGTGATTGGCGATTCTCACCTCAACGCTCCAAAGAAATTGTAAAGGCACTTTTAGATAATGAATTGACTGTAAGCTATGCTGAAGTCACAGCGCAACATGGACATGATGCCTTCCTCATGTCAGATGCGCATTATCACGGCATACTCACAACTTACTTTAAAAAGATTGCGAATCAATTATGAGCGCACAATTTAGACAAGACTTTGCTGTCATTGCCAATTGGATTCCTTTTGGTGCCAAAGTGCTCGACTTAGGCTGTGAAGATGGATCGCTTTTAAAATTTCTAGAAGGCTCTTTAGAAGTCAAAGGTTATGGTATCGAAAAAGATGATGCACATTGGCTTAACACTTTAAAACAAGGTTTAAATGTGATTCAAATGGACTTGGAATCGGGGCTCTCTGGTTTTGAATCTCAATCGTTTGATGTGGTCGTTTTATCTCAAACGCTGCAAGCCATGCACAACACCGAAAAAATTGTGCATGAAATGCTAAGAGTCGGCAAAGAAGCGATTGTGACGTTTCCAAACTTTGGTTATTGGCGGCATCGCATTCAGCTCATTCAAGGTCAAATGCCTGTCTCTAAGAATTTACCTTATGAGTGGTATAACACACCCAATATTCATTTATGTACGATTAAAGACTTTGATGAGTTTTGTATTAAAAATAAAATTGGTGTGAAAGAGCGTCTTATTCTGACCCACGGTAAACCTATTCATGTCATGCCTAATCTCATGGGCGCATTAGCCATGTATCGTCTCGTTTCAAAATAATTTTTGATGCAACTTCGGAATCGATTCTGGCAAGGCATCTTTTCCAAAAAAATGTTGGTATGCATTTTTACAGGATTTAGTTCGGGCCTTCCGCTTTATATATTGATCAGTTTATTGCCTGCATGGTTAAGATCGCATCAGTTAGATTTGAAAGCGATTGGATTATTTGCACTCATTCAACTGCCCTATACATGGAAGTTTATTTGGGCACCTTTCTTTGATCGATTTACATGGTTGATGGGTCGGCGTCGTGGATGGCTGTTTTTTTTTCAATGCTTACTTTTAATAAGTATTCCCTTGTTGGGTTTTTATAATCCTGAAACTGATCTCACCATCATTGTTTTAATTGCATCGTTGATTGCTTTCTTAAGTGCGAGTCAGGATGTGGTCATTGATGCTTATCGACGCGAACTTTTACTCGACAAAGAATTAGGGTTGGGCAATGCCATTCATGTGAATGCATATAAAATTGCGAGTTTGATTCCCGGTTCTCTATCGCTCATCTTGGCAGATCATTTCGACTGGCACATAGTATTCATGATCACGAGTCTCTTTATGTTGCCGGGACTTCTTTTAACGCTTCTTATGAAAGAGCCCAAAGTAGCTAAAATAAAAAAACAGGATTTAACGACTTCACTCCTTTTACCTTTCCAAGAATTTATAGGTCGACATGGTTTAAGAAGCGCACTAACTATTCTTCTTTTTATTTTCTTTTATAAATTAGGGGATAGTATGGCGACTGCCTTAGCTACGCCTTTTTATTTGGATTTAGGATTTAGTAAAACTGAGATTGGTTTAATCGCAAAAAATGCAGGCTTATGGCCAAGTGTGGTTGGCGGTCTTTTGGGTGGTGTTTGGATGATGAAATTAGGCATCAACCGCGCATTGTGGCTTTTTGGTTTTCTTCAAATGATTAGTATTTTAGGTTTTGCTTGGCTCGCTCACATAGGTTACAGCCCAGAATGGTTAGCCCTTGTCGTAGGCTTTGAAGCTTTTGGGGTAGGTCTTGGTACGACTGCTTTCGTAGCTTTCATTGCCAAAACCACACATCCACTTTATACCGCAACACAGTTTGCACTATTCACAAGTTTGGCTGCAATTCCTAGGACGCTTGTCAATGCATCGACAGGTTATCTACAAAATTTTTTTGGTTGGGAACAGTTTTTTATACTGTGTTTTTTCCTTGCAATCCCTGGCATGGCTTTACTATACAAAATCGCACCGATTAAAAATTAAAGCTTATAGTCAATAATAAGTGGTGCGTGATCGCTAAACTTTTCATCTTTGTAAATAGAGGCTTCTAGAATCTGATCTTCTAGAGAAGGATGTGCAATTTGATAATCAAGACGCCATCCAACATTCTTAGCATAAGCTTCACCCCGATTACTCCACCAGGTATAAGAAGTGTCTGTCGTATCAGGATAAAGCTTACGATAAGTGTCAATCCAACCCACACTTTCAAATAAATCTGTCATCCATTGACGCTCTTCGGGTAGAAACCCTGAATTTTTTTTGTTGCCTTTATAATTTTTTAAATCAATTTCTTTATGTGCGATATTGATATCTCCACAAAGAATCATCGGCAAATTATCTAACATACGTTTTTTTAAATAAGGTAATAAATAATCCAAGACTTCAAATTTAAATGCTTGTCGCTCTTCACCACTTGAGCCCGATGGCAGATATATTGAAATGACACTTAAATTGTCATACATAAGTTCGAGATAGCGACCTTCGCTATCAAAAAGTGGAAGGCCTATTTCACGAATAATTTTTTTAGGTTGTCTTTTGGTGTAAATACCGACGCCGCTGTAACCTTTTTTTTCGGCGAAACTAAAATAGCCCTTATAGTCGCCATACGCTTTCATGTCTTGCGTTAAATCATTCTCATGTGCTTTGACTTCTTGCACACAAATAAAATCAGCTTCTTGTGAATCAAGCCATGAAAAAACGCCTTTATTCGAAGCGGATCGAATTCCATTCATGTTTAGCGTTATAATTCTCATCATTCATCTCTATCGATTTATCTATGGATCATTCAAGTCAAGAGTTTATCGAATTTGCCCTAAAAAAACAGGTTTTACAGTTCGGTCAATTTAAAACAAAAGCCGGTCGCTTAAGTCCTTACTTTTTTAATACAGGTCTTTTTAATGACGGTGAGAGCTTAATGAAGCTCGGAATGTTTTATGCCAAATCCATTGAAGCTTCAAACATTCCTTTTGATATGCTTTATGGTCCCGCTTATAAGGGCATTCCTTTAGTCACATCCATTGTGATTGCTTTTGCGAGCTTAGGCCGTAATGTGCCTTTCGCATTCAATCGCAAAGAAAAAAAAGATCATGGTGAAGGTGGTGTCATTATTGGAACGCCATTAAAAGGACAGGTGCTTATTGTAGACGATGTCATCTCTGCGGGCACTTCTGTGAATGAATCTGTAAATCTTATTTTAGAAGAAGGTGCTAAACCCTCAGGCATTGCTATTTCCATTGATCGAGAAGAAAAAGGGAGTAGCACACTTTCAGCTGTTGAAGAAATTAAGGCCACACATCACTTGCCTGTCTGCCACCTCACTTCTCTAAAAGAAATTATGCGTTATATTGAATCGAATGCAACATACGCATCGCATATGGACGCAATGCGCGCCTATCAAAAAGAATATGGAATTAAAACTTAGCTTAATTTTTTACGAAGGAGTTCGTTGACCTGCCCCGGATTGGCTTTGCCTTTAGAGGCTTTCATAATTTGACCTACAAGTGCATTAAACGCTTTTTCTTTACCTGATCGATATTCATCTATCATCGCCTGATTATTTTTTAAGACTTCATCAATCATGGTTTCAATAAGACCGCTGTCTGAAACTTGTTTTAATCCTTCAGATTCAATCAACGCATCAATGTCTAAATCTGGGTCGGTCCACAATTTTTCAAAAAGTTGTTTAGCACCATTATTTGAAATAGTGCCATCTTGAATACGTTTTAAAAGTAAACTCAAAACTTCGGGTTTTATCGGTGAATATTCAACCGATAAATTATGCTCATTCAATTTAGAAAATAATTGGCCTAAGATCCAATTTGCAATTTGCTTAGGCTCGGCACCTTCTTTTAAAGTAGCAAAAAAATAATCGGCAACATGTTTATCGCTTGTAATACCGGACGCATCATAGGATGACAATTGATAATCACGTTCTAATCTAGCCTTCATAAGATGAGGTAATTCAGTCATGCTTTCTTTAATCTGATGAATTTTTTCATCAGAAATTTCTAATGGTAAGAGATCGGGATCCGGGAAATAGCGATAATCATTAGCCTCTTCTTTAGAGCGCATCGCTTTTGTTTCCCCTGTTTCAGGGTTGAAGAGGACAGTCGCCTGTTGAATAGTTTGTCCTTCTTCTAACATCTCAATTTGCCATTGAGTTTCGAAATGAATAGCTTGCTCAATAAATTTAAATGAATTTAAATTTTTAATTTCGCGACGTGTACCTAATTTATCTGTACCCGCAGGTTTTACTGAAACGTTAATATCGCAACGAAAACTACCTTCTTGCATATTGCCATCACAAATGCCAATCCATTGCACTAGCTCATGTAATTTTTTTGCATAAGCGACTGCTTCAGCCGCTGAAGTCATATCAGGCTCAGAGACAATTTCTAAAAGTGGTGTACCTGCACGATTTAAATCAATGCCTGTGCCATTTTGAACCGCACCGTGTGATGATTTCCCAGCGTCTTCTTCTAAGTGTGCACGTGTAATACGCACTGTCTTTTTAATCTCACCTACTTCAATTTCAAGCGATCCTTTGCCAACCACCGGTAATTCATATTGGCTAATTTGATAGCCTTTAGGTAAATCAGGATAAAAATAATTTTTTCTTGCAAAAATAGATCTTGGCGCTATCTCGGCATTTGTGGCTAATCCGAATTTAATGGCGCATTGCACAGCTTCATAATTTAAAACAGGGAGTGTGCCAGGAAGCGCAATGGATAATACGCAAGCTTGTGTATTCGGTTCTGCGCCAAATGCAGTCGAAGCGCCTGAAAAAATTTTAGTTTTAGTTTGAAGTTGCACATGAGTTTCAATACCAATCACGACATCCCAGCTCATGAAAGCGCTCCTTCTGGAATAGCTTTATGCCAGTCAGTCGCTTTTTGGAATTGATGTGCCACATTCAACATGCGTGCTTCATTAAAATAATTGCCAATGATTTGTATGCCTACTGGAAGTTTGTTCACAAAGCCTGCTGGAATACTCATGCCTGGCAAGCCTGCAAGATTAGTCGCAATGGTATAAATATCTTGTAAATACATCGTGACTGGATCATCAATTTTTTCATTAGCTTTAAAAGCAGTCGATGGCGCAGTAGGTCCCATGATGACATCACATGATTGAAATGCTTTTTTAAAATCTTCAGAAATCAAATGGCGTATTTGTTGTGCTTTTAAATAATATGCATCGTAATAGCCTGCACTTAATACATAAGTACCAATTAAGATACGTCGTTTCACTTCTTCGCCGAATCCTTCTTGGCGGGTCTTGCAATACATATCCATAAGATCATCATATTGACTTGTACGATGTCCATAACGCACACCATCGTATCGTGACAAATTGCTCGAGGCTTCGGCAGGCGCTAAAACATAATAAACAGGAATCGATAAATTGGTGTTAGGCAAACTCACATCCACAATGGTGGCGCCCAGTTTTTTGTATTGATCAATCGCAGATTCAATCACTTTTGCAACGTCACTATCTAGGCCTTCTGCAAAGAATTCTTTAGGCAATCCAATTTTTAGGCCTTCGATCGGCTGATCAATATTTTTTGTGTAGTCTTCTTTTTTATGATCAATCGATGTGGAATCTTTGGGATCAAAGCCTGCCATCACATTCATCATCATGGCGCAATCTTCGGATGACTTTGCCATAGGCCCTGCTTGATCTAGACTTGATGCAAAGGCAATCATGCCATAGCGAGATACTAAACCATAAGTGGGTTTTAAACCTGTCAGTCCGCATAAAGAAGCTGGCTGCCTAATAGAGCCTCCGGTATCCGTCGCCGTAGCACCTGGACACATGCGAGCTGCAATCGCTGCTGCACTTCCACCTGAGCTTCCGCCTGGAACGCGCGTCAGATCCCAAGGATTTTTAACACCGCCAAAATAAGATGTTTCATTCGATGAACCCATCGCGAATTCATCCATATTAGTTTTACCTAAATTGATAGCACCTGCCTCATTAAATTTTTTCACAACGGTTGCATCATAAGGTGCTACAAAGTTATGAAGCATTTTAGAGCCACATGTCGTGAGCCAATCTTCTGCACAAAAAATATCTTTTTGCGCAATTGGGACACCTGTCAATACATCGCCTTCGCCTTTTTGAATCAATTGATCTGCAAGCTTGGCCTGCGTTAAAGAGCGATTTTCATCCACCGTAATAAAAGCATTAATCTCGGGGTTCTTTTTTTTGATGTGCTGAAGATAGTCGGTGGTAATTTCAACACTTGATATTTTCTTTTCCCTCAAAAAACTTGAGAGTTCTTTGATGCTCCAGTCTTCCATGATTATTCAATGACCTGAGGCACGATATATAATCCACCACTCACTTCCGGTGCGATTTTTTGTAATTTTTCTCTTTGGTTTGTTTCTGAGACCACATCATCACGAAGTCTTTGCGTGACTGATTGGGCATGGGACATAGGGGCAATATTAGTGGTATCCACCTTTTTCATGTCTTCTATCAGATTTAATATGCCGGATAATTTTTTAAGCGTTGCATCCGCCTCTTCTTCTGTAATTTTGATGCGTGCTAAATGAGCAATTTTTTTGATTTCGTCATGCGTAATCGACATACAAATAGAATTCCTGTTTTTCTAAATAAAAGCTGTTAATTTATTGATCAATATAATGTATTATACCCTGATTCTATTGACCTTTCTTGGATTTGAAGCGCCACTTTTTTTAAAGAAATTCTAACGACAATCATGCTTAAAAATTTATTTAGTTTTGATCAATTTATGGCCAATGATATTGCCATTGATTTAGGTACTGCCAACACCCTCATTTATATTCGTGGCAAAGGCATTGTGTTAGATGAGCCTTCTGTGGTGGCCATTCGTCATGAAGATGGTCCTAATGGGCCATACAGCAAAAAAGCGCTGCTTGCTGTCGGTATTGAGGCTAAAACGATGTTGGGTCGCTCTCCGCAAAATATTCAAGCGATTCGCCCTATGAAAGATGGTGTGATCGCCGACTTCAATATCACCGAAGATATGATTAAGTTTTTTATTGCAAAAGTTCACGACACAAGGTGGTTTGTGCCAAGTCCTCGTATTATTATTTGCGTTCCTTATGGTGCAACGCAAGTGGAGCGAAGAGCGATTCGTGAGTCTGCTGAAAGAGCAGGCGCTAAACAAGTATTTCTCATTGAAGAGCCCATGGCAGCTGCGATTGGTGCAGGCCTGCCGATCAGCGAAGCAACAGGATCAATGGTCATCGATGTAGGCGGGGGCACCACCGAAGTGGGTGTGATTTCTCTAGGCGGTATTGTTTACGCTAAATCAGAACGTGTGGGTGGCGATAAAATTGATCAAGCGATTATCGATTACTTAAGACGTAATTACGGCACATTGATTTCTGATCCGACAGCCGAAATGATTAAGAAAAAAATTGGCACCGCATTCCCAATGTCTGAAATTTTAGAACTCGAAGTAACCGGTAGAAATCTTGCTGAAGGACTTCCTCGTCGACTCAAAATTAACAGTAATGAAATTTTAGAAGCGCTTCAAGAACCTTTAAACGCTATTGTGAGCGCTGTGAAATCAGCACTCGAACAAACGCCGCCTGAATTAGGTGCTGATATTGCTGATAACGGTATGGTATTAACCGGTGGTGGTGCACTTTTAAGAAATCTCGATCGTTTACTTATGGAAGAAACAGGCATACCAGTGGTCACAGCCGATGATCCTCTGACCTGCGTTGCAAGAGGCTGTGGTAAAGCGCTCGAATCACTCGATCAATTTTCGACCGTATTTGCGCACGAATAATTTTTTTCTGCTTCATTAATAGTTAAGGCTTAATGATTAAATCTCATCAACATTCATCTAAGCTTTTTAATAAAGGCCCTTCACTTTTATCTAAATTATTACTACTCACCTTCATATCGATCGTATTGATGGGCGTCGATTTTCGTTTTCATTATTTAAAAGACATTAGACAATTCACCAATATATTTACCAAACCATTTCATGCAGTCTTAAACTTACCAAATGATATTTACGATTTCACAACGCAATACTTTGGCAATCAATCTCGCTTAATTCATGAAAATGAAGTGCTGAAGCTTGATATAGATCAATTAAAAGGTGATCTTCAACGTTTAGATTTTATAGATCAAGAAAATGATCGATTAAGAAATTTACTCGAAGTTAAAAATACCCAGAAATTTAAAACAGAAGCGGTCAGTATTATTTATTCCCGCTTTGATCCTTTCAATCAGAAAATTATTATTGATGGTGGTCAAAATAAAGATTTCCAACCTGGTCAACCAGTCATTGATGCATTAGGTCTTGTAGGACAAATCAGTAGCGTTTTTCCTGAAACGAGCGAGGTCACTCTCATCATTGATAAGAAAATGTCAGTGCCTATTCAAATACAAAGAAATGGTTTAAGAGCTATTACCAATGGTAATGGACAAAGTGAAACAGTCTCACTTTCTTATTTACCGAATAGTGTCGATGTGATGAAAGGCGATATTTTAAAAACATCAGGTATTGATACAATTTATCCGGAGGGCATTGCTGTCGCGGAAGTATTGGAGATTATCCATAATCCAAAACTACCTTTTGCAAAAATTATTTGTAAGCCAATCTCAGCGATTCGTAATCACAGTCATGTGCTTGTAGTCGCCCCCATCAACAAAGTCGCTAATAACGTAGCACCTATAAAAAATGATCAGAAAAAATAAATCACTGATTTTTTCTTTAATCGTCGCCGCGATCATGAATCTTATTCATATCAATATTTTTAATACTGATTTAACACCTGATTTTATTTTACTCGCACTTATCTTTTGGTTCTTTAAAAACCCAAATGCTGTATCCATTTCGTTATTTTGGTTCGTAGGTCTTGTGACGGATATTTTTATAGGGGATCTTTTGGGTCAATATGCATTGACTTATGCGTCTTGCTATTTCATTGCACAATATTCTATTAATAAAATCATGCTTAACAACAAATATCAGCAATTATTTTATATTTTCTTCATATTTTTAAGCGCTCAAATTATTATGCTGATGATTAATGTGATGCATGATCTTCAATATCCAGGTCTTAGTTACTTCATTCAAAGCATAATAGCCGCACTTATATGGTACCTATTAACTCAATCTAAATTTTTTAAATTAGAACGCTAAAGACTGAAGTGTAATCTTTAAGATGTCTTTTATAAAAAATAATCAAAACATTTATAAGTCGCGCTTCTTATTTAAGCGAAGGTTAGCGCTTCTCACAGGTTTAATATCCATTGCTTTTTTAGTGGTCATTGGACGTTTTTTTTACCTACAAATTTTTAAATACGATTTTTATAAAGGCTTATCTGAGAATAATCGTATCGCTGTCATTCCCAATGTGCCGAATCGAGGACTTATACTCGATCGAAACGGTATCATCTTGGCAGATAATTATTTTGTATATAGCCTAGAAGTCACACCTTCTAAAGTTACTAACCTTAATAAAACTATTGATAATCTAAAACCTATTGTTGAATTAAGTGTTAGCGATTTAAAACAATTTAAAAAAATTTTAAGAGAAAGCTCTTCATTAGATAGTATTCCCATCAAAACGCACTTGTCCGAAATTGATGCCGCAAGATTTGCTGCCAATAAATTACAATTTGAAGGTGTCGAAATTAAGTCTAGATTATTTAGACGCTATCCCAAAGGTTCATTTGCTTCACATCTTATTGGTCATATCAACCGTATTAATGAAGAAGATAAAGAGACTATTAAAAAATTAGGTTGGCAACAGAACTACAAAGGCACTGACTCCATAGGTAAATTAGGTATCGAAAAATACTACGAAGCAAGACTTCATGGCACGACTGGATTTCAAGAAGTTGAAATCGATGCCAATGGTAATTCAGTGCGTATTTTAAATAACACGCCGTCTATCGAAGGAGATGCTATTACATTATCTATCGATGCAAATTTACAAGACATTGCTGAAAATGCTTTCAATAAATATCGTGGCGCTCTGGTGGCAATCAATCCAAAAAATGGAGAGGTACTTGCTTTTGTCAGTCGCCCTAATTTCGATCCCAATCATTTTGTAGGTGGCATTGATCTTGATGAATGGAAACTACTTAATGAGTCGCTAGATAAACCCATGCTTAATCGCGCTATCAATGGTTTATATCCACCAGGGTCAACCATTAAACCTTTTGTTGCATTAGCAGCCTTAGAAAACGATATTCGTAAACCACCTTTTAATATTAAAGATCCTGGATTTTTTACACTTCCAAACTCAGGCCATACTTATAGAGACTGGAAGCCATTTGGGCATGGTACTGTCGATATTGTCATGGCAATTACAATTTCATGCGATACATTCTTTTATGGGCTGGGTATTGAATTAGGTATTAATAAATTATCTGAATTTTTATCTCAATTTGGTTTTGGAAAATTGACGCATATTGATATGTTTGGAGAGAATGCTGGATTACTTCCATCAACCGAATGGAAGCAAAAAAGGTTTAAACAACCTTGGTATCTCGGTGAAACCGTCATTACAAGTATTGGTCAAGGGTATACACTTGTCACGCCTATGCAATTAGGGCAAGCGGTCGCAACTCTCGCTAATGCTGGGCTCACTATTCAGCCAAGACTTATTCAATCAATTAAAAATAGTCAGACTGGCAAAATGGAGGTGTTTAAAAATAAAATGGTTCAAGAATTACATTTTAAACCTGAACATTTGGCTCTCGTCAAAGAGGGTATGATTAATGTGACACAGCCTGGAGGGACTGCTGCAAGTGTCGGTGCTGGAGCGCCTTATAAAATTGCTGCTAAAACAGGAACAGCTCAAGTGGTAGAGATGAAAGCGAATCAAAAATATAATCCTGATCGAATGAATGAAAGGCATCGTGACCATGCGCTTTTTATTGCTTACGCACCTGCAGATGACCCCACTATTGCAATTGCTTTGATTGTTGAAAATGGCGGCCATGGCGGATCAACCGCAGGCCCAATTGCAAGAAAATTAATGGATTATTATTTACTTAAAAAAGTATCTTCGAACAAAGAAGAAAATAAAGTAAGTTCTCTTGAATCTGAATATCACGATTAAAATAAGACCACTATGCTAGATCGTTTAACCTTGCGCTTCAAAAAAAATATTGATTCTATTTTGATGATCTTTATTAGCTCAGCTTTAGTCGTCGGTCTTTTTACGCTATATAGTGCCTCAGGGCGAAATATTATTTTAGTACTCAATCAACTACTCTATATTGGTTTTGGATTTACGTTACTTTGGATCACGGCAAGAATTCATCCTAAATATTATGAAAAACTAGCCCTGCCGATTTATATCATGGGTTTGTTATTGCTTTTTGCTGTCATGTTTGTGGGTCAATCGAGCCATGGCGCTAAACGCTGGTTAAATTTAGGTATTTTTAAAATGCAGCCTTCTGAGATTATGCGTATCGCAGTCCCCATTGCTATGGCCTGGTATCTTTCTAAGCGAGAAAATAATCGACATGCTATTGACTATTTTATTGCCTCTCTTTTTTTTATTTTGCCCGTCATCCTTATTATCAATCAGCCTGATTTAGGCACAGGGCTATTAATTACTGCATCAGGTTTTTATATTCTTTTTTTGGCTGGCCTAAATTGGAAATTCATTGTGGGGGGTGCTATCGGTCTTTTTTCTCTGGCACCTATCATTTGGACACATTTGCATGATTACCAAAAAAATAGGCTGCTCATTTTATTAGATCCAAGCCAAGATCCATTAGGTTCCGGATATCACACCATTCAATCTTCGATTGCCATGGGATCCGGAGGTCTTATTGGTAAAGGGTGGCTTAATGGTACACAAGGTCAACTTGAATTCTTACCCGAACGAACGACTGATTTTATTTTTGCGGTTTTTAGTGAGGAATTTGGTTTGTTAGGCAATCTTCTTCTCTTGGGACTTTTTGCATTCATTATTGGCCGAAGCCTCATGATTGCTTCTCAAGCAAAAAATACATTTACGAGGCTTCTGGCTGCTAATATTGGGCTTACTTTCTTTACTTACATTTTTATTAATATCGCTATGGTAAGTGGCATCATGCCCGTGGTGGGCGTGCCTTTACCGCTTATTAGTTTTGGTGGTACATCGATGACAATTATTTTAGTTAGCTTTGGTATATTAATGAGTGTGCATTCACATAAAGAGCTTGTGGGATCATCTTAATGATTAAAATTTTTTCCGTCCTCATTCTTATTTCCATACTTACAGGCTGTGCGAGTGCTCCCTCTTTCAAAAAAGAGACTGTAGCTGTCCCTTCAAAAAAAGGTGGTGGCTATTACCTCGACGATGGGCCAGGTGATAATCCGCCTGAAAATATTGATGCCATTCCTGATGCAACGCCTAAAGTTGAACCTTTTTATGCGCGTGCAAATCAACCCTATATTGCACTTGATAATAAATACACCCCTATGACTTCCTTCTTCCCTTACAAAGAGAAAGGTATCGCCTCTTGGTACGGCAAACGTTATCACGGCAAAAAAACATCCGTGGGCGAATACTATGATATGTATGGCATGACAGGTGCTCATACCACACTCCCCATACCTTGTTATGTCAGAGTCACTAATACTGAAAATGGTAAAAGTGTAATTGTGAGAATTAACGATCGAGGTCCATTCAAAAAAGATCGCGTCATTGATTTATCATATGCTGCAGCTTACAAATTAAGACTGTCTGATAAAGGAAGTGGTCCGGTAGAAGTAGAGCTTATTGATCCGAGACAATTTAGTGCTCTCAAAAAAACACCTGATATCATTAATGAAAAATTAAAAGAAAAAGAAGTAAGTACTTCACAAGTGAAATCAGCGGAAGCGGCAATAACTAATGAACCGCTTTATATTCAAGCCGGCGCCTTTAAAAATGAAAAAAATGCAGATCTTTTGTTAAAGCAGCTCGCAGAAATGAAATTGGAAAATACGCCGCCATTTAAAAAACAATTTTCAGAGGATTTATTTCATGTAGTTATCGGTCCTTTCAATTCGAAAGACGAGGCAAATAACATCGCCGATCTTATTAAATCAAAAATAAAAATTAGTATTTTTGTACTTGCTAAAGAAAACAATTAATTGACAGATCAAAATATATCGCCAGAGACACTGATTGAATTTCCATGTCACTTCCCTATTAAAGTCATGGGAGAAGTTCATGACGAATTTACATCCACTGTGATTGAAATCATCACGCAAAAAAATGAAAAATTCGATCCAAGCACAATCGAGATGAAGGGAAGTAGTGAAGGTCGCTATATCAGTCTGACTTGCTTTGTTTATGTCAAAAATAAACCTGAGCTAGATGATATCTATCGATCACTTTCATCACATCCAATGATCAAAGTCGTTCTTTAATTTTATGGCAATCTGCGTCAAATATCTTGGGCTCACGCCTTATGAATCCACATGGCATAAGATGAAAAATTTTACTTTCAAAAGAGATAGGTCCACTCAAGATGAAATATGGATTACAGAACATGATGCTATCTATACATTAGGTTTAAACCGTAAAGATTTTAAAGAGCCTTTAAGAAATGATATTCCAGTCCTTCATGTGGATCGCGGCGGAAAAATCACCTATCATGGCCGAGGCCAGCTCATTATTTATCCACTGATTGACCTTGAGCGTTATCATCTAACCATTAGATCTTTTGTAACATTAATTGAAAAAAGCATCGTTAATTTTTTATCTCTTCGCGACATCAAAGCCAGTGCTAAAATAGAAGCTCCTGGTGTATATATTGAGAATAAAAAAATTGCATCTCTAGGGTTGCGCATCAAAAACCATGCTTCATATCATGGTTTAAGCTTGAATATTGATATGGATTTAACTCCTTTTGAAGCGATTGATCCTTGTGGTTATAAAAATTTACAAATGACACAATTAAAAACATTTATCAATGATGTATCGATTGAAAATATCGGCTTAGAAATTGCGAATGATATTAAAGATCAATTACTCAATTTAAAGTCATGAAACCTCATACTCCAAAACCAATAGGTATTAAAGAAACTGATTTTGAGAAGACTTCTAAAATTCCTATCAAAATTATTGAAGCACCTATTAAAGCAAAACCGCATTGGATCAAAATGCAGCTCCCTCAAAGCCAGCGATTCAATGAAATTAAATCTATTTTAAGAAAAAATAATCTTCATAGCGTATGTGAAGAAGCAAGCTGCCCTAATATTGGTGAATGCTTTAGTCAGGGCACTGCGACATTTATGATCCTCGGTGACCTTTGTACAAGACGCTGTCCATTCTGTGATGTGGGTCATGGTAGGCCCTTGCCGCCAGATACAGAAGAGCCAAAAAAATTAGCTCAAACGATTCGAGAACTTAATTTGAAATATGTCGTGATTACAAGTGTCGATCGCGATGATTTACGTGATGGTGGTGCGCAGCATTTTGTCGATTGTATTAAAGAAATTCGTAACATTTCGCCCCATACTAAAATTGAAATTTTAGTGCCTGACTTTAGAGGCCGCCTTGATAAAGCCCTCGATATCTTAAGCTTGATGCCACCTGATGTGTTTAATCATAATCTTGAAACCATTCCAAGACTTTATAAAAAAGCACGTCCGGGATCGGACTATCAACATTCGCTTAATTTACTGCTTAATTTCAAATTAAAATTTCCAAACATACCAACAAAATCAGGTCTAATGTTAGGACTCGGTGAGACTAATCCTGAAATTATAGAAGTCATGAAGGACTTAAGAGTGCATAAAGTTGAAATGCTGACGCTTGGACAGTACTTACAGCCTAGCGTGCATCATCTTCCTGTAGATCGCTTCGTAGATCCAAAAGAATTTGATACTTTAAAAGACGAAGCGATCCGTATGTCATTTTCATCGGTCGCAAGTGCGCCCATGGTAAGAAGTAGCTACCATGCCGACCTTCAAGCTCATGAGGCACAGAACTAAATGGTTCCTCATTTAAAAACTGCACTCACAGGCCCGCTTCTTTCATTAGAAAAACATCTCATTCATGAAATGGCAAATATTGAACATTGGTTTCGAACACAATGGCTAGAACATGCAGCGCCTTTTTACGCATCTGTTGATTTAAGGAATGCAGGATTTAAATTAGCGCCCGTTGACACCAATCTTTTTCCAGGAGGATTTAACAATTTAAATCCAGATTTTTTATCGCTTTCTGTTCAGGCTGCAATGGTAGCAATTGAGAAAGTTTGCCCTGAAGCACATCGCCTCCTCATCATTCCTGAAAATCACACGCGCAATATTTATTACTTAAAAAATTTGTTTGAATTAAAAAATATATTGAGAAAATCGGGTTTAGATGTGCGCATTGGGAGTTTAGATGAAACCATTAAAGAACCCCTAACCATTCCCGTTGAAGATAATAAATCTTTACTTATTGAGCCTCTCAAACGTACTAAAAATAGATTAGTGCTTGAAAATAAAATACTCGGTAATTTTGATGCGTGTGCCATATTATTAAATAATGATTTATCTGCTGGCATTCCTGAAATATTAAAAAATCTTGAACAAAATTTAATTCCCCCTCTCCATGCAGGCTGGGCAACGCGCAGAAAATCTCAGCACTTTAAAGTTTATGATGCAGTTGTGAAATCATTTTCTGAATTTATTAAAGTAGACCCTTGGCTCATCAATCCTTATTTTGATCATGCGAGTCAAATTGATTTTCATGCAAGGCAAGGAGAAGATGAGCTTGCGAAAAAAGTAGATCAAATCTTAACGAAGATTCGGTTGAAATATAAGGAATATAAAATCGAACATGAGCCCTTTGTGATTGTGAAAGCAGATGCTGGCACCTATGGCATGGGTATCATGACAGTCAAGGATGGTGACGAATTAAGAAATTTAAATCGAAAATCACGCAATAAAATGTCTGTAGTCAAGGAAGGTCTTGAAGTATCAGAGGTAATTATTCAAGAAGGTGTTTATTCTGAAGAGTGTATTAATGAAGCAGTCGCCGAACCTGTGGTTTACATGATAGATCATTTTGTCATTGGTGGTTTTTACCGCGTGCATACCACTCGAGGTAAAGATGAGAACCTTAATGCGCCCGGTATGCATTTTGTACCTTTAGCCTTTGAAACTTCTTGTTCCACTCCTGAAATTGATGAATCACCGCTTTCAACGCCTAATCGATTCTATGCTTATGGCGTTATTGCAAGATTAGCACTGCTTGCAGCATCTATTGAACTTGAAACACATGACCCGATGAATCACTAAATGACGCCTATTCTTTTTATTATAGACCCCCCGCAATCACTTCAATTAAAGAAGGATTCAACCTTAGCTTTAATGAAGGAAGCGGTTAAACAAAATCATGAAGTTTATTTTTGTTTACAGCATGATCTATATATTGATGCCAACCAATTATTTTGTAGAACATATCGTTTTGAATTAGATGTTTTCCCCAAGCATGAAAAAACCTATGAAACGCATCCCGTTTCATTTTTTCATGCCCTTTTTATGAGGAAAGATCCGCCCGTCGATCAAGCTTATCTTCATACGACCTATTTATTAGATATAGCTGAAAAATCAAATGTGAAGGTATTCAATAAACCTTCCTCAATTAGAAGCTGGAATGAAAAAATATCGATACTTCAATTCGATACGCTCATCCCCAAAACATTAGTAACTGCTAATCCACAAATCGTGAAGCAATTTTTTAAAGATCATGGCGACATCATTTTAAAACCCCTTGATGGCATGGGCGGTAAAAATATTTTTCGTGTCAGTGAATTTGAAAAAAACCTAAATGTCATTTTAGAAATTATGACTAATCATGGACATCAAATGATCATGGCACAGCAATATATCCCAGAAATTAAATTAGGCGATAAGCGAATTGTCATTATCGAAGGCAAGCCTTTTCCCTATGCGTTAGCTCGCATTCCTATGGAAGGAGAAACACGTGGTAACCTCGCCTCGGGCGGTCAAGGTGTTGCGCAACCGCTTTCAAAAAGGGATATAGAGATAGCCACGATCGTAGGTAAAAAACTATTAAGTGAGGGCCTTCATTTCGTTGGAATTGATGTGATTGGAGATTATCTAACAGAAATTAATGTCACAAGCCCGACTGGTATCGTTGAACTTTTTGAACAAACAAAACAGAACCCTGCAGAACTTATTATCAATGCGCTTCATTAAGTTTTTCTTTATTGTCTTTACCCTATGTTTTCTTCAATCTTGCTCCCAAACATCTTTATACCAATCTAAGCATTATGTATTTGGCACTATCGTAGATATTTCTATTTATGGAGAGAGTGATAAAAAAGCCGAAGAAGCAACACAAGCCGTTCTTAAAGAATTTACAAGGCTTCATAACTCGCTTCATGCATGGAAAAAAAGTGATCTAACCGATCTTAATGAATCGATAGCTAAAAATAAGTCCTATAGAAATGCCTCAGCAGAACTGATTGAAATCATAAAAGAGGTTAAGCTCTTGGAACATGCTTCTGGTCATCTATTCAATCCAGCGATTGGGGAACTCATCGATTACTGGGGATTTCATCAGGATGAATTTAATCCTATACATCCTGATCAATCTAAAATTAAAATTCTTGTTGAAAGGAATCCATCTCTAGATCAAGTCCGCATTTCAGGTTCCACAATTAGCAGTACTAACCCTCACGTTAAGATTGATCTTGGTGGATATGCAAAAGGATATGCGCTGGATCGAGCAAGCAAAATCCTTCGTGACTATCATATTAAAAATGCACTCATTAATATTGGTGGGAATATTATCGCTATCGGCCAACATGGAAATAAACCTTGGCATGTAGGCATACAAGATCCGAGAGGCTCACAGGCGATTGCTAAACTTGACTTACTTGATGGGTGGGCGATTGGTACATCAGGCGATTACCAACGGTATTTCATGAATGATGGGGTTCGTTATTGTCATGTCATCCATCCTTTCACAGGATTTCCAGTGCAAGATGTTTATTCTGTGACAGTCCTCATAGAACCTGCTCAAAATGCAGGTGCTTTATCTGACGTATTATCTAAACCACTTTTTATTGGAAAAAGAGAAGATCGACGAGCTATTGCAGAAAAACTTAATATTCGTCATTACCTCATCATTGAAGATAAGGTTATATCTGCGACTCAAACAATGGCAGATAGAATTCAATTTTTAGATGTTCCCTCTCAGAAAAAAAATCACCTTGAAATTACGCGCTAAATTTTTTATAGGTGACAGTCTTATTATTTTAATAAGTCTTATCTTTATTGTGTTTGCTTTCAAAACTTTTTGGCATTTTGAAACTGGCAGTGTGGTGCAGGTAAATTTTCAAGGGAAAACTTATGGAAACTTTAGTCTATTTCAAGACAAAAAAATTAGTCTTATAGGTAAAGAGGGTGAAAGTATTATTGAAATTAAAGAAGGGCGAGCTCGTTTTAAATCTGCGCCATGTAAAAATCAATATTGTGTACAACAGGGTTGGATTCATTTGACAGGACAAATGCTGATTTGCATTCCCAACGAGGTCAGCATTGAAATATTAGGCAAATCGAAAGCTTATGACTCGCTCAATTATTAAAATTAAAACGACTTTACTTGATCATCAAATTGCACAATTAAGTGCGATTGCAATAGGCCTTAGCCTCATTGAATCAATATTGCCATCACCTATGCCCGGTGTAAAGCCAGGCATTGCTAACATCATCACACTGTATGCCATTTATCACTTTAATTTTAAAACAGCGATGTGGGTGAGTGTCTTAAGAGTTTTTGCAACAAGCCTCATATTGGGGCAATTTCTTGGTCCTGCATTTATGTTGAGTTTAATCGGGTCAATGTTAAGCCTCTTAACTTTATATTTTGCGATTAAATTACCATCTAAATTTTTTAGCCCTATAGGTCTTTCAGTCCTTTCTTCTTTCGCACATATTACAGGTCAACTTTTTCTTGTTCGCATATGGTTGATTCCTCACGTCAGTATCTATTATTTGGTTCCTATTTATAGTGCAGCAGCGCTTTTATTTGGACTCATTAATGGATGGATTACATACCGCTTACTTAAGCACCACAATTCCATATAACACATCAAGATAATGCTAAAATAACTCTAATCAAAAAAGGTATAGACATCATGAAAAAATATCTATGTATTTATATAAGCGCTTTCTTACTTTTAAACCTTGTAGGTTGTGGCACCAAAGGCCCTTTATATATTCCTGAGCAAAAATATCCACAAGACACTGCACCAACTGAGACAAAATAAATAATGGCTCAAACGTCATTCATTCATGCTAATCAAGGCATCCTTTTTGCAGAAGATGTTTCGCTTGAAACGATTGCAAATCAATTTGGCACACCTACTTACATTTATTCAAAAAATACACTGATTCAAGCTTTTGAGTCTTTTCAAAAAGGGCTTCTTAAAACCAATCATTTGATATGTTTTGCGGTGAAAGCTAATTCTAATATTGCAATTCTCAATCTTTTTGCAAGCTTAGGCGCTGGATTTGATATCGTGTCAGGTGGTGAACTTGAGCGTGTCTTATATGCTGGTGGCGATCCGCAAAAAATTGTATTTTCAGGAGTAGGTAAAACAGTATCTGAAATTGAAGCCGCTTTAAAAGCAAATATCTTATGTTTTAATGTGGAATCTCGAAGTGAGCTTCTTCGCATTGAAGCAGTGGCAAGCAAAATAAATGTCAAAGCACCTATCTCTATTCGAGTGAATCCGGATGTCGATGCTAAAACCCATCCCTATATTTCAACAGGATTGAAAGACAATAAATTTGGTGTCGATTTTAATCAGGCATTAGCACTCTATCTTGAAGCAAAAGGTATGAGCTATATTGAAATCAAAGGCATCGATTGCCATATTGGCTCACAAATTACGGAATTGAAGCCTTTTGTGGACGCATTAGATCGTGTTTTATCACTCGTAGATCAACTCAAAAAAAATAATATTCATTTAAGTCATGTTGATATTGGGGGTGGCATCGGTATTTGTTATCAAGATGAATCACCCCCAGATTTTGACATCTATACCAAAGCAATCTTAAATAAAATTCAAAATCTTGATGTCAAAATTATTTTTGAACCTGGTCGAGCGCTTGTAGGCAATGCTGGAGTTCTTTTATCTAAAGTCGAATATTTAAAACAAAATGATATAAAACATTTTGCCATTATCGATGCAGCGATGAATGATCTGATGCGACCTACTTTATATGATGCTTATCACGAAATAAAAATAGTGCGGGAGCAAGATACTAAACTTCAATCATTCGATGTTGTAGGTCCTGTGTGTGAGAGTGGTGACTTTATTGCAAAAAATCGATCATTAAAATTAAAAGAAAATGATCTTGTTTGTATTATGTCAACGGGGGCTTATGGCATGAGCATGAGCTCAAATTACAACTCTCGCGGACGCGCTGCGGAAGTGATGGTTGATCGTGATAAGATTTTTGAAATTAGAGCACGTGAAAAATCGAGCGATCTATTTAAGCTCGAAAAGAAAATCCCGCTTTAATCAAAAATAACAGTTTTATTTGCGTAAATGAGAATACGATTCTCAATATGCCAACGCACGGCTTTAGATAAAACGATACGTTCTAAATCTCTGCCTTTTTGAATGAGATCTTCAACTTGATCGCGATGGGAGATGCGATCAATATCTTGCTCGATGATAGGGCCTTCATCTAAAACTTCAGTCACATAGTGACTTGTAGCCCCAATCAACTTAACACCTCGCTCAAAAGCACGATGATAAGGTCTTGCGCCAATAAAGGCGGGCAAGAAGGAATGATGAATATTAATGACGCGCTGTGGATAACGCTTAACAAAATCCTCGCTTAAAATTTGCATGTAACGAGCGAGCACAATGAAATCAACTTGATACTTATCAAACAATGCAAATTGCTTTGCTTCAGCTTCTTTCTTTTTATCTTTTTCAACAGGGATATGAAAAAAAGGAATCCCATAAAATTCAGCGAGTTTTTGTGTATCTAAATGATTACTGATAATGAGTGGGATATCGCATATAAGCTCGCTATTCTTATAGCGGTGCAGTAAATCTGCTAAACAATGATCATATTGCGACACCATAATCGCCATACGAGGCTTATCTTTGGAAAGCTTTAATTCCCATGTCATCTTATAAGTTTTAGCGATGCTCTCAAAAGCTTTTGCAAAAGAAGCTTCATCTAATGAAAAATCTTTTAGGTCCCATTCGACACGCATAAGAAAGAGGCTATTTTCAGCATCTTGGTGTTGATCAGCATGCAAAATATTTGCATTATGTTGATATAAAAAATCTGCGATAGCAGCCACAATACCTTTGGTATCAGGGCATGTAATTAATAAAGTCGCTGTATTTTTCATAAGATTAAATATCCATCTTGAATAAAACGAATTATACATGGACAATCAGGAATAAAATAATAAGTCATCACTACCAAAAGCCCTAAAATACAATCTATGGCAGATAAAATTAATATCCTTTTAGCTAATCCCCGCGGATTTTGCGCAGGCGTTGATCGCGCAATTCAGATTGTCGAAGAAGCCTTAGCTCAATATGGAAAACCTATTTATGTGCGGCACGAAGTCGTTCATAACCAATACGTCATCAACGATTTAAAAACAAAAGGTGCCATTTTTATTGAAGACCTCAATGACGTACCTAAAGGTGCCCATGTCATTTTTAGTGCGCATGGTATTTCAAAAGCTATTCGTGAAGAAGCCAAATCACGCCAACTCATTCCCATTGATGCCACTTGTCCTTTGGTGACTAAAGTTCATGTCGAAGTGAACAAAATGCTTAGTCAAGACATGGATATTATTATGATTGGGCATCAAGGCCATCCAGAAGTAGAGGGGACCATGGGTCAAATTGAAGAACATCAGGCCCACCGTAAAATGTACCTCATCGAAACGATTGAAGATGTTAAACGCTTAATTGTCGACCATCCAGATAAAGTAGCCTATGTCACGCAAACCACGCTTTCGATCGATGATACAAAAACAATCATTGAGGCATTAAAAACAAAATACCCGAATATCCAAGGTCCTAAAAGTGATGATATTTGTTATGCCACACAAAATAGACAAGATGCGGTTAAAGCAATGAGTGGCCAATGCGATCTCATTATCATTGTGGGCTCTCACAACAGTTCGAATTCAAATCGTCTTAAGGAGCTAGCCTCTAGAGAAGGTGTTGAAGCTTATATGATTGATCATGAAGATGCACTTCAATCCTCTTGGCTACTTAGTAAGAAAAATATTGGTATTTCAGCAGGAGCCTCAGCGCCTGAGATTAGCGTTAAAAATATTGTAAATAAAATTGAATCTCTTACAAAAGCAAATATCACTGAGCTTCCAGGTGTTGAAGAAAGTATTGTTTTTAGATTGCCTAAGATTTAAATATGGCATTTAAAAAACCTGTTTCCTCTCTTGTATTAATTTATACTGAAGATTTTAAAGTGCTACTTATGGAGCGTGCTGATAAGAAAGGTTTCTGGCAATCTGTCACGGGCAGTCTAGAAGAAAATGAAACACCAAGAGATGCTGCGATAAGAGAAGTATTTGAAGAAACGGGTATTGATTCAACGCAATATCATCTTGAAGACTGGGCACTTTCCCACGTATACGAAATCTATGCACACTGGCGATATCGTTATGCGCCTGATATTACTCACAATACAGAACATATTTTTGCTCTTAAAGTGCCGACTTCGATACATATTCAATTATCAGCAGATGAACATGTCCAATATCTATGGGTAAATTGGCGTGATGCCATGGATAAAGTTTTTTCTTGGACTAATGTAGAAGCTATTAAAAAATTAGCCGAAATTCACCAACTAAAACTGTAAAATAGAAGTTCTATGCAAGTTGCTCAAATCAAATTTAATGCGTTTGAATCTATCAGCGATGAAGATTGCCAACAAAGAATTATTGCGGCCAAAAATAAGCTTGGTAAAAATTTAGTTATCTTAGGTCATCATTATCAACATGAATCTGTTTATCGACACGCAGATTACACAGGTGACTCTCTTAAGCTTTCAAGAATAGTAGAGTCTCTTGATGCTAAATATATTGTATTTTTAGGTGTGCACTTTATGGCTGAAGTCGCAAATATTCTATCAAGACCTGATCAAATTACAGTTCTTCCAGATCTAGCCGCAGGATGCTCAATGGCTGATATGGCTAATTTAAGCAAGGTAGAAAGAAGTTATAAAGAACTTTCAAAAATACTTTCATTTGATGAAGTCGTCACTCCCGTCACTTATATTAATTCTGCCGCTGACCTTAAAGCTTTTTGTGGTGAGCATGGCGGCATAGTCTGTACTTCAACGAATGCAACAAAAATTATTGAATGGTCATTTAAGCAGCGTGAAAAAGTCTTATTTTTCCCCGACCAAAATCTAGGTCGTTGGAGTGGTCATAAAATGGGTATTTCTTTAGATGAAATGCCTGTATGGGACCCTGATCTTCCGCTTGGAGGCCTCACTGAAACACAAATTAAAAAAGCTAAGATCTTTTTGTGGAAAGGTCATTGCGCTGTACATCAAATGTTTCGTCTTCAAAATATTGAACGTTTTAGAGAAGAACATCCCGATGGTAAAGTGATTTCTCATCCCGAATGCCCTTTTGAAGTTTGCTCTCATTCAGATTATGTAGGCTCCACTGAATATATTTTAAAAACAATTACCGATGCCCCTCAAGGGACTAAATGGCTTGTAGGTACTGAGCTTAATTTAGTGAATCGTCTTGCCAATCAAATGAAGTCAGAAGGTAAGCTTGTACAATTTATGTCGCATGTGATTTGTGAATGCTCAACGATGGCTCGTATCGACCCTCAACATCTTGCATGGTGTCTAGAAAATATTATCAATGAAAAACCAGTCAATATTATTAGAGTGCCTGATGATGAAGCAAAATTAGCTAAACTCACTCTTGATCGTATGTTAATGGTGTCATAGATTATGTCATGTGCGATTTGTGATAGTTGCGAAGGAGAAATTATCTGGAGTGATAACACACTTCGCGTAGTTCTTTTAGATCATTTAGATTACAAAGGTTATTGTCGTGTTGAATTGATTAGTCATCAAAAAGAAATGACTGACTTAGATGAAGCACTTCAATTTAATGTTATGCGTTGTGTATTTAAAGTTGAAGCGATTTTAAGAAGAATTTTTAACCCTGATAAAATTAACTTGGCAAGCTTGGGCAATAAAACACCACATATTCACTGGCATATCATTCCTCGCTTTAAGGAAGATGCACATTTTCCAAACTCACATTGGGGAGAAAAAGTAAGGCAAGGTTTACGTCAGACTCTATCAGCACAAGAAAAAAAAGAGCTGATTACGCTGCTTAATCAATCTTTAAGCTAATAAACGCGTAACAATTTTTCCACGTTGAATGTGGCTTTCGATAATTTCATCGATATCTTGTTCATCTATAAAGTTATACCAAGTGGCTTCCGGATAAATGACTAACAAGGGCCCTTCACCGCAACGATCAAAGCACCCAGCGCGATTGATTCTTGCTTTAGATTCACCATTCAAATTAAGTGATTTAATTTTTGATTTCATATACATAAACATCGCTTCGCTTCCTTTATCCGTGCAGCACGCCTCGCCATCATCGCGCTGATTTAAACAAAAGAAAATATGATGTTTGTAATAATTCATTTATTGGGATGACAAATGCTCGTCTTTAGTAAAAGTCCAGGTTCTTGTAATACTTAGTATATCTACTTCTTTTCTAATGTCTTCAGGGAAGGGTGCGTAAGGTGCACCTAATTCCACAATTTTTTTAGCAGCTTCATCTAGTATTTTAAATCCTGAGCTCTGATTAATTTCAATATTATCGATTCGTCCATCAGGCTTAAGTGATACGGTCATTCTCAATTGACCTGAAAATTTCTTTTCACGCGCTTCCTCAGGGTAATTCATATTACCTAAAGTTTCCACTTTTTGTCTCCATGCTTCTGCATAAAGCGCATATTTATATTCTTTGGTGCGTGCACCAATATATTTTCGTCTAGGCTGTTTTTCAAAATTAGAAGGTTGATTAGATAAGGCAGCATCTGATGCACTTATTTCACTAGCACTCGCTAAAATATCTTCTTTGCTAATCGATTTATTAATGACGCTTGATTCTTTTGGTTGTTGAACTGCTTTTGGCTCATTTAAAATTGGCGCTTCTTTTTTTACAGTTTTTTCTTGTGAAGAACTTGAGGCTTTTCCAGCTACATTCTGATCATTACGATTGTTCAGTTGAAATGTATTCTTATTTTCAGTGATGATAGGTAGCGGTGACTTTTTATGGACATCTTTTTCTATATTGCCCCCTTTATTAGAGTTACTTTGTGCTAAAACTTCTGCATCCTCTTGCTTATTGTCTTTAGAGTTTGTTAAAACCACTTCAATCGCTGAAAACTTATTTTGAAAAGGTTTTAAGGGCTTAAAGTGTATGAGCTGTATAGCCAAAAAATGTAGAGCAAAAGATAGAAGAATAGAAAGCTTAAGAATATTATTCTTGTATAAAATCTCATCTCTCGGCATGACCTAAACTATTCCATTAAGTAGAGTTTGATGAATACCATTAAAGCTTCCATTACTCATCACAAGAATATGATCGCCTGATTTTGCCTCTTTTAAAATAGCTTCAACAAAATTTTTCATATCGAGGCCTATAAATGATTTGTTTTTGATTGGTGCTAATGCTTCCTCGGCATTCCATGTTAATTTTTCACCATAGCAAAATACTTGATCTGCATCTTTTAGGCTCTCGGGAAGCGCACTCTTCATGGTACCTAATTTCATCGTATTAGATCTTGGCTCTAAAACTGCAATGATTCTTGCTTTGCCAACTTTTGCTCGCAGGCCTCCAAGGGTTGTGGATATGGCTGCTGGATGATGCGCGAAATCATCATAAATCGTGATGCCGTTTTTTTCGCCAATACATTCCATTCTACGTTTTACATTTTTGAATGTTTGTAACGCTTCTAATGCATTTTCTAGCGTCACGCCTACGTGATGAGATGCTGCAATCGCAGCCAATGCATTCATACGGTTATGATGACCTAGGAGATCCCAAGATAAAGTACCCACCAATTTATTCTGATTTAAAACTTCAAATGATTGGTCTTGATTCACTTTACCAATCGACAAACCTTGCTGACTCCCAATATAAAATTTTTCCGACCAGCAGCCTCTTTCAATTACTCTTTTCAAGCTTTCCTCTTCATCGTTAATAATGATACGTCCAATGCCAGGTATCATGCGAACCATATGATGAAATTGAGTTTCAATCGCATGAAGGTCTGGGAATATGTCTGCATGATCATATTCAAGATTATTTAATATAGCCGTCTTGGGGTGGTAATGAACAAACTTAGATCGCTTATCAAAAAAAGCTGTGTCATATTCATCTGCTTCGATCACAAAAAAAGGTGAAGCTTCATTCGATTTATTTTTTTGTGGCAGACGCGCTGAGGCATTAAAATTAAGTGGTACGCCACCAATCAGAAAACCAGGCGCGTAGCCAGTAAATTCTAAAATCCAAGCAAGCATCGATGTTGTAGTTGTTTTGCCATGCGTACCAGCAACCGCGAGTACCCATTTATCTTTTAAAATTGCTTCATAAAGCCATTGGGGTCCTGAAATATAGGGCAGCCCTTGATTCATAATCTCTTCCATCAAAGGATTGCCGCGAGATACTACATTACCAATCACATAAAGGTCAGGCTTTAATTCAGTTTGTTTTTTATCAAATCCTTCGATGAGTTCAATACCAATGCTTTCTAGCTGAGCACTCATTGGCGGATAGACGTTAGTATCACAACCGGTGACTTTATAACCGGATGCCTTGGCAAGGGAAGCCAAACCTCCCATAAATGTTCCGCAAATGCCTAGGATATGAATATGCATGTTTATAAATTTTATAAATTAGGTGCTAACCATTTTTTTAAAAATTCGATTGAGACATCTCGACGCTTAGCCATATCTTTTAATTGATCATCTCCAATTTTATCAACACTGAAATAATCTGCTTCTGGGTGTGCAAAATAAAAACCGGATACTGAGGCAGCGGGGGTCATCGCGAATGAATCGGTAAGATGCATATCGATTTCATCTAGCTTTAATAAAGTAAAAATATCTTTTTTAACGGTATGATCAGGGCATGCAGGGTATCCCGGTGCCGGTCGAATGCCTTGATAATCTTCTTTAATAAGTGACTCTTTATTTAGATTTTCATTTGCTACATAACCCCATAAATCTTTTCTGACGCGCTCATGCATATATTCAGCAAATGCTTCAGCTAAACGATCAGCTAAAGCTTTAAACATGATGCTACTGTAGTCATCATTTTTATTTTTAAATGCTTCTTCATATTTTTCCATGCCTAATCCACTCGTCACGGCAAACATACCAATATAATCTTTAATATTTGATGATTTAGGCGCAATAAAATCAGATAAACACTGATTAGGTTTTTGCACATTATCAACTTTAGGTTTTTCAGATTGCTGTCTTAAGCCATAGTATGTAAATAAAGTTTTTTCACGTGATTCGTCTTCATAAATTTCAATATCATCCCCTACGCTATTCGCTGGATAAAATGCGACGACGCCGTTAGCCACAAGCGCTCGGTTATTGATGAGTTTTGTAAGCATAGTTTGCGCTTCATTAAAAACTTGTGAGGCGCTCTGGCCCACAATAGGATCATTCAGTATAGCCGGATAAAACCCTACCAAATCCCATGTTTGGAAGAATGGGCTCCAATCAATATAGGGTGCAATTAAATTTAAATCGATATTTTTAAATACGCGTTTACCAATAAATTTTGGGGGTTTCGGTGTATATGCTTTATCAAATTGAAGTTTTAATTTATTCAGTCTTGCTTCTTCAAGTGTTAATAATTTAATACCTTTTTTATTGGCATGTTGATCACGTGCCCGAGCATAATCTTTTTCAATATCACTGATGTACTGATCTTTTTGTTCAGGGGTTAAAAGAGATTGCATGACAGCTACCGATCTCGATGCATCAGGAACATAAATCACTGGGCCATCATAATGCGGTGCAATTTTAACAGCTGTATGGGCACGTGAGGTTGTTGCGCCGCCAATGAGGAGCGGTGTTTTTAACCCTCTGAAGTGGGGATCACGCTGCATCTCTTTTGCGACATGCGTCATTTCTTCTAATGACGGTGTTATGAGACCAGACAAGCCAATAATGTCGACATTTTCTTTTTTAGCCATCTCTAAAATTTCTGAGCACGGCACCATGACACCCATATTAATGACTTCAAAGTTATTACATTGCAAGACAACTGACACAATATTTTTACCAATATCATGCACATCCCCTTTGACGGTGGCGATGAGCATTTTGCCTTTAGGTTTTGAAACGATGCCCGTTCTTTTTTCTTCTAATTTTTTTTCTTCTTCAATGAAAGGGACTAAGTGCGCAACAGCTTGCTTCATGACACGCGCTGATTTTACGACTTGCGGTAAAAACATTTTGCCTTGCGCAAATAAATCGCCAACTACATTCATGCCATCCATCAAAGGGCCTTCAATCACATGAATCGGTCGTCCATTTTTTTGCATCGCTTCTAATCGGGCTTCTTCAGTATCTTCTACAATAAAATCTGTGATGCCATGAACTAATGCATATTCAAGTCTTTTATTCACTCGCACTGGTTCGGCATCTGTGCCTCGCCAATTTAATGTTTGAACTTCTTTTTTACTTCCTTTTAGTGTTCCGGCAATTTCAATCATTCTTTCTGTAGCATCAGGTCTTCGATTAAGCACAACATCTTCAACGCGCTCTTTAAGTTCTGGATCAAGATCATCGTAAACACCCATCATGCCTGCGTTGACAATCCCCATCGACAATCCAGCTTTGATCGCATGATATAAAAAGACCGTATGAATTGCTTCGCGTGCTGCATCATTGCCTCTAAAACTAAAACTCACATTAGATACGCCACCTGAAATTTTTGCATGCGGTAAATTCTCTTTAATCCATCTTGTAGCATTAATAAAATCTACTGCGTAATTATTGTGTTCTTCAATACCTGTTGCAATCGCAAAAATATTTGGGTCAAAAATAATATCTTCAGGTGGAAAATTAATTTTTGAAATTAATAAATCGTAAGCGCGCTTACAAATTTCTGTTTTTCTTTGAAAAGTATCTGCTTGTCCTTTTTCATCAAAAGCCATCACGATCACAGCCGCACCATATCGTCGACATAATTTAGCTTGACGAATAAATTCAGCCTCACCTTCTTTCAATGAAATAGAATTTACAATCGCTTTTCCTTGAACACATTGAAGACCTGCTTCAATCACATCCCATTTCGATGAATCAATCATGATAGGAATACGAGCAATATCTGGTTCTGATGCTACTAGATTTAGGAAATGCTTCATCGCTTTTTGCGCATCCAGCATACCTTCATCCATATTGATATCAATAATTTGCGCACCATTCTCTACTTGCTGACGCGCGACTGATAAAGCTTCATCATATTTTTCGTTAATGATTAGATTCGCAAATACTTTTGAGCCCGTGACATTAGTTCTCTCACCGACATTCACAAACAATGAATCATCTTTAATTAGAAAAGATTCGAGGCCTGAGAGTCTTGTCATTGTCTCAACGGTTGGAATATCTCGAGGTTTGATATTTTTTATTTCATTTGCAATCGCTTTTATATGGTCAGGCGTGGTGCCACAACAGCCACCTGCAATATTCACAAAACCACTTGTTGCGAATTCTTTAATTAACGATGAAGTATCTTTCGGCTTCTCATCAAAGCCGGTATCTGACATTGGATTCGGTAGACCGGCATTGGGATAAATACAAACATAGGTATCTGCAATATTGGATAATTCTTCTGCATAAGGCCTCATCAATGCTGCACCTAATGCGCAATTAAGGCCAATGGTCATCGGTTTTGCATGGCGCACTGAATTCCAAAACGCAGCGACTGTTTGACCAGATAAAATACGACCCGATGCATCAGTGACGGTACCTGACAACATAATTGGAAGACTGATTTTATTTTCTTCGAAGTAGGTTTCGATCGCAAAAAGAGCTGCCTTACAATTTAAGGTATCAAAAATTGTTTCAACGAGAAGAATATCAACACCACCTTCAACCAATGCTTTCACTTGATTGAAATAGCTATTTTTTAATGCTTCAAATGTAATATTCCGTGCCGCAGGATCATTTACGTCTGGCGATATCGAAGCAGTTTTAGGTGTAGGTCCAATAGCGCCTGCTACAAATCTAGGTTTGTCTTTCGTTGAAAATTTGTCTACCGCTTGGCGCGCTAATTTAGCAGATGCCACGTTCATTTCATAAGCCAAATCTGACATCGCATAATCTTCTTGTGCAATTTCGGTCGCACCAAAAGTATTGGTTTCAATAATGTCAGAACCTGCTTCTAAATATGCTTCATGAATACTTTGAATAATGTGGGGTTGGGTGAGGCTTAATAGCTCGTTATTGCCTTTGAGAAAAAGTTCACGCTTACCTTCTGGCCCAGAAAATTTCGCAAAGCGGCCATCGCTGCCTCCGCGATAATCTTCTTCCGTGAGTTTATGTTGTTGAATCATCGTGCCCATCGCACCATCCAACAACAAAATACGTTCAGCCAAAAGCTTTCTTAATATTTTTTCTTGAGCAGTCATGAAATCCTATGGCATTCAGTTTTTAAACATGCATTGGGCAATTTTTTTAGTCTAAAGTGCAATAAAAAACTAACAAGTTATTATTTTTTACGCGCTTCAATCTCGGATAGTTTCTTTTCTAGTTCTTCTAATTTTTGACGTGTGCGTTTTAACACTTCTGTTTGAACATCAAATTCTTCGCGGGTGACAAGCTCCATTTTAGTGAACATGCCTTTTAAAAGTGCATCGATATTCTTTTCAATATCAGGGAGCGGGGAATCTTTCACTATCTCTCTGATTTTATTAGATATTTCTTTTAATTTTTCATTATTTAACATGATCATTTCCCCTATAAGTCAAGAGTTTATCAGATTTAAACGCACATCTTAAGTCCATTTGAAACGCTGAACGTTTGTATACCTATTTTTAACTCATTGATTTTAAATGAATTAATAGGTTGGCACACTAATTGCTTTAAGTAATATGTGAACATTCATTAATACAGAGTCACATTATTTTCAGGAAGTTTTACCTTAAAAGGAGAATTAAACATGGTTAAATCACTCATTTCCCTGGCAGTATTGGGAACACTGGTTACTCCAGTAGTTTACGCTGCAGAGACCACCAAGACTGAGACAAAAGAGGAATCCAGCTGGTCAATGACGACCAATATGGGTTTTGTATCAGATTATCGCGCTCGCGGTGTGTCTCAAACATGGCGCAAAGAAGCCATTCAAGCTGGCATAGACCTCACCCATAGTAGTGGCTTTTATTTAGGTGCCTTTGGTTCTAACGTGTCACCTAATACTTACCCTAAGGCTAACGTGGAATTGGATCTCTATGCCGGTTATAACGGTACGGTAGCGGCTGTCGAAGGTTTGGGCTATACGGCAGGTGTTATTGGCTACTTCTACCCTAATGGTAGCTGGAAGAAATATAACGGTGTACTTGATAATGTAGCAGCTGGTGGCGTGGAAGTTCAGCAGACACCAAATGGCGGTCGTTGGGATACTTACGAAGCTAATGCCGGTATTTCTTATAAATGGTTAAGTGCTAAAGGCTCAGTGACTTTAGGCGATTGGTACGGCGCTGAACAAAGTACAGGTTGGACTAAAAGCACTCGGGGTACAACCTACTTAGAATTAAATGCGGCCATCCCAACCCCATTAAATGGCTTAACTTTGATTGGCCACGTCGGTCGGTTAAATGTGAACGGACAATTGGATGCACGTTATATTGATGAGGCTATTCCCGGTACTTTAATTGGCAACAATCTTCCAAGCGGTCCAAACGCTTCTACTTCAGGCGCTCTTAATCCAGACTACACTGATTACAAAGTGGGTTTGAGCTACGCCTTCAAAGTGCTTAATGCGGACGGTTGGAACGCTGGTTTATACTACATCGGTCACAATAACGATAACTACTGGGGTAGCCGCGGGTATGGTGGCGCCAGTTTTAACGGTAGCATAGAAGCTAAAAATCTTAATAAAGATGCTGCGGTGTTTACATTGGGCCGTACATTCTAATTCATTAAAAATCATGGCGGGTGAAAACCCGCCTTCGTTGATGTCTATCTAGGAGGTATACATGAAGTTTATAACAGCAATCATCAAGCCGTTTAAGCTCGATGAAGTTCGTGAAGCGCTATCCGGTATTGGCGTTCAGGGCATTACGGTGACGGAGGTCAAAGGTTTCGGTCGTCAAAAAGGTCATACGGAACTTTACCGAGGTGCTGAATATGTCATTGATTTTTTACCTAAGGTCAAAATCGAGGCAGCCATTCCAAATAAATTACTCAAACGTGCAGTGGAGGCTATTCAAAAATCAGCGCTCACTGGCAAAATCGGTGATGGCAAAATTTTTGTGATGGAACTCGAGGAAGTTTATCGTATAAGAACTGGTGAAACTGGGGAGGACGCTCTTTAATCAGAGGATCAAATTATGAAAAAATTATTATCAACTTTCGCATTAATTAGCTTCTTATGTCTAAACTTTTTAGGTATGACAAGTGTAAGTTTTGCTGATGAAGCAACCTCAGTAAAAGCGAGTGATGCTGTAACTTTAGTTGCAGATGCCACACCCGCTGAAAAGCCTGCTGAAGCAAAAGATGAACCTCCTGCACCAACGCCAAAT
Organism: Candidatus Methylopumilus rimovensis; assembly: GCF_006364615.1. Taxonomy (NCBI): domain Bacteria; kingdom Pseudomonadati; phylum Pseudomonadota; class Betaproteobacteria; order Nitrosomonadales; family Methylophilaceae; genus Candidatus Methylopumilus; species Candidatus Methylopumilus rimovensis. The sequence continues at coordinate 104,740 of NZ_CP040986.1, read as the reverse complement.
AAAGGTGACACTGCATGGATGATCGTCGCTACGATTCTGGTGACCTTAATGGTGATTCCAGGCTTAGCCCTCTTCTATGGCGGATTGGTCAGATCCAAAAATATGTTGTCTGTCCTCATGCAAACCTTCGTTATATTCTCACTCATGGGTGTTTTATGGGCAATCTACGGATATAGCGTTGCATTTACGGGCGGCACTCCATTTTATGGTGGCTTCAGTAAATTATTTTTAAGTGGCATTACACCAGACTCTGTAGGTGCTACTTTTAGCAAAGGTGTTGTGATTCCTGAATTCATCTTTGTAGCTTTCCAATTAACTTTCGCAGCGATTACACCTGCTTTGATTATTGGTGCATTTGCTGAACGTATGAAATTTTCAGCAGTACTTTTATTCTTAATCATCTGGTTTACATTTGCATACTTACCTATGGCACATATGGTGTGGTATTGGGACGGTCCAGATGCAATCACTGATGCTAAGTCATTAGAAACAGTTATTGGTAATGCGGGCTGGTTATGGGCAAAAGGTGCACTCGATTTTGCAGGGGGCACAGTGGTTCATATTAATGCTGGTATCGCAGCCCTTGTTGCAGCCATTATGGTGGGCAAAAGAATTGGCTATGGCAAGGAAGCGATGCCTCCTCACAGCCTTACATTAACCATGGTAGGCGCTTCATTACTATGGGTGGGCTGGTTTGGTTTTAATGCAGGTTCAAATCTTGAAGCTACAGGCTTAGCAGCATTAGCGTTTGTTAACACAATGCTTGCTACGGCAGCTGCAACGCTTTCTTGGATCGCATTTGAATGGATCTTAAAATCAAAACCATCTATGTTAGGAGCAGCTTCAGGCGCGGTCGCAGGACTGGTAGCGATTACTCCAGCGTGTGGATTCGTGGGTCCAATAGGTGCACTTGTGATTGGTGCAGGTGTATCTCCTATCTGCTTATTCTTCGTGTCTAAAGTTAAAAAAGCTTTTGGGTATGACGATACACTTGATGTATTTGGTGTTCACGGTGTAGGTGGTATCTTTGGTGCAATTATGACCGGTATATTCGTAAGCCCAGCTTTAGGTGGTACAGGTGTTTACGATTATGTGGCAAATAAAGTAGGTGAGTTTGATATGCATACGCAAATCATGTCTCAACTCTGGGCAGTAGGTACAGCGATTGTTGTATCAGCAACTGTATCTTATGTTGCTTTAAAACTGATCGACATGACAATTGGTTTACGTGTGAAACCGGATGCTGAGCGTGAAGGCTTAGATATCGCTGAACACGGTGAACAGGCATATCATAAATAAAATATCCTGAAAGTAGTGACTTCTCAAGGGCGCTTTTTAAGCGCCCTTTTTTTATGCATAAAATAAATATGCTTAAAGTTATAATAGGGCTCATGTTTAAAAAATTTTCTTTTTTCAATCGCGCATTTCTTAAGAATGCTTTATCACTCATCTTAAGCCACAAGCTTTTTTTCAATGACGGACACATTCCTCCGAAGAATCATAAAATTCCCAATCATTTTTTTGGATTAAGCCTGACCATCGAAGATTTAATTGAGGATCCCATAGGTGTCGTTGAGATGTGTCGCCAGCATAAAATTCAAGATGTCACGCTGCTTATTCCATCAAATCGTATCGGTGAATTTAGTCCTACCTTTATGGATGATTTAATGGGGCACGATATTAAATTTAATCTGAAATTAGTGCTCGTCGACCAAGAAGATATTTATCTTCAATGGCGAGAACTTTTAGATCTCACATTGCTAGGCTATCAAAAACATATTGCCTCCATTGAAATTGAGATGATAAGTTTTAGTCAAGAAGCGCTTCACGCATTTTTAAACATCTGGGCTATGACTTTTAACATGGCAAGACTTAAAAAAATTAAAGTGGCAGGGCCTTCTATTCCCTCATTTAGCCCCTTCTTTAACGACATGGTATTCAAGCTTTTAAAAGACAAATATCAGCTCCCTGACATTCATACGATTAATTTAACTAATGAAATGGATAAGGAGCCTGAACTCATTTATTCGAATTTCTTAATTCCAATGTTAGGTAAATTTTTTAAATTCAATCTCATTAAAAAATTAGCACTTATCCAAAGAATCGCTGAAAGCTTTAACATCAAAACTATTTATGTTGCCATTGAGTTAAAACGTCATGAGATTACGTCATATACTCTTCGCGCAATTTCTTTGCTCATTGCTTGTGGGCGCCTGACTAAACTTTATCTACCTTATCGAAATGCTGAAGGCGTTTTGTTTCTGGTTGATCGTATGGAAGGCATGACTTATATGGGCGCTTTATTTAACGATATGCCCTTTGAAATCCATCACTTTAAAAATGATAAAGAGCAAATGCACGCCATTTGGGCACGAGATGATAAAACATTAAATCCAGAGAGTTTTTACCATATTGAGGATATCTATGCCGCTAAAATCTATGACAGCCATGGAGATATAATCGATTTCACGCAATTTAAAATTACAGATACCCCTATCTATCTTGTGTGGCGATCTATGGATCCCATTATCTTTATTGATACGCCCAAAGTCTTGGATTTTAATGCCACTAATATCATAGCCCTATCATGAAAATCATGAGGTCTAATTCATCACTTGTTCCGTGTGTAAAGCGTGTGGGCGTAATATAGTGCTTTCAATGCATCTTTGAATGCAGTTGATTAACCCTTTTAAGGAGAAATACTATGTGGACAACTCCAGCAGCTACAGAAATGCGTTTTGGCTTTGAAGTAACTATGTACGTAATGAACAAGTAATTGTTTGTTATTTAAAGTTACTTAAAAAAGGAAGCTTTTTAGCTTCCTTTTTTTATTTAGAAGCTTCCTCAATACGATTTCGTTTCATCACAAATTCTTGGGTGGCTTTTGGGAATTCATAATCCCTGGGCAAAAGAGTCCAGATCTTACCTTGTTGCTTCATAGATCCTGCTTTACGTCCTGCCTCATCGCCACTTCCCCAATAAAAGTCAGCACGCACACCACCTCGAATAGCACCTCCTGTATCTTGAGCTACCATCAGTCGTTCGAGTGGTTCACTTGCATTAGGTTGTGTCGTCGATAAGAAAACAGGGGCGCCTAAAGGAATAAATTTTGGATCAATCGCGACACTTCGCTCAGCTTCAATCGATACACCTAAGGCGCCAATCGGACCTGGTAAATCGTTAGGCAGTTTTCTAAAGAAGACATAGCTCGCATTCATATTTAAAAACTCTCGTAACTTAGTAATATTTTTTCGAGCCCAGTTTTTAATGCCTTCCATTGAGGCTTCAGCCATAGTGATCTCTTTCTTTTGAACCAAAGTGGAACCAATCGCTTTGAACGGATAACCATTTTGATCAGCATATCCAATTTGCATGGCCTCCCCATTATCAAACTGAATAATGCCGGATCCTTGAATCTCTAAGAAGAAAGCTTCGACTGGATCTTCGACCCATACAATTTCATTGCCCGCCAAAGGTGAGCCTTGTCCATCAATCTCAGCCCTTGATAAATAAGGTATTAATTTATTTCCCGCTAATTTACCGCGTAAGCGTTTTGATTTTAATTCTGGATAGACATCACTTAAATCGACCGTGATCAAATCTTTAGGTGTTGTGTAAAGTGGGACTTTGTAATGTGATGTTTTAACCTTGCTACCCTTCAAGATGGGTTGATAGTATCCGGTAATCGTGCCAGTATCTGAGCCATCCATATTAGTAGCGCTATAGAGATTAAAATATTTTTTAAAATAATTTTTAATATTTTCATCACTAGGCTCTTTAATATCATCTGCGAGATCGCAGACTTTTTTCCAAGTATCTTTTTGTTTTAAAACAGAGCAACTTCTAAGCCATGCTGTCCAAGTAAGGAGTACATTGTCACTTTCAAATGAGGATTCAATCGCACTCCAATCTGATTTTCTTAAAAGGCCATAATCCGGAATTTTTGCGAGATCTTCTTTTTCAGTTTTAATTTTTGGACAATCGCAATTTGATTTTGCATTTGATGTTTTATCTCCCTTTTGTGCCACCTCTGCACATGAGACAAGAAATAAAATAAGTAAGAATAGAATAAAACGTTTCATTTAGTGAAGCGTCCTTGGCATCGATAAAATAAACATAGGAATTTCTGCATCGAATGATGTCCCATCTTCATTGATCATCTGATAAGTGCCATGCATCGAACCTACAGGGGTATTGATTTCAGTACCACTTGTATATGTATAAGATTCATGCGGTTGAATAAGCGGTTGTTCACCGACTACACCTAAACCCTTTACTTCGAAAGATTCTTCATTCGCATCGGTAATAATCCAATGACGACTCACAAGCTGTGCAGGTATCAAGCCATCATTACTGATCGTCACTGTGTAACTAAAAAAATAACGATTATGTTCAACACTTGATTTTTCATCTATAAATTGAGTTTCCACACTGATACGAATCGCATGTAATTTTGTGGATCCCATAATGTTAGGAAATCATACCTTGTGTGGGAGAGCTCGGTGATGCTGAATATAATTTTTTAGCCATACGTCCAGCTAAAAATGCTTCACGTCCTGCTTCTATGGCTTTTTTCATAGCGCTCGCCATCATGATCGGATCTTGAGCACTTGCAATCGCTGTATTCATAAGCACACCTTCGCAACCTAATTCCATGGCGATCGCGGCATCGGATGCGGTTCCTACGCCTGCATCCACTAGCACAGGAACTTTCGCATGCTCGATAATAATTTGTAAATTCCACGGATTTAAAATACCCATACCTGAACCAATAAGAGAGGCTAAGGGCATAATGGCACAGCAGCCAATATTTTCTAGTTCTTTCGCGACAATTGGATCATCCGATGTGTAAACCATCACATCAAATCCTTCTTTAATTAAGACTTCTGCGGCCTTTAAAGTTTCTATCACATTAGGATAAAGCGTTTTAGGATCGCCCAATACTTCTAATTTCACGAGCTTATGACCATCTAATAATTCACGCGCTAAACGAAGTGTGCGCACTGCATCATCGGCTGAATAACATCCTGCTGTATTAGGCAAATAAGTAAAACGATTAGGGGGCACAAAATCAAGTAGTGATGGCTCACCTTCGTTTTGACCAATGTTAGTGCGGCGAATCGCCACCGTAATAATTTCAGCGCCACTCGCATCAATTGCGAGTCTTGTTTGTTCAAAGTCTTTATATTTACCGGTACCTACCAACAGTCTTGATTGGTAAGGTTTTCCTGCGATAAGAAGTTGATCTTTTTTTTGTGTCATCTAACCGCCACCTACAGCGCCCACAATTTCTAATTGGTCGCCATCTTGAAGTGTAATGTTTTGAAATTCAGATTTTGCAATAATCATGCCGTTTTTTTCTATGGCAATGCGTTTACCTAAGAGATTAAGTTTTGTAACTAAACCTTCGACTGTCATCGTACTGTCATCAAAAGATTTTATATTACCGTTGATTCTAAGTTGCATAGTTGTAAATTTTTTAATGAATATTGAATTTTTATTCAAATTAAACGTCTTAAATACGTGAAACACAATTTCACAAAATGTTTGTTTAATCCCAAAAGGAAACTTTATATGCAAAATTATAATACAGATTCTACGAAGGCTTTGCCAAAAGGCAACGGTGAGATAGTTGAGGCTCTCCCTCCGGAATATCAAGAGACTACAGCTCAATTTAGCGAATTAGAAAAAGAAACTATTCGTCGCAGACGTTGGCTTGAATCAATCTCAGATTGCGTTTAAGTAAGTTTACGTTGAAACAGTTTTAGCGCGAGTTCGTAACCCAAAAAAGCCAACTCGGGATCGTAACGCTCACCCTCATCACGCATAAAGGCATGCTGACCATTAAACTCGTGCCACGTGAATTTGAGTTTTGCATCAAGCATTTTCTCATACACAGTTTTACGACCTGCATCTGGGATATGGTTATCCTGCTTACCCCAAATCATAAGAAGCTCACCATTGATCTCTTTTAAGCGCTCCATCGAATGTTGATTGGGTTTATTTGGAATGACAGTAGTATGTAAATCTGTCGCATAAAAACAAGCAGTTGCTTCAATTTCAGGTTGGAGGGCCGCTCTAAAAGCTAAGTGTCCACCAATACAAAATCCCATTGCACCCATATGACCTGAAAACCATGGTTGATTTTTGACCCATGCAATCATGGCTTGATTATCTGTGTCATAACCTTCGACATCTTTTGCTGACTTATCTGCATTACCTTTATCACGCCCTGCATCGTCATAAGCGAGCACGGTTCCGATTGGATTTAACTCATGAAATACTTCAGGTACCAAAACAGTGAATCCATGACCAGCGATAATTTTAGCTGCACGCTCAATGGGGCCTGTTTGCTGAAAAATTTCTGAGTAAAAAAGAATTGCAGGTGTTTTTTTAGCTGTCACAGGCTTATGCATATAGGTGCGCATAATGCCTGTAGGGGTATTTAAATCAACGAATTCTGACTGAATTAACATGCTTCATCCTATAAATAAGGGGTTAATATAAACACGGAAAGCCTTATTTTACTTGATTCGAAGCGAGTTTAAAGTGAAATTTAGTATTCTGAACTACGGCCTGTGGAGTAATTTAAAGGGGCATCATTTTGCCATTCGCCACAATCGACACACTGATGATCTTCCATGGTGGGACAATATTGCAAATGAGTTACATGACATTTAAAACAAGTCATGTCTTTATGATGACGATCATGAATTTCTGAAGATACTTTAGTACTACCTAAACCATACTTATTATCCATAAGACTCTCCCTTAAAAAATCAAATGGGTTGAAGCTTTAATGTACGCTTCGTTTTATGGAAGCGCAAGACTCTATTTTAATTTTTGTAGACGACATTTTTGATAGGTTAAAACATCGCCTTCTTTAATATAAGTTTCTGGGTCATTGATTTCTAATGTTGTACTCTCATTGTTATAAGTATTTTTTAAAGTCTCTACTTGTTTTAAGCCAAATTCACGATTTGGCAGAATAAGCCACATCTCTTTACCGCCTTCAAGCGACTTCACATAAAACTTTTTATTTTTTTCACATTGATATGAGTAAGCATCTTTCGGTGCAGGCGATTGTTCACGAAACTCACCATTCAACATCGGTATACTCACTTCAGGGATTTTCATGCTGCCACAACTCGAAATGAAAAAAAGCATACTTAGCAGTATCCATTGTTTAAAACTTTGCTTCATTGCGCTTCTTTCAATAAGGATTCATCTAATTGACTTAACAATGTTTCAATGGCCTGAGCTTGATTTGCATCATGATTCAGTTTTGCTAACTTTAACAAATAAAGCTGCGCTTGTGCGTGACGTGGATTTTTTTTAACGACCTCGTTCAAAACTTTTTGAGCTGTCTCATAATCTTTTAATTCAAAACGCGCAATCGCACCGGAAAAAAGTGCCTCACTCGATTGCGGCTCATTCTTAACCCAAAGTGCTGAGATTTCTTTTAAACGATCCCATTGAGCTTCACGCACCGCGTCATAGGCTTGCATAAAATAAGGTCGTTTTTCAAAAGGCGCATCCCAAAATGGCAATTCAGTTTGGGCGGTCAACTGTATCTCTTTTCCTTGGCTCAATAAATGCTTGATCCACTCGACAGGAATACTGTAGTAGTAAGCATAACGACCAGGGCTTTTAAAAGTAGTGAGTCCGATGAGGCGGCCCTCATCATCAAACAGTCCACCACCCGATGCCCCCATCGCAAATCCCGCAGAGGACTGAATAATATTTTCATTATCCAATGCATACAATGCTTTAATCTGCCCAAAGGAAATGATGGGTTTAACAGCATTACCCCCAAAACTTTTAGAAAAGACTGATTGTTCGTAGTTGAGTTTTTTTGTGTCGCCTAAAGTAATCGGTTTCAAGTCTAAGAATTTAAATTGAAGAATACATAAGTCATGTCGCCAGTCTGCTTTCATGCTGATCGGTGAGAAGGCTTCCCCTAATTTACCAATTTGAACGCCCTGTGCATTTGCCACGACATGACAATTGGTCGCAACTTGATTATCAGCTACGACAATGCCGGAGCCCACACCATGATTACCTTTTGAATCAATAACATGAACCTTCACGACAGAAGATGCAACTGCAAAAGTCGCCTCGTCCGTAGGTGTTGCAAAAACAATCTGAGAAAATAAAATGAAAAGGAAAGTTAGTAATTTACACATGACTGACCGGGCCTTTAAATGAATGTCATGCATAGATAAGGAACTAAGGGGCTTAGTTCCTTAAAGATAAATTTTTAGCCACATTTACTATCGCCACAACTTAAGCATGTAAGACATCCGTCCATCATGATGACTGCTTTGGTTTGGCATTTGCTACAAAGTTGTGAGCCTTTTGGATATCCTGTGCTGTCCATTTCTTCAGCATGTTTTTCCATGTATTCCGCACGTTTTTCTTCCATCAATTTTTTTTGATGTTCGTCAGGCAATGCTTTTTTAAGCATACCGATATCGATTAAATGTTGCTCAACCACTTCACCGATTTCAGCCACTAAACTTGGTACATACTTGCCACCTTTTTTAAAGTAGCCGCCATTAGGATCAAATACACTATGGAGCTCTTCCACTAAGAATGTCACATCACCACCTTTTCTGAATACTGCGGACATAACGCGCGTCAAACCTACAATCCATTGGAAGTGGTCCATATTTTTTGAATTAATAAAAATTTCGAACGGACGACGGTGCTCTTGAGGCGTACCTTCATTCATGATGATGTCATTGATCGTGATATAAAGTGCATGCTCAGTTACAGGTGTTTTTACTTTATAAGTAGAACCTGTAATTTTTTCAGGGCGGCCTAAAGGCTCACCTAATTGCACGACGTTTTGATTTTCTTTTTGAGTTAAAGCATTCGCTTTATCTTCTTCAGAAACAACGTTGTAACCTACGATCTTTTTTTCAATTTTAATTGCCATTATTTTCCTTTAATGTCTTCTATTAGAACTTACCGTAATAACCTTCTTTGAGTGCGTCATAAAGATTCGCTGCTGAATGGGTTTCACCATCATATTCAATTTCTTCATTACCCTTCACTTCAACTTGAGAGCCATCATCTAAAGTAAATTTATATGTCGTGTTCTCTAAATCTTTTTCTGTGACCAACACACCTTGGAAAGCCTCTGGGTTAAATCTAAATGTTGTACAACCCTTGAGACCTTTGTCGTATGCATATAAATAAATATTTTTAAAATCTTCGTAATCATAATCCGTTGGCACATTGATCGTTTTAGAGATTGAACTATCAATCCACTTTTGTGAAGCCGCTTGAATGTCTACGTGAGCTTTCGCTTGAATCGTTGAAGAATCTAAAAAGTAATCCGGCAATTTTTCATCTTCGTTTTCTGAAAATGGCATCGCTTTTGGATTAATTAATTCGCGATAGGCTAGTAATTCATACGAATACACATCTACTTTTTCTTTTGATTTCTTACCTTCACGAATCACGTTACGGCTGTAGTGATGTGCAAAAGAAGGCTCAATACCATTACTTGCATTATTCGCGAGGGATAATGAAATTGTACCTGTCGGTGCAATGGAACTATGGTGTGTAAAACGTACGCCTTTTTTTGCAATCTTATTACGTAAGCCTTCAGGGAATTGCTGCATGTAACGGCTATATTTACCGAGCAAAACTTTACCTTTCACTTTAGCGCCTACTTTAATACCGTCGGCTGCCATCTCAGGACGTTTTGCTAACATATCAGCGGTCACCACAAATTCTTCTTCCATGATCGGTGCTGCACCTTTTTCTTCCGCTAAATCAATGCCTGTTTCCCAACCCACCTCAGCTAAAATGCGACTTACTTCTTCAGTGAATTTAAGTGAGTCTTCGTCACCGTATTTCATCTTAAGCATCGTTAGTGAAGAACCTAAACCTAAGTAGCCCATGCCGTGACGACGCTTACGTATAATTTCTTTACGTTGTTCTTCGAGCGGTAAGCCATTAATTTCGACCACGTTATCTAACATACGTGTAAAGATTGCGATCACTTCTTTATATTCAGCCCAATCGAAAAACGCTTCGTCAGTGAAAGGTTTCTTCACAAATTTGGTGAGGTTCACAGAGCCTAATAAACAAGCACCGTAAGGAGGTAGTGGTTGTTCACCACATGGGTTAGTTGCACGAATGTTTTCGCAGAACCAGTTATTATTCATTTCATTTACACGATCGATCAAAATAAAACCAGGCTCAGCAAAATCGTAAGTCGATGACATGATGATGTCCCACAAACGTCTTGCTTTAATCGTTTTGTAAACACGGCATGCTACTTTACCTGCATCAATGCCTTCAGTTTTAGTGAGATATTTACCTTTCACAGGCCATTCTCTCCAAACCACCTGGCTTTCATCATTCACATTCAAACCATCGACAATGGATTCTTTTTCAGTGACAGGGAATGCAACTTTCCAATCGCTGTCAGCTTTGACTGCTTCCATAAATTCTTTAGTGATTAAGCATGAAAGATTGAATTGACGGAGTCGACCGTTTTCACGTTTCGCTTTAATAAAGTCAGTCACATCCGGATGTGCAATATCAAACGTCGCCATTTGAGCACCTCGACGACCGCCCGCTGATGATACGGTGAAACACATCTTGTCGTAGATATCCATAAACGAAAGTGGGCCGCTTGTATAAGCACCCGCACCTGCGACAAAAGCACCTTTAGGTCTTAAGGTCGAGAATTCATAACCAATACCACAACCTGCTTTTAAAGTAAGTCCTGCTTCATGCACTTTATCTAAAATGCCAGACATACTATCTTCCACAATGCCTGATACCGTACAGTTAATCGTGGAAGTGGCTGGCTTATGTTCTAGGGCACCTGCATTAGAAGTAATACGACCTGCTGGAATAGCGCCGCGTCTTAATGCCCATAGGAATTTTTCATACCATTCTTCTCTTTTAGCTGGAATTTCAACGTCTGCTAAAGCTCTCGCCACACGTATAAAGGAATCATCGATATCTTTATCAACGTGCTCGCCCTGTTTTGACTTCAAACGATACTTTTTGTCCCAGATATCGAGTGAAACATCTTGAATCGGTATTTCGTGGTCTTGATGGTCACTTAATGCGGACTTTGGACGAACAGCTTTGAGCATGAATTTCCCCTGAATTATTCTTTTTTATAAGTTTTATTACTAATTTAACTGCTAGATGGTATTTTTGCTTAAAACCACAAGATATAGTGGTTTTGTGAACATATTATCCATGGTCTAGTAGTCCGTCAATTGAAATATATGCACAAATTTAGAGCAAAAGTTAACCCCTATTTTCCGAGGTTAATTTTTAAAGCTTAAGCAATACCTTTCTTGAAAAATAAATTAAACACAAGTTCATCAAGATGGTTTATGCGAAAATATCCCCATGATTCGCTTTTTCTATAGTCTTTTAGTCTATTTTCTTCTCCCGTTCACCGTAATTAAGCTGATTTATAGGAGTTTTAGGCAGCCTGACTACTTAAAACATTGGAGTGAGCGCTATGGTTTTTATAGCACTTCTACAAAAAAAATCTGGGGAAAACGAAAAACGCTTTGGATTCATGCTGTTTCTGTGGGCGAAACCAAAGCTGCGATTCCATTCATCAAACTTTTTTTAAAAAAATATCCGCATCATCATTTACTGATTACGCACGGCACACCTACAGGACGTGCGACATCCATCAACATAAAAAATGTTCGCGTCACTCGCATCTATCTTCCTTTTGATACAGTGGATGCCACGCAAAGATTTTTAAATACATTTAAACCTGAATTAGGTTTCTTACTTGAAACAGAGCTTTGGTTTAATTTAATTCATCAAGCACATAAAAAATCTATTCCACTTTATTTAGTCAATGCACGCTTATCTGAAAAATCATTTCAACTATATAAAAAAATTTCGCTACTTATCAAACCATCCTTACAAGAATTAAAAGGTGTATTAGCACAAACTACAAATGATGCGAAGCGCTTTAAAACGCTTGGTGCAAGAGGCGTTGAAGTGATGGGTAATTTAAAATTTGATGTTGAACCACCGCGCGATACAAACATACAAAGTACAGCACTTAAAAAACATTTACACTTAAAAAATCAATTTGTACTTTTGATTGCAAGTTCAAGACAAGATGAAGAAGAAATGATTTTACAAAGTTTATTAAAACTTCAAATCAAAAATCTCGTCACGATTTTTGTACCTCGTCATCCGCAACGTTTTAAGGAGGTTGAATGGATGTTAAAAAAATATCGTGTTTCTTTTATCAAACGAAGTGATACAAAAATAACTGCAAAACCTTATCAATTTATTTTAGGTGACTCTATGGGTGAGATGTATAGCTATTACAGCTTAGCGAATATCGCACTGATGGGTGGCACAATACTACCTTATGGCGGACAGAATCTTATTGAGTCGATGGCGATGAAAGTACCTGTGATTTTAGGTCTCCATACCTATAACTTTCATGATATATCGAATGAAGCGATTCGATTAGGTGCGGGAATTAGAATTCAAACATTAGATCAATTAGAAAAAGTATTACCTGAGATGCTTAAATCATCTTCTCAATTAAAAATGAAAAAAGCTTGTGATGACATGATAAAAAAATATCAAGGCGCAACATTAAAGATATTAAATAAAATTAAATCTAGGATTTGATAAGTTTGACTATCGCTTTAAAGTGATCGCCATCAGCGACTCGCAACCACTCAAAAACGACTGATTCTGTATTTGTAATCACCACACCTTCCGATCTTAATCGATGAATCGCATTTTGATGATTTAAATTCGATCTTGAAAGTGTCGCATCTTCCACCACAAAAACTTCTTTACCTGAAGATTTCAAAGCCAAAGCAGTTTGTAAAATACAAATGTGTGTTTCTAAACCACATAAAATAATTTGGGGTCTTGATTTAACTAAATGACTTTTAAAGTGAGGTGCATCAAGGCATGAGAATGCTTTTTTTTCAATCGGTGAGTTAGGTAGCAACGATTTTAATTTCTTCACTGTGGGGCCTAGGCCTTTAGGATATTGCTCAGTATAAAGACAAGGCACATCTAAAATTTTTGCAGCTTGAATAAGAATGCTTGATGCATCGATGACTTTTTTAATTTCACTTTTAGGCATGACATCTACAAGCTTGTCTTGGATATCAATGAAGACGATCTGACTTAAGAGTTGATCATTGATCATAATCACTAAAACACAAATGTATTTTCATGTTTCACGAGCAAGGGAGGCACTACCGTTTCAAATAAAATTTCTTCTTCAAAATCTTTGTTGCTTGTTTTTGTAATTAATGTTGCATGCATCGAAGGAGCTTCACCTAAAATAGCTAACAATCTTCCATTTATATTTAATTGATGTCGAATAGTTTCTGGCAATTGAGGTAAAGAGCCTGCAAAAAGAATGGCGTCATAAGGTTGATCTTTTGCCCAACCTAATGAGCCGTCCCCTGTCACAAATGTAATATTGTTAATTTTTAATTTTTGACAATTTTGTTTAGCGAGTTTTGTAAAATAAGGATTGATATCAATCGATACCACGGTTTTAGTTAAACTTGCTGCAAGTGCTGTGAGATAACCACTACCAGAACCCACAACTAATACATGGTCTTTTTTTTGAAGCGATAAAGACTGAATGAGTCTTGCTTCTAATTTTGGTGCCAACATAAGCACGCCATCATGCAGAGGAATTTCAGTATCTGCAAAAGCGACACCTTGGTATGCAGTCGGTACAAATTTTTCGCGTGGTACCTGATGAAGTAGATTAAGCACTTCGGGGTCTAAGACTTCCCAAGTCCGAATTTGCTGCTCAATCATATTAAAACGATGTTGTTCGATGGTATTCATTGTCATGTGCACATTATAACCAAAGAAAAGTTCACAGTTTTGATTCTCATTAAATATAAATCTAACTTGCATTTCATGGGGGTTTCGCGTAATTTTATGGAGTGCTAGGGGTCCATCTTTAAGGTGGTGAGAAAAACCCTTTGAACCTGACGCGGGTAATACCGCCGTAGGGAATGCAGTCCTATAAAAGACTCCTTACGGTATGACAAAAAAAATTAAGGAGTAACTCATGAACGCGACCGATAAACAATTACAAAAAAATATCGATCAATTTTTAAACGAAACAGCTTCGCTCGATCCTGAAGCGCTCAAACCTTTTGCAAAATCAAAAAAAGTCTATGTGACAGGTTCGCGTCCGGATTTAAAAGTACCCTTTAGAGAAATCTCTTTATCTGATACACCATCATCTTTTGGTGCGGAAAAAAATCCACCGGTGATGGTCTATGACACCTCAGGTCCTTATACCGACCCTAACTATCAAATTGATATTCGTAACGGACTTCCATCATTACGATCCAAATGGATTGAAGAAAGAAATGATACCGAATTTTTAGACGGTCCAACTTCCCTTTACGGGCACGAGCGTAAAACAAATCCTGAGCTCACTAAAATGCGTTTTAATTTATTAAGACAACCACGACGAGCTAAAGCAGGTAAAAATGTTTCACAGATGCATTATGCAAAACAAGGCATTGTGACGCCTGAGATGGAATACATTGCTATTCGTGAAAATCAAAGACGTGAAGGTATGTCCACATTTTTACAAACACAACATCCAGGTCATGACTTTAATGCAGCAATTCCTAAACTCATCACGCCAGAATTCGTGAGAGATGAAGTGGCACGTGGTCGTGCGATTATTCCTGCCAACATTAATCATCCTGAAACAGAGCCGATGATTATTGGCCGAAATTTCTTAGTCAAAATTAATGCCAACATCGGTAATTCAGCATTAGGTTCTAGCATCAGTGAAGAAGTAGAAAAAATGGTGTGGGGTACACGCTGGGGTGCAGATACAGTCATGGATTTATCTACAGGTAAAAACATTCATGAAACACGTGAATGGATTATTCGTAATAGTCCAGTGCCCATTGGTACTGTGCCTATTTATCAAGCACTCGAAAAAGTGGATGGTAAAGCGGAAGATCTCACTTGGGAAATTTTTAAAGACACACTGATTGAACAAGCAGAACAAGGTGTAGATTATTTTACGATTCATGCAGGTGTCAGATTAAGTTATATCCCAATGACTGCAAAACGTATGACCGGTATTGTGAGTCGCGGTGGATCGATTATGGCGAAATGGTGCCTAGCACATCATCAAGAATCTTTCCTCTACACGCACTTCGAAGAAATTTGCGAAATCATGAAAGCTTATGATGTCAGTTTCAGTCTAGGTGATGGTTTAAGACCGGGTTCAATCTATGATGCGAATGACGAAGCTCAATTTGCAGAGCTCAAAACATTAGGTGAACTCACACAAATCGCATGGAAGCATGACGTGCAATGTATGATCGAAGGTCCAGGTCATGTGCCGATGCATCTTATTAAAGAAAACATGGATCTTCAGCTTGAGCATTGTGGCGAAGCCCCCTTCTACACATTAGGACCTCTCACCACAGATATTGCTCCGGGTTATGATCACATCACGTCAGGTATCGGTGCTGCAATGATTGGTTGGTATGGTTGTGCGATGTTATGTTACGTCACACCTAAAGAACATCTCGGGTTACCTGATAAAGAAGATGTGAGAGTCGGTATCATCACATACAAAATTGCAGCGCACGCTGCCGATCTTGCTAAAGGTCATCCAGGCGCACAAATTCGTGACAACGCACTATCCAAAGCACGTTTTGAATTCCGCTGGGAAGACCAATTTAATTTAGGTTTGGATCCTGAAAAAGCAAAAGAATTCCACGATGAAACCTTGCCACAGGAAGGCGCTAAACAAGCACATTTCTGTTCGATGTGCGGTCCTCATTTCTGCTCTATGAAAATTACTCAAGATGTCAGAGACTATGCTGCATCGAAAGGCATGAAGGAAGATGAAGCTCTAAAAAAAGGTATGGAAGAGAAATCAATTGAGTTCATTAAGAAGGGTGTTGAGATCTACCAAAAAACATAAATGGATCTCTCACTTTATTTTTCGAGTTTCATTTTAGGCCTTGTCGAGGGAGCCACCGAATTTTTACCTGTGAGTTCTACAGGCCATTTAATTATTGCAGCTGAGTTTTTAAAATTTAACCAAACGTCTGCAAATGTTTTTGAAATCTTTATTCAATTAGGGTCGATACTGGCAATTGTCGTCGAATATCGTAAAACACTTTTCAAAGTTTCAAGCCATGCGCTTCATGATCAAGCTTCACAAAACTTTGTCTTACGTCTCTTCATTGCATTTTTGCCGGCAGCGATTCTAGGTCTTTTATTTCATAAAGCCATTAAAGCTTATTTATTTTCACCAATTTATGTATCGCTCGCCCTCATCTTAGGTGGTGTTGTTATGATAGCGATTGAAAAACGTCCCTTAAGAATCATTTCAAAAGCGACTAACGATATCAGTATGATGCAAGCTTTTAAAATTGGCTGTGCACAATGCTTATCTTTAATTCCCGGGGTATCGAGAGCGGCAGCAACCATCATGGGTGGTATGCTTACAGGACTTAATCGCAAGACAGCTACTGAATTTTCTTTTTATTTAGCCATTCCTGTTATAGCAGCAGCATCCCTTTTTGATTTACTCAAAAATTTCCAAGATTTAACGATACAAGATTTACCTATTTTTGCGATTGGTTTTGTCACTGCATTTTTAAGTGCTTATGCTGTCATTAAACTTTTTATTCGTTTTGTAGCCACACATACCTTTATTTCTTTTGCCTGGTATCGCATCATTTTAGGTATCCTCGTTTTTATTTATTTTAGTGGGTGATTATGTCTAACCATCAAGCGCTCATTCAAAAACTCCACGGCATAGCTAAAAAGGCAGAACGTCAATCTGTCAACATTGAAGAAGGTTTGTCAGCACTCAATCATTTTGGATTTTCATTGATCAGTTTTTTATTAGCGCTACCTTTTATGCAGCCGTTTCCAGTCGGGCCTATCAGTGTATTAGGGGGAGTGGCTTTTGCTGCCTTTGGCTGGCAAATTTTAAAAGGATATAGCACTCCTCATTTACCTCAAAAAATAAACGAGATTGTTCTAAGTGCTGACAATTGGCGACGTATCACAAATGCGGCCATTAAAATTATTCACTGGACTGAAAAGTTTACGAGGCCTCGCTTAGCTTTATTAATTCGCGATTCATTAGGCATTCAAATAGAAGCATTCATTCTCATTCTCTCAGGTGTACTCATGGCAGTGCCCTTTGGCATACTCCCTTTAAATAATTTCTTCCCGGGCCTTGCTATTGTATTTTGTGCATTAGGCCAACTCCATAAAGATGGATTCTTTATTTTGATCGCATTCTTCTGGATTCTTTTTACCATTCTTTATTTTGCTGCATTTTTTATAGGTCTCTATCTTCTAGGGCTAGAAGGTATCCATAATTTTAGCCACTGGCTACATCAACTCGTTTCATGAAATCATTGGCTGACCTTTTAATTACTTGGCATGCCAAGTCAGGTCGGCATCATTTACCCTGGCAACAATCTAAAGATCCTTACTCAGTTTGGGTTTCTGAAATCATGTTGCAACAAACACAAGTCGCAACCGTCATTGATTATTACAATCGCTTCATGAAAAAATTTCCGACGATTAAAGCATTAGCACATGCTGATGAAGAAGAAGTCATGAAGCTATGGAGTGGTTTAGGTTATTATCGACGAGCACGATTTTTACATGAAGGTGCACAAATGATTATGGAAGAGATGGGCGGTAATTTTCCATCTGAATTTGACATGATGTTGAAGATACCTGGTATTGGACGTTCAACTGCAGGGGCTATTGCTGCATTCTCATTTAATCAAAAAAAGGCGATTCTTGATGGCAATGTAAAGCGTGTCTTAAGTCGTTATTTTTTAATTGCGGAGTGGAGTGGCTTACCTAAAACAGAAAAAAAATTATGGGATTACGCAGAGTCAGTTCTTCCAAATAAAAACATCGATACTTATACACAAGCGCTTATGGATTTAGGGGCGACCTTATGCAACAAAAACCCTAAATGCACTCTATGTCCTCTAAAGAAAACATGCCTCGCATTTCAAAAGAATAAAGTTCATCTCATACCTGCACCTCGCCCTCAAAAAAAGATACCTACACAATCCACTCATATGGTGATCATCAAACATCACGATGAAGTTTTACTTGTTAAACGTCCTCAAGGTGGTATATGGGGAGGACTTTGGTCGCTACCTCAGTTCGAAAATACATCGACCACATCTAAAGCATGGGTTAAAAAATACTTTGAATTAGAAACGAATGTGCTAGAAGAAAATTTAAAAGCTTCAACGACGTTTACGCATTTCAAACTTGATATTACTTATAGCATCCTTGAAGCCAAATCGCAGCGCTCAAAAATTCCACATACTTGGCTATCACTCAATCATATTGAAGGAGCAGCGATTCCTGCCATCATTAAGAAAATACTTTTAAAAATCTAACTTCATATCTCGATGTGGAATCTCCACATCCAAATAAATATCGCTCGTTACTTCAAATCCAAATTTTTTATAAAAGTTGATCGCATGACATTGTGCACTGATATAAATCCCAGAGAGCTGATTAAGCTTAGCTAATGTCATAGCTATTTCTATTAATGCACTTCCAATGCCTTCTCCGCGATATTTCTTTAAGACAGCCATACGTCCTAATTGCATACGATTTTGAATCACAAAAGCTCTCGCACATCCGACAGCCTTTTTATCTTTAAATGCCAAGAAATGAATCGCTTCTTTATCCATGCCATCCCATTCTAATTGAGAGGTCACTTTCTGTTCCTCAATAAATACTTTTTCACGAATCATGGTGAGCAACTCATACTCATCTATCCATTTTACGATTTCAATTTTCAGTTTATTTTCCATAAGTGAAACGCTTGCATCTTAATGCTGTTAGAGGCATGATGTGCTTTCTTTATATTTACTTTTAAGGATTATATGAATAAATTTTTACCTGCTATTGCGCGTGTATTTCTTGCACAAATTTTTCTTGTATCCATTCTCATTTCACTTAACGGTATTATGAACACACCGGATGGTTATATCGCTTACCAAAACGGATTAATGAGTCACGGTCTTCCAGGTATTTTTGCACCGATCTCAGTTATTGTTCAACTTTTAGGTGGTTTAACTCTTTTTATAGGCTTTAAAACAAGATTAACTGCGTTTGTGTTAACTATTTATACACTCATCAACGCATTGTCTTATTTATTTACCTTCACGATTATGCCTTCTCCTGTGAATCTCATCCCACTTCAACAAGCGCTTCAATATTTAGCAATTACAGGTGGCTTGATTGTTTTAATGCAAAATCCTATGACAACATTTGCACTTGATAATGCATCACAAACAAAAAAACGTAAATAAATCTTATATACATTCAAAAAAAGCAGCCACTGGCTGCTTTTTTTATGTTGGTTTATATCAAATATTTTTATCAATCATGGTTACCATTAAAATAATTTTATTAGATATACTCAATGTTTTAGAGTGCGCTAGAATATAAGTCAAGTTTTATTAAATTTAAGGAATTCAACATGGCAATAGCATCGACCAAATATACAAAGACTGCGATTATTCTTCATTGGCTTATTGGTTTCGGCATTATTTTTATGTTCTTATTAGGTTGGTATATGTGCGACCTACCAAAAGAAGCTGCTAAAGCTTCAAGCTATGACTTGTTTGATTTAGGTATTTATACATGGCAATTGAATGAGGAAGTTTCTCCTCGTACCTTTTACTTTAATCTTCATAAATCACTTGGTATCACAATCTTAGGTCTTATTGCATTTAGAGTTTTCTGGAGGCTGACACATCCAGCACCAGCCCTTATTAAAACGTTGAAAGCTTGGGAGAAAAAATTAGCGCATGCCACACATCATGCTTTATATCTTATTATGATTTTGTTACCCCTATCAGGTGCAGCGATGGCGCTCTATAGTAAATATGGCATTAAATGGTTTGGTATTCCATTGGCTCAAGGTTTGGGAGATGATGCTATGAGAGATTTCTTTAAAAATGCTCATGAAGTGATTGGCATTATTCTGCTTGTCTTATTGGGACTTCATATCCTTGCCGTCCTCAAACATACATTCTTGAATAAAGATGGTACTCTAAAACGTATGATGTTTAAGTAAGCCTTTAAAATTTGTTATATCACCGAGTGATTAAATAGTTTTTATAGTTTGTGAACCGCATCTTCATCTTTTTGATCAATGTTCGAAAAGATTATCGTAACTCTCAAAAAAAATTAACAATATACCTCTCTTCACAGAATTGATCTCATGACTGACACCTCTATCAATAATGAACTTCTAGCGTCATACAAGCTAGCTCACTATCATGTATATGGATCACCGAGGTTTATTTTAAAGATAGGGCAATACAGTCCTGAACTTCATGATATATATAAAACTTCTCCCAAGAAGATAGCTGCATTCATCACAGCTTTCAACCCCGCAAGTATTGAACTCTCAAATCAAGAAAATAAAGAACGCAATCAACAGCTCGAGGAAAAAATTAAAACGCTCCATCTTTGTTACCTTCATGGCGAAGGAAAATGCGATGAAAATGAAAGATCAGGCGAAGAGAGTTTTTTAGTTTTTGAGATTGATCAAACAGAAGCGATTCGATTAGGAAGGGAATTTGGCCAAAATGCGATTGTCTGGATTCCCGAAAACAGCATTCCAGAATTACTTCTTCTCAAATAAATATTTATTGATATCGTAAAGCTTCGATTGGATGAAGCTTGGCAGCTTTACTTGCTGGATAATATCCAAAAAATACGCCTACACTCGCTGCAACTGAAAATGCCAATACAATCGATTGTATTGAAATAACAATTTCAGTGCCCACGATTTTCTTGACGAGCAATGCGGCCCCTAACCCTAATAAAACACCAATTACGCACCCTACAATAGAAATCACACATGCTTCTAAAAGAAATTGAAGGAGAATATCGTGCTCCCGCGCACCAATTGCCATACGAATACCAATCTCACGAGTTCTTTCAGTCACCGATACGAGCATAATATTCATGATACCTATACCACCGACTAAAAGTGATATAGATGCAATAGCTCCTAAAAGGATCGACATAGTCTTGGCTGTTTCACTTGCAGTTTTCGCCATAGCAGTTAAATTTCTTACTGAAAAATCATTTTCTATATTTTCACGAATATTATGACGCTGCCTTAGAAGATCAGTAATTGTGTCTTCAACTAGACTCATATATTTCTCTGATTTTGTTTGCGCCATAATCATTCGAACACTGCCGGGAATTTGATTGCCTAATAACTTTCTTTGGGCAGTCGTGATGGGAACAATTATCACATCATCCTGATCTCGGCCATCAAAGCTTTGCCCCTTATTTTCAAGTAATCCTACAATGGTGAAAGGATTTTTTTGTACGCGAATCGTTTGGCCGACAGGATCAACTTCACCAAATAAATTTTCAGCGACTGTTTTACCAATTAATGCAACACGACTTGCAGATCTAATATCGTCATCACTAAATATCTCCCCCCCTTCTGTATACCAACTTCGAATTGAAAAATAAGAAGGGGTGGTACCAATAATGGAGGTATTCCAATTATTACCTGCAAAAATTACTTGGGCGTTACCGGTGCTAATAGGCGCAATCATTTCGATATCTTCCAAATCTTTAATTGCATTAGCATCTCCTATACTCAGTGCTGATGAATTTCCAGAGCCACTTCTTGATCCTGAAGTACTTGAGGAGCCAGATAGAATTACAATTAAATTTGTCCCCATAGAGTCAATAGATCTTTTAATAGATTGCTGTGCACCTTCACCAATCGCCATCATGAGAATGACTGCTCCAACTCCGATGACCATACCTAACATGGTGAGAAAAGTTCTTAGGCGATTAGCGCCCATCGAATACCAGGCTTCACTTAACATTGAAAAGAACATTACTTTGTCACCTTGGATTTTTTAGTCTTATGATCCTCTAAAATCTTGCCATCTAAAAAACGTATCTGTCTTGATGCATGATCCGCAATATCATTTTCATGAGTGACGAGAATAATCGTATTGCCAATCTGATTCAATTCATCAAAGATTTTCATAATTTCATCGCTCGTTTTACTATCAAGATTACCTGTAGGCTCATCTGCTAATATGACTTTAGGCTGATTCACCAGTGCACGAGCAATAGCTACCCGCTGTTGCTGCCCACCAGAGATTTGGTTTGGTTTGGATTCAAAATATTGTCCTAGGCCCATGCGTTCTAAAATATTTTTTGCAATTTTAATTCTTAAATCTTTTTGATCTTTGGCATACACTAAAGGCAATGCCACATTATCCACAAGCGAAGATCTAGCCAATAAATTAAATCCTTGAAATACAAAACCAATTGTTTTGTTTCTAAGTGTTGCAAGTTCATTATTATTTAATTGGTTCACATCTTGGCTGTCTAGAAAATAAGAGCCAGTAGTTGGACGATCAAGACAACCTAAGATGTTCATAAATGTGGATTTACCGGATCCCGAGGGTCCCATGATCGCAACATACTCGCCCTCATTAATCGTGAGGTTAATATTTTTTAAAACGGGAAAACTACCGGCTGTAGTTTGATAATCTTTATAAAGCCCCTTAATTTTTATTATGGGTTGAGCCATCATTAAAATACGCGAGGTGGTCGACTTGGCCCTTGAGCTCCTGAACGTTGTTTCTGATCACTCACAAGATCTCCGGTAATTATAAGATCATTCTCCTTAATCTCTGAACTCATAACTTCAGTCAATTTTCCATTGGTAATACCTGTATTGACTTTAATCATTAAGGGTTTATTGTCTCGAAGCGTATAAATTTTTCCTACACCATAACCTTCCCTCTTTGTTCTATCTCCATTTCGAAAAGCCTCACTTTTTTTGGCTGTAAGATTAAAATTTTCATTTTTTGGTTGGTACCTCAGCGCAGCATTGGGCACTAAAAGGACTTTTTCATGATGCGCAAAATTAATGGTCACATAAGCAGTCATACCTGGAAGTAATAACCCCTCTTGATTTTCCACTAAAATTACAATGTTATAAGTGACAACATTTGCTGTATTGACAGGATTTAGACGGATTTGTTTTACCGTTCCCTCAAAAGTGCGATTAGGGTATGCATCTACAGAAAATTTAACCGATTGCCCGACTTGAATTTTTGCAATATCAGCTTCTGCGAAGCTCGTATCAATTTCCATTTTAGATAGATCCTTCGCAATTTTAAATAAAATAGGTGTTTGAAGACTTGCAGCGACAGTTTGACCAACATCTACCACACGATCAATAACGATGCCTGACACGGGCGATTTAATGATGGAATATCCATAATTTGTTTGATCAAGACTTAATTTTGCCTTGGCGGACATTAAAAGTGCCTCCGATGATTTTAAGGCTTGCACTGCTTGATCAAGATCTTGTTTAGACACATATTCTTTTTCAAATAATGAGCGCATTCTTGCCTCATTTGCCTTCGCAAGCTCGACGGATGCTTCGCAATTTTTTACATTGCCTCTTGACTGCTCAATTTGGGCTTTAAATAAATTATCTTCTAGCTCTAAAAGTATCTGACCTTGTTTTACCTGATCGTTAAAATCTGCATATATGTTTTTTACAAGTCCTGAGACTTGTGTGCCAACGTTTACCATAGCCACAGGATTGATCGTGCCATTGGCTGTCACATTTTGTTCGATATCCCCTAATGTCAATCTTTCTAGTCGATATAAATCTTCGGGTTTCTTTTTATTAGACAACTTATAAACATACATCGCTCCAAAGATAAATGCGAGAATTAAGGCAATATTAATCAAATGATGAACAATTCTTTTCATAATCTAATTTCGCCTTGCCTCAGGTAATTTTTGGATCATTGCATTATCAAGGACACCTATAGATTGAGCAAGCGTTGTGCGCGCAATATTCCAATTTAAAATAGACTGAATTTTTTGTTGCTTTGCGCTTGCAAGTGCACTTTGAGCATTGAGTGTATCAATAATATTTCCAACGCCTTCTTTATAGCGGCCTAAGGCCACGTGAGACGACTCTTCAGCGCTAGTCAATAGTATTTGAGAAGCCTTAATCGATTCATTGGCTGTTTTAAGATTTTGATAGGCTGTCCATACATCGAGAGAAACTTGTAGTCTCAATTGATCACGTTTTGACGCTTTAAGTTCTGCAGTCGCTTCTGCGGATCGAATCAGATAACTTGGTTTATAGCCTTCAAAAAAAGGAATGGTCACCGATATACCAACTTGTGAAGCGTTTATATCCTTAAGAAAAATTGTCTCGCTATCATACTGATTGGATGCTTCAATTTTCACTTTAGGTTTTGCCTCTGCTTTTACTGATTCAATGTTAGCCAGTGAAGCCTTTAACTCTGACTCCGTTGCAATTAAGTCAGGCCTCTGGATTATGGCCTGCTCAATTAATGCTTGGATATCCTGATCAATAAATTCAGGCATAACATCCATGTCATTATCTATAATTTCAATAGGTGTTCCAGGGGCTGCCCCCATGATAGTGGCTAAATTTCCATAAGCAATTCTAAGCAACCCTTCATTAGTAAGTCTAGTCAAGGTGGCACTGGCAAATGAAGTGTTGACTTGAAGTTTATCTGCAGGGGTTGCAATACCTGCAATATATTTGGCTTCTGCAGCTTTAAAACTTTCTTCAAAAAGTCTTTCTGACTCAATTGATGCTTTCAAAATTGCTTTATTTGCATGCACTTGATAAAAGGCATTGACTGCGCTCAGCAAAACCCTCTGAACGATTGCATCTTGGGTGGCGCTTGCTGCTTTTAAAAGTTGATTGGCGTTCTCTAAGTTAGCATCTCGACCCCCAAAATCATATAAAAGATATGATGCTACGATTTGATTTTGGGTATTTCTAAAACTATTTTGTCCTCTGGTTTGACTACGAATCTGATTCTCTGTGACAGCCACCGTATCTCTTAGTGAGGGAAAAAATAAAGATCGAGCTACCCCCACTTCCGCTGCCTGAATCTTTGCGTTGGCATAAACCTCCTTGGTATTTGGATTATGACAAAGAGCTGCCTCGGTCACTTCAAGCAAAGATAAGGGTCTGTTGTAAGCCTTCGTTTGGCATGGGTCCATAATACTAGGATCAATATAGCCTTGAGGTATTTGCTGAATTTGATCTGGGTCTTTATCAGAATAAAAAAATGAATCGGCAGCGTAACTTAAGGTAAATAAATTAAAAACGATAAGGATAAAAATTCTAATCAACATAAGAAAAATTTTAGCATGTAGCGGGATCAAATCTGACGGAAGATAGAGAAATAAGGTTTAAATTTAATAAGTTATCTATTGTCATTTTTAGCTAATAATTGCTTTTCTCGAAACATTCGTATCTTTAATGACGTATAATTTTCACATGCGTATCGTATTTTTATTGCTTTTCTTAGGGCTTTTTTCAAATAGCGTTTGGTGTGTTCCTCAATATACATTACAAGATCTAATTGATATCGCAAAAAGAGAAAATCCTATCTTAGATGTTTTAAAAGCTAAGGAAGATGCTGCGAGATCAAATGTAATTACAGCTGAATCTTATCTTAATCCATCAATTGCAATCGGCACTGGTCCTTCTCGTTTTAGGACACCAAATTCCAATACAAATCAACGTCGGAATTACGATGTAAATTTATCGCAACCTCTAGAATTCCCGAATGTGCGAAGCGCAAAAAAAGCCGTAGCTGAGTCGCGAGTCAATTATGCATCATCAGTCACTGAGGCCACCCTGATTAATTTATCCTTACAGATTAAAAAAGCTTTTTATGATGTCCTTCAAAATGAAGCTATTTTAAAAATTGCGGAGGGCGATCGAGATGCTTTAAAAAATATTCAAGAAAAAGTAGCTTTAAGAGTTGAGGTAGGAGAAGCTCCCCGATATGAAGTCATCAAAGCAGATACTGAATTAGTGGCAGCGCAAAGAGATGCAGATGCCGCAAGACTTAGAATCTATGAGAGTAAACTCTATTTAAGAGGCTTGGTGAGTAAGTCTTTAACTGATGCTTTTGATTTAACAGGCACGCTCCCATCGAGTGATATCAATTTAAATGCAGATACCTTAAAAAATGAAATCATAAAAAGCCCTAGGTTAAGACAAATTAAAGCTTCTGCAGATATTGCCGAAAATCAATTGCGTTTAGAGGAAAAACTTATTAATCCCGGAATCACCCTTAACGCAGGGGTTGACCAAGACCCTGATATCGCCAATTATCGTTTTGGTATCAGCATCCCTATTCCAATTTGGAATCAAAGACAAGGGCAAATTGGAGAAGCTGCTGCCGGTTATCGTGAACTTCAAGCGCAGTATACCGATCAGGAATTAGCACTGAAGCGTGATATTGAGTCAGCTTTTCAGCGTTATCTCATCGCGCAACAACAGGTCAAAACCTTCGAGTCAGGCCTTCTATCACAAGCCGAATCTGTTTTAAAGGTGGCTGAGTCTGCTTATCGATATGGCGAACGCGGTATTCTTGAATATCTTGATGCACAAAGAACTTTTCGACTAGTTAGAAAAGATTATCTCGCGTCAAAATATGATTACATCGTCGCAATTTTAGAAATTGAGCAATTACTAGGCATGGACATTCTGGAGAATAAAATTTAAATGAAAAAAAGTATCACACACTTATGTTTACTATTACTTTCGCTCAGTCTTTTAGTGGCGTGCTCAAAACATGAGGATAAAAGTAAAGAAAAAAAACTTGACCCACTCGAGATCATCATTACGCCTGATATTCAAAAGCAAATAAAAACAGAGGTTGTGCGCTATCAAGAGATTAGCGAAACGCTTATGATCCCAGGACGTTTGGAAACTCAAAACCGAAGACTAGCCAAGATTGGCTCTCCTATCGTGGGTAGAGTGAGCGATTTATACGTAAGCCTTGGTGATATTGTCAAAAAAGGCCAAGTTCTTGCGCGCGTTAATAGTATCGAACTCACGCAAACACAACTGACTTTAATCAAATCCACACAACTCATTGGATTAAAAACCAAGGCAGTCGAGCGAGCTAAATTATTATTCGAAGCTGATGTTATTAGTAAGGCTGAAATGTTACGTATTGAAAATGAATTAGAGGCAGTTAAGGCAGATTATAGGGCCAGCCGTGACCAACTCATGGTTCTCGGTATGAGTGAAAAAGCGGTTGAGAAATTAGAGGCTTCGGGGCAAATAAATTCTTTTGGAGATATAAGAAGTCTATTTGATGGCATTATTATTTCTCGTGCCATTAATGTAGGACAAATCGTTAATCCGCAAGATAATTTATTTCATATAGCAGACCTTTCTAAATTATGGGCTGTAGCTAATATTCCAGAACAACAAGCTTCCTTTATTCAAAAAGATGAAGTTGTTTCAATCGAAATTCCCGCATTAGACAATAAACAGATAGAAGCCAAAATTGTTTTTGAAGATAGCATTGTAGATCCTCAAACGAGAACCGTCATGGTGCGCGCTGAATTAGATAATCTTGGTTTATTATTTAAACCTGACATGCTGACATCGATGTATATTCGCTCAAAAAAAATATCCAAACTGGCCATACCTATTTCATCTGTGGTGAGAGAAAACGATCGTAAGTATGTCCTTGTCCAAAATACACCTAAAACCTTTAGATTAAGAGAAGTTGAACTTGGTATGAGAGATGGGAACCTGATCAGCATAATAAGTGGCCTCTCTGAAGGTGAGACTGTTGTCACAGACGGCGCTTTTCATCTTAACAGCGAACGTAAGAAAAAAGAGCTTGAATAAGTATGATTGAAAAAATAGTAAGGGGTTCGCTCCAAGAAAGACTGATTGTTTTAGTCTTTGCCATTGCACTTTTGGTCGCTGGCTTTTTTGGCGTTAAAAAACTAACTATCGATGCCTTTCCTGATGTCACAAATATCCAAGTGCAAATTGCAACTCCAGCGCCAGGAAAATCGCCCGAGGAAGTAGAGCGCTTTATCACTATTCCGATTGAAATTGCCATGACAGGTTTGCCTGGTGTCACTGACATGCGCTCACTTAACAAAAATTCACTGTCGCTCATCACACTTGTATTTACCGATAACACAAGTGTCTATTTCGCAAGACAATTGGTCATGGAAAGACTGATGGAGGTCATGGAAAAAATGCCTGATGGTATTGTGCCAGTGCTAGGTCCAGTATCCACAGGATTAGGAGAAGTTTTTCAATACACACTTGAAAAGCCAAGTGACGAAAATAAAAAAATTTCTGAGGAAGAATTAACCGAAAGAAGAACCATTCAAGATTGGGTAGTCAGGCCTCTTTTAAGAAGTGTCCCCGGTGTTGCTGAAATTAATTCATTTGGTGGCTTCATTAAACAATATCAAGCGCTTGTTGATCCTGACCGACTTAACCATTACGGGATTAAACTCCATGAAGTCTATACCGCATTAGCTAAGAACAATACCAATAGTGGTGCAGGGGTGCTTCCTCAATTTGATGAACAATTTTTGATCCGTGGTGTAGGTCTTATTAAAAACTTAGATGACATTCGCTCCATCGTTTTAAAAGAGCGTAATGGTGTGCCTGTTTATATGAAAGATGTGGCTGAAGTCAAACTTGGCCATGAAGTCCGAGTGGGATCGCTTGTGAAAAATGGGGATACAGAATCAGTCGGGGCTATTGTCATGATGCTTCGCGGGGGCAATGCCAAAGAGGTTGTTACTCGCATTAAAACCAAGGTCAATGAAATTAATGAAAAAAAATTATTGCCAGGTGGCCTTCAAATTAAATCTTTCTATGATCGTAGTGAGTTAGTCGACTCTGCATTATTTACCGTTGTTAAAGTTTTAATTGAGGGTGTGATTTTAGTGATAGGGATTCTTTTCCTTTTTTTAGGCGATGTACGATCAAGTTTAATTGTCGTGATGACATTAGTCCTCACACCACTCGTAACATTTATTGCAATGAATTATTTTGGCATATCTGCCAATCTCATGTCATTGGGTGGCTTAACGATCGCTATTGGTCTTATGGTCGATGGTGCTGTTGTGGTGGTTGAAAATACCTTTCATAGACTGGGTCATGATAAATCAGACAGTAAAATTCGTACCATTTTAGAGTCAGCGACTGAAGTCGGCACCCCTGTTCTTTTTGGTGTGGGTATTATCATTTTAGTATTTCTTCCGCTTATGACCTTGACCGGTATGGAAGGTAAGATGTTTAGTCCTCTTGCCGTCACAATAGCGATAGCACTTCTTATCTCATTGATACTTTCGTTTACCTTAACGCCAGTCTTATGCTCATATTTTTTAAAAGGTGGTAGTGGAGAGGATACGAAAATTATTAAACTCATTAAAGCGCCTTATGAAAAACTCCTGAATCTTTGTTTAAATAATGAGAAAAAAACAATTTTAATAGCTAGCGCAGTATTTATTTTTTCCATTGTCTTATTACCCTTCTTAGGCACTTCTTTTATTCCAGAGATGAAAGAAGGAACGATTGTAGCAAGCATCACACGTATGCCAAATATTTCACTGGATGAATCTATTGAAATGGAAAAAAAAGCAACCAAAGAAATCACTACAGTGCCAGGCGTTTTAAGTGTGGTCTCAAATATTGGCCGTGGTGAAAGTCCTGCGGACCCTCAATCTCAAAACGAATCTCAAGCTGTAATTAGTCTAAAGGATAAAGATACCTGGCCTGATGGTTGGACCCAAGATACGATTGCTCAAGAAATTAAAAATAAATTGCAATCCTTGCTAGGCGCCCAAACTGTGATGATGCAGCCAATTTCTGCGCGTGTAGCAGAATTATCGACGGGTGTTCGAGCAGATGTTGCAATCAAAATTTTTGGTGAGGATATCAAACTTTTAAAAACAAAAGCGGATGAGGTTGCCCGATTAGCAGGAGGTATTAAGGGGGCCGCTGATATTAAAATTGAAAAAGTATCAGGTCAAGTGTATCTAAATATTAATTTAGACCGACAAGCGATTGCCCGTTATGGATTCAATGCATCTGATATTAATGAGTTAATCGAAACCGCAATTGGCGGAAAAATTGCAACACGCGTCTATGAAGGACAAAGAAGTTTTTCTGCAGCAGTTCGATTCCCTGAAGATCAGCGAAGTGATGTAGAAACGATAGGTAATACCATGCTGATATCACCTAATGGATCAAAAATTGCATTGAAAGACTTGGCTTCCATTGAAATTAAAGATGGTCCAGCTCAGATCAGCCGCGAATTCGCTAAACGAAGAATTGTCATTGCAATGAATGTGAAAGATCGAGATCTTGGTGGATTTGTTGCAGAATTACAAAAAAAACTCGATACTCAAATCAAGTTACCGGAAGGTTATTATTTTGTTTACGGGGGTCAATTTGAAAATATGCAACGTGCATTAAATCATCTGGCGCTCATTGTTCCTGTCACGATTCTTGCTATCTTTTTCTTACTCTTTATCTTATTTAATTCGATTCGTTTTGCCACTATGATTATTTCCGTTCTTCCTTTTGCAGCCATTGGTGGCGTTTTTGGTCTCGCTATCACAGGCGAATATCTTTCAGTACCTGCTTCTGTCGGTTTTATTGCACTATGTGGTATTGCTGTTCTCAATGGAGTTGTCTTGATCACTTGTATTCAACAGTTAAAATCTGAAGGTATGTCGCAATTCGATGCCATTCGAGAAGGTTGCAAACAAAGATTAAGGCCTGTGCTGATGACTGCAACCGTAGCCCTTCTTGCCTTAGTGCCCTTCTTGTTTGCCACAGGCCCGGGCTCTGAAGTACAAAAACCGCTCGCCATTGTTGTCATTGGTGGTCTCATTACCTCAACAGTGTTGACCTTACTTGTATTACCAACCTTATATAAAAAATTTGCAGAGGCGCCAACCGAAGCCTAATGAATGGGATAACATATTATGAAAGAAATTAAAGCCATCATTCCACCTCATCGATTACCTAAAATTCGTTCAGCGATGAGAAATCTTAAAAATTTTCCTGGCATGACTGTCACTAAAGTAGACGGTTGTGGACATGGCTTAAAAAAAGTTACAGATGATTTAAGACAAGAACTCAGTGACTACACGCCTAAAATATTCATCCAGATGATTACGCCTGATAATTTAGTGGAAGGGATTTTACAAATTATTGTCGAAACGGCACATACCGGTCAGCAAGGAGATGGTTTAGTTTGGGTCACGCCTATTGAGCGTATGATTCGCCTTTCGGAAAAAATTATTGTGGAAGAAGATTAATTTTTTATAGAATTGAACTTAAGATCTTAGATTCTCATCTAAAAATTACTTATAAAAAGGATATATTATGAAAAAGCTCTCGATTGCTCTTATGTTTTTAGCTTCAAGCTTTGCGAATGCTGCCGAATTTTCAGATATGGCTACGGTGAAAAGAGTCACCCCTCGTTACATTGAAATCAACCGTCCTATTTCTTCATGCCAAAACTCAACTGAAGCAGCTCCGCCAAAGGAAAAAGGTATTGCCGGTGCCATTATTGGTGGTATGGCAGGAGGATTGTTGGGAAGCCGCGTAGGCAAGGGAAGTGGCAAAGTCGCTGCAGGTGCAGTAGGTGCTGCAGTAGGTGCTGTTGTAGGTGACCGTGTGCAAAATGCCGATGCTAATGACACAAATAATGTTGAACGTTGTACGCAACGTGATAATTACCAAAGGGTTCAGGAGGGTTATATTACGACTTTTTCCTACAATGGTCACGAGTTCGAAGAAGAGACTCAAACTAAATATCGTGTAGGACAAAAAGTATCCGTTCAAGTTAACGCAGTTATTGATCAACCTAACTAAAGAAAGCATTTTTTAAGATGAAGCGTATCTTTTATTTTCTTGTTACGAACCTTGCGATTGTTTTTGTTCTTTCTATCACTATGCGATTGCTTGGTGTAGAACCCTTCCTTAATGCGAATGGACTTAACCTTAACAGTCTTTTAATTTTTGCAGCGGTGATGGGCTTTGGAGGTGCTTTCATTTCGCTCGCTATTTCAAAGTGGTCAGCCAAACAAATGTCGGGCGCTGTCACCATCGACAATCCTAAAACGCCTGATGAAATTTGGCTCATGAATATAGTCAAAAATCAATCACAAGCGGTCGGCATTCAAATGCCTGAAGTGGCTATTTTTAACTCTCCAGTTGTCAATGCGTTTGCAACAGGTATGAGTCGCAATAGTTCTCTTGTGGCTGTGTCTTCAGGCTTGCTTGAAATGATGACAAAAGACGAAGCTGAAGCAGTTATTGGTCACGAAATATCTCACATTGCGAATGGCGACATGGTCACATTGACACTCATACAAGGTGTTGTGAATACGTTTGTCTTGTTCTTCTCACGCGTTATTGGTTATACAGTAGATAAAGTTATTTTTAAAACAAGAGAAGGTACAGGTCCTGCATTCTTTATCACGATGATTATCTCGGAATTGCTGTTAGGTGTTCTTGCTTCGATCGTTGTCATGTGGTTCTCTCGTCAACGCGAATATCGAGCTGATATTGGCGGTGGCCAACTCGCAGGAAAACAAAAAATGATTGCAGCCCTTCAGCGACTCAAGGCGCAATATGAATCTAGTGCTTTACCAAAATCAATCGCAGCATTAGGTATTTCAGGTGAACAAGGCATGGGCCTTAAGGAATTATTTTCGACTCATCCAAGTTTAGATGATCGTATTGCTAGACTTCAACAAAATCCAAATTAATTTTTATTTGATGTGAAATTGCTGGCTGTATTCACGTACAGCCGTGAGCATCACATCTACGTTTTCGGGTGGTGTGTGTTCTGTAATACCATGGCCTAAATTAAAAATATGGCCAGTGCCCGCACCGTAACCATCTAATATACGTTTGACTTCTTTTTCAATCGCTTCAGGTTTAGATAACAAAATCGCAGGATCTAAATTGCCTTGAAGTGCTACTTTTTGACCCACTTTTTGGCGTGCGATTCCAATATCAGTTTGCCAATCAAGTCCTAATGCATCAGATCCTGCTGTGACTTGATCCTCTAGCCAAAGACCGCCACCTTTAGTAAACATGATCGATGGAATTTTTTTACTACTCATCATCTTTAAATTAGACAAAATTACTTTCATATAAGGCAATGAAAATTCTAAATAGCCTTGATGAGATAGTGCACCACCCCATGAATCAAAAATCATAATGGTATCGACACCCGCTTCAATTTGACCTTGTAAATATTGTGTTACAGCTTCTGTCGTTGTTTTTAAAATGTGATGAAGTAAATCAGGACGGCTGTACGCCATTTGTTTAATCGTTAAAAAGTCGGTGCCGCCTTGGCCTTCGACCATATAAGTTGCCAACGTCCAAGGGCTTCCGGAAAATCCAATGAGAGGAACGCGTCCTTGTAATGCACTTTTAATTTGTGAAACTGCATCGATTACATACTTCAAGTCTTTATCGATATCAGGTATTTTTAATTTTTGAATATCCGCTTCATCACGCAAGGGTCTTTGAAACTTAGGTCCTTCGCCAGCTGCAAAGTATAAGCCTAATCCCATCGCATCGGGCACGGTCAAAATATCTGAAAATAAAATAGATGCGTCTAGAAGTGGATAACGATCAAGCGGTTGCAATGTGACTTCGGTTGCTAAATTTGGATTTTTACAAAGACTTAAAAAGTCGCCAGCTTTCTGACGTGTGGCACGGTACTCCGGCAAATAACGTCCTGCTTGACGCATCATCCATATAGGTGTGTACGGTGTGGGTTCTCTATAAAGAGCTTTTAAGAAGTTATCGTTTTTGAATTGTGTCATAAATGATTTTAAAACTTAAAAATAAAGTTTTAAAAATTAACGTGGGAGGGTAGAGGTTCCCATCAAGAATTCATCGACTGCGCGCGCGCATTGACGACCTTCACGAATTGCCCATACGACAAGCGACTGACCACGACGCATATCACCTGCTGCAAAGACTTTAGCTTTCGATGTGATGTAAGCGTCTTTTCCTTCTGTCGATGCTTTGACGTTACCACGCTGATCTTTATCCACACCAAAGAGATCTAACATTTTTTGCTGTGGACTCACAAAACCCATCGCAAGCAATACAAGATCTGCTTTCAATGTAAATTCTGAATTCGGCACTTCCACCATCTTGCCATCTTTCCACTCAACACGTGCTGCAATGATTTCTTTAACCTTACCATTTTCACCCACAAAACTTTTTGTAGTGACAGACCAATCACGCTCACAGCCCTCTTCATGAGAGCTTGATGTGCGAAGTTTGAGGGGCCAATTCGGCCAAACGAGTTCTTTATTTTCTTGCTTAGGTGGCTGTGGCATTAATTCAAATTGTGTGACCGAAGCTGCATGATGACGATTCGATGTACCTACACAATCAGAACCTGTGTCGCCACCACCAATGACGACCACGTGCTTACCTGTCGCTAGAACTTGATTTTGTAGTTTGTCACCTGCAACTATTTTATTTTGTTGCGGCAAGAAATCCATCGCAAACATGACACCATGGAGTTCACGACCAGGAACAGGTAAATCACGAGGGTGTTCTGCACCACCAGCAAGAATCACAGCGTCAAAGTTACTTGTGAGCTCTTCAGGTTTTACATTTTCGCCAATATTCTGATTGATTTTGAAAACAACGCCTTCAGCTTCCATTTGTTTTACGCGACGATCAATGTGTGACTTTTCCATTTTGAAATCTGGAATACCGTAACGCAAAAGACCGCCAATACGATCATTTTTTTCATAAACAGTAACAGAGTGGCCAACACGCGCTAATTGCTGAGCCGCAGCCAAGCCTGCGGGGCCAGAGCCCACAATTGCAATTTTTTTGTTTGTTTTATTCGTTGAGACTAAGGGTTTAACCCAATTATTTTCCCAAGCTTTATCGATAATCGCATGTTCAATGGATTTAATACCAACAGCATCATCATTTATATTGAGTGTACATGCTGCTTCACATGGTGCAGGACAAATACGACCTGTAAATTCTGGGAAGTTATTTGTGGAATGCAATACTTCGATCGCTTCTTCCCAATTTTGGTTATAAACCAAATCATTCCAGTCAGGAATAATGTTATTGATGGGGCAGCCTGATGTGCAGAATGGAATACCACAATCCATGCAACGTGCGCCTTGTTTCTTAGCTTCGTCATCTGAGAGATGAAGTACGAATTCTTTATAATTTTTTAAACGTTCCTGTGGAGGTATATTTTGTTCGCTGATGCGATCAAATTCCATGAAGCCAGTGACTTTACCCATTATGCAGCTTCCTTTGTAAGTGACGCATGAAGTTCATTTAATGCGCGTTTATATTCGTTTGGCATGACTTTAATAAATTGTGTCCTTGCTTTATCCCAATTATCTAAAATATACTTCGCGCGTTCGCTATTCGTGTATTTAAAATGTTTTTCAATCAGCGTTTTAAGAATGACTTCATCTGGTTGATTTAAATGTTGAGGCACTTTAGCTTGTACTTCTTTAGTTTCTACTTTTTCTAATGACACCATCGATGGATTGCAACGTTTATTAAATAAACCATCTTCGTCATACACGTAAGCAACCCCTCCTGACATACCTGCTGCAAAATTTTGTCCGGTGTTACCTAGAACAACAACTGTACCACCTGTCATATATTCGCAACCATGGTTACCCACACCTTCAACTACTGCAGAAGCTCCTGAGTTTCTTACACAGAATCTTTCTCCTGCCACACCACTGAAATAACTTTCTCCTGT
The DNA here is from genome assembly GCF_006364615.1 of Candidatus Methylopumilus rimovensis. Classification (NCBI taxonomy): domain Bacteria; kingdom Pseudomonadati; phylum Pseudomonadota; class Betaproteobacteria; order Nitrosomonadales; family Methylophilaceae; genus Candidatus Methylopumilus; species Candidatus Methylopumilus rimovensis. The sequence goes on along the minus strand of NZ_CP040986.1, from coordinate 69,032 downwards.
CGTGGCACCATACATCACAGTATTGCCTACAATAATATTTTCATGCGACTTGGCTTTAAATGCTTGAGGTGGTTTGATGACAACTCTGCCACCACATAATCCTTTAGCCACATAGTCATTACCTTCGCCAATGAGTTCCATGGAAATACCTTGCGCTAGAAATGCCGCAAAGCTTTGTCCAGCAGTTCCATTTAAAGTAATTTGAATCGTATCTTGCGGTAAACCTTCATGGCCAAAACGTTTTGCAATTTCATGTGACAACATCGTACCTACTGTTCGATTTGTATTGACGATTGGGAGATTGATCGATACTTTTTCACGTTTCTTTAATGCAGGTTTTGCTAATTTAATAAGTTCGTTATCAAGCGCATGTTCAAGACCGTGCGATTGTTCTTCATTGTGTCGACGTGACACTTCTTTTTCGATCGCTGGTTGATAGAAAATTTTACTGAAATCAAGTCCATGAATTTTCCAGTGTTCAATGCCTGCTTGTGTATCTAGCAAATCGGCACGACCGATTAAATCATCAAATTTACGAATGCCTAAAGATGCCATCAATTCACGAACTTCTTCAGCAACGAAGAAGAAATAATTCACCACATGTTCAGGTTGTCCTGTGAAACGTTTACGTAATTCTGGATCTTGCGTCGCTACACCCACTGGGCATGTATTCAAATGACACTTACGCATCATGATGCAACCTTCGACGACAAGAGGTGCTGTCGCAAAGCCGAATTCATCTGCACCAAGGAGCGCACCAATCACTACATCGCGTCCTGTTTTCATTTGTCCATCGACCTGCACAATGACACGTCCACGTAAACGATTTAAGACTAAAGTTTGTTGAGTTTCAGCTAAACCAATTTCCCAAGGCGTACCTGCATGTTTAATCGACGAAATAGGCGAAGCGCCTGTGCCACCGTCATGACCTGCGATCACAATGTGATCAGATTTAGCTTTTGCCACACCCGCAGCCACTGTTCCCACACCCGTTTCTGATACAAGTTTTACTGAGATACTTGCACTTGGATTTGCATTTTTTAAATCATGAATAAGTTGTGCTAAATCTTCGATCGAATAAATGTCGTGATGCGGTGGCGGTGAAATAAGTCCCACACCAGGTACTGAGAAACGAAGTTTTGCAATATAAGGGCTTACCTTATGGCCTGGTAATTGACCACCTTCGCCAGGTTTTGCACCTTGTGCCATCTTGATTTGAATTTGATCGGCTGAACTTAAATATTCTGCTGTCACACCAAAGCGACCGGAAGCCACTTGTTTAATGCGTGAACGAAGTGAGTCACCTTTTTTAAGTTTAATATCACTTTCAATTAAATTAAGTCCGATGACGTTAGCAACCGTATTATCTTTATCTAGCGTTAAGAAACGTTTTGCATCTTCACCACCTTCGCCCGTATTCGATTTGCCACCAATACGATTCATCGCGATCGCTAATGTCGTATGTGCTTCGGTTGAAATGGATCCTAATGACATCGCACCTGTTGCAAAACGCTTCACAATTTCTTTGGCTGACTCGACTTCGTCAATCGAAATTGATTTGTCATTCATTTTTAATTTAAATAATCCACGTAACGTCATTTGACGTTTCGTTTGATCATTAATTAAAGCGGCATATTCTTTATAAGTGTTGTATTGATTAGTACGTGTCGCGTGTTGCAATTTTGCAATCGAATCGGGTGTCCACATATGCTCTTCACCACGGATTCTAAATGCATATTCACCCCCTGCATCTAATGCATGCGCTAATACAGGATCGGATCCAAATGCAGATTGATGAATGCGCATCGTTTCTTCCGCAATTTCTTCAATGCCGATACCTTCAACATTAGTGGCTGTTCCTTTGAAATATGTATTAATAAGTTGTGAGTTAAGACCCACTGCTTCAAAAATTTGTGCGCCACAATAAGATTGATAAGTCGAGATGCCCATCTTAGACATCACTTTATAAAGACCTTTGCTAATCGACTTAATAAAATTCTTGTGAGCGAGGTTGTGATCCGTTGTCATCGCGTTCATTGACTCATAAGCGAGCCATGGACAAATTGCTTCAGCCCCATAGCCACCTAAAAGTGCGAAGTGATGCACCTCACGTGCAGAACCTGTATCTACGACTAAACCTGTATTTGTACGCAAACCTTCACGCACTAAATGTTGATGAGTAGCTGATGTGGCTAACAATGCTGGGATCGACATACGATCTTTTGATTGGTTACGATCAGATAAAATGAGAATGTTGTAACCATCTTTCACAGCTTTGTGTGCGTCTTCGCGAAGTGTGTCAATCGCTTTTTTCATGCCATAGGCATCGTCTTTTTTAAGGCCCTTCACATCGTATGTAATATCGAGGACGAGTGATTTGTAGGCATCTTTTGTGAGTTTAGAAATATTTTTTAATTGTTCTAGATCATCCAACGTTAAAACGGGCTGACTTGTCTCAAGACGCGTCGTTGGTTTTGTTTCATCGACAGCTAATAAATTAGGTTTAGGTCCGATGAATGTCACAAGCGACATCACTAATTCTTCGCGAATCGGATCGATTGGTGGATTAGTAACTTGCGCAAATAATTGTTTGAAGTAGTTGTAAATAAGTTTTGGTTTTTTTGAGAGCACAGGGAGTGCTGCATCATTACCCATCGAACCTGAGTTCTCTTCACCGTTCGCCACCATCGGTTGAAGAATAAATTTAATATCTTCTTGTGTGTAACCAAAACTTTGTTGTGTGTCTAGAAGTGTCGCTTTAAGTTCAGTCTTGCTATTTGTCTTTGGGAAGTCGCCTAAGAAATAGCGAGAACTGTCAATCCACTGACGATAAGGTTTATGTCTTGCGAGTTCTTTTTTCACTTCTTCATCATCAATGATACGACCTGATTCAGTATCAATGAGAAGCATTTTGCCTGGTTGTAAGCGCCACTTCTTAATAATTTTTTCTTGTGGGAATTGAAGTACACCCATTTCAGATGCCATCATCACAACGCCGTCATCCGTCATTAAATAACGTGCGGGGCGTAATCCATTTCGATCTAATGTGGCACCAATCATACGACCATCGGTAAATGCCACTGCTGCTGGACCATCCCATGGTTCCATTAAGGCAGCATGATATTCATAGAATGCACGGCGGTTTTCATCCATCATCGGATTGCCCGACCATGCTTCAGGAATTAACATCATCATTGCATGTGGAAGACTGTAGCCACCCGCAACTAATAATTCCAAACAATTATCAAAACATGCGGAGTCTGATTGACCTTCGACAATGAGTGGCCATAATTTTTCTAGGTCATCACCTAGTAGTGCGGATTGCATACTTTCGTGTCGTGCGCGCATCCAATTGACATTGCCTTGTACTGTATTAATTTCACCGTTATGCGCAATCATTCTAAATGGATGTGCTAAATCCCATGCAGGGAAGGTGTTCGTTGAGAAACGTTGATGCACGAGAGCTAATGCCGATGTCACACGCTCATCTTTTAAATCTGGGTAATAAGTGTCTACTTCGTTTGCAAGCAGCATGCCTTTATATACAATCGTGCGGCTTGAAAGGGATGGAATATAAAACTGTGCGGGATCATCGAGCCCTAATTTTTTAACGCTATGTTCAATGCGCTTACGAATCACAAAAAGTTTTCGTTCGAAATGATTTTGATCTTTAACTTCTTTACCTTGGCCAATGATGACTTGCTTGATTTTTGGCTCTAACGCTTTCGCAGCATCTGCGATATTGGAATTATTAGTGGGCACATCACGCCATGTTAAGAATGTTTGGCCTTCTTCTTTGATAATGTCAGTGATGATCTTTTCACATTGATTTCGATACTGAGCGGATTGTGGAAAGAAAATAAGGCCGCATGCGTATTGACCTATAGCAGGTAAATCAATCGATAGTTTTTTAGCTTCATCTCGAATGAGGCCGTCTGGCATTTGAATGAGGATGCCGGCACCATCACCTAATTTGGGGTCATAGCCTGTCGCGCCACGATGCGTTAAGTTCGTTAAGATCTGAAGGCCTTGCGCCACAATGGTGTGACTTTTTGTGCCATGAATGTTAGCCACAAAGCCGACGCCACAGGCGTCATGCTCATTTTTAGGGTTATAGAGACCTTGTTGCTCAGGTCTTTCGAATTGAGTCATAAACTACATTAAAAAGATTAAACGGAACCTTTAATCATAAAGCCTAACGCCTTGTAATTCAACAATTATTGAGCTTATTTAAGGACTTGAAAGACTTCTTTTGCGGCTTCAATCGTTTGATGAATGTCCTCGTCTGTGTGGGCATTCGACACAAAGCCCGCCTCAAATGCAGATGGGCCAAAGTAGAAACCGGAGGTAAGCATATGATGGAAAAATTGATTGAACTGCTCTTTATTACTTTTCATAATTTCATCAAAGCTTGTTGGAGCCTTTTCACTGAAATAAATACCAAACATACCACCTACGGATTGCGCACTGAATTTCACATGTAAGTCATGTGCAACTTTTGTTAAGCCGTCCACGAGTGATTTGGTTTTTTTGGTTAATTCCTCATAGAAATGTGGGGCTTGAATTAACTTCAAGGTAGCTAATCCTGCTGCAACTGCTACAGGGTTTCCAGACAATGTGCCTGCTTGATATACAGGACCTAAAGGTGCTAAACATTGCATAATGTCGCGACGTCCGCCAAAGGCCCCCACGGGTAAACCGCCACCAATGACTTTACCTAGCGTCGTTAAATCAGGAGTGATGCCATAGAGCGCTTGAGCGCCACCTAAATGCACTCTGAAGCCTGTCATCACTTCATCAAAAATAAGCACAACACCATGTTTGGTGCATAACTCACGAAGTGTTTGTAAAAATTCGATTGTAGGAATAATAAGATTCATATTACCAACCACGGGCTCAATAATGACAGCTGCAATGGTGTCACCTTTTTCTTTAAAGAGTGTTTTGAGTGCTTCTACATCGTTATAAGGAAGCGTCAATGTATGCTTTGCCACATCCTCTGGAACGCCAGCGGAACTTGGTTCTCCAAAGGTTAAGAGCCCTGAACCTGCTTTCACTAATAACGCATCGGCGTGACCGTGATAACAACCTTCAAATTTAACGAGCGTGTCACGTTTCGTAAATCCACGTGAAACTCGAATCGCACTCATGGTAGCTTCTGTGCCTGAACTTACCAATCTCACTTGTTCAATACTTGGAACGAGCTTCACGAGAAGTTCCGCCATCTCGAGCTCGCGTTTTGTGGGTGCGCCAAATGACAAACTATCGAATGAGGCTTCTTGAATGGCTTTAAGCACTTGAGGGTGCGCGTGACCCAAAATCATCGGACCCCAGGAATTGATGTAGTCGATATATTCACGACCATCTTCATCCCATAACTTACTGCCTAAACCTTTTTTGAAAAAAATCGGCGTGCCACCTACAGACTTAAATGCGCGGACAGGGGAATTCACACCACCTGGAATGACTTTTTGTGAACGTTCAAATAGCGTTTTATTTTGACTCATATCGATTTAATGAAACATCTTAGAGAATGTTTCTGCGGTTTCCTTAATGGTTTTAGCCTCAAAAAGACTATTAATGACAGCGATCGCGTCGATTCCCGTCTCAATCACATCATGAGCATTATTCATGGTGATGCCCCCAATTGCAACGACGGGGATTTGAATTTGAGATTTAACCTCTCTTAAAAGTTCTAAAGTGGCTCTCGGTGCATTAGGTTTTGTGAGGGTTTCGAACATTGCACCAAAAGCCACATAACTTGCACCCTCATTTTGAGCCTGTTTTGCACGGTTCAGTTGGTCATAACATGAGCTTCCAATGATTGCATCTTCGCCTAAAATGCGCCTAACATCTGCGATATTGTCGTCTTTTTCACCTAAATGAACACCATCTGCTTCCAAAATACGGCACATGTCCACATCGTCATTGACAATGCAAGGTATCTTATATTGACGACAAAGACGTAAAATAGCAGCACATTGCTGCATTTTAGCGTCACGATCGTGGATTTTGCTGCGATATTGCACCATAAAAGCACCGCCTTCAATGGCTAATTGAGTCTTTTGAATAAGAGTCTTTAAGTCCGCCATATCGGGAGTGATGGCGTACAAACCTTTAATGATGAATGAATCGCGCATATTCCAATTCATCGTCATGGGCCCAAAAAAGTCGATCTGGAATAAACTGGCCCATGCCTGGCTTAAATCCATGTTTTAAAGACTGCCAAGTAAAACGTTGTCCTTCTTGAATCGCTTCTTCTAAGGTGGATCCTAATGCCATACAACCTGCAATCGCTGAAGCTAAAGTGCAGCCTGAACCATGATAACTGCCTGCCAATCTTTCCCAGTTGTAGCTCTTCACTTTGCCATGCTCGTTATATAAGGTGTTGATGACTTCGGTCGTTACTTCATGTGTGCCGGTAATTAAAGCCAATTGGCAACCCGTATTAAGAAGTCGCTCTGCACATTCATCTAAACTTGCTTCACCAAAATCATCATGATCTCTAAACGCTAAACGTCTTGCTTCAATACTATTGGGTGTAATAAGTGTTGCTTGAGATAACAACAAATCTGACATCGCATTAATCATTTCATTTGTCACCAATGCATCACCTCGGCCTGAGGCTAATACAGGATCAATGATAAGTGGAATGGTCGGATAATCCGCCACAATTTCTGCAATCATTGCAATCGTTTCTACACTGCCTAATAAACCGCATTTAAATGCAGCAACTTGTATATCTTCTAATAAGCTACGTGCTTGGTCATTCACCCAGTCCGCATCAAAAGCCATCATACTTTCAACACCTGAGGTATCTTGAACGGTAATCGCCGTTGTCACAGACAACGGGTGACAGCCTAAGCTAGCAAGCGTTAAAACGTCAGCCTGAAGTCCTGCGCCGCCCGTCGGATCGGTCGCTGAAAATGTCATGACGCATGGAGGATTTTTTTTCATGATTTAATGTCTTTTAGAACGCATAGTTTCAGTAGTATTATGAATTAATTAATAACTCAAAAGTTTAATCAACAAAATTATTTTTTAAGGAATAGTTCATGTTCAATATCAAACCCAATCGCCGCGGTCTTATTCAATTGTTGGTCATCAGCCTTGGCATTACCACGTTGATAAATGGCATTCTTTTTACATTCAACATCAATCAATCAGTCACTCAACCCATTAAACCTGAATATCCTTTGTTGCCTTCATCTTGGATGATTGGTCTTATTTGGACAGTGCTGATTGGTTTTATGGCTTATACACAATGGCTGCTTATCAAGAAAACACGTGACCGTGCATTGCTTTCAATAGTGCCGATTTTATTTTTAAACTGTGTACTCTACCCTTTATACAGTCAAGGATTTACAAATGACTTCAATCAATTGATTGGAAATTTATTTACGATTACTTATGCAGCTTTCATCACCGGCAGAATTCGAAGCATCACAAAGTTCGGCTCTAATTTAATGTTGATGGTCACACTCTGGGCACTCTTCGCTACTTTTGCCACATCAAAATTAATTTAGCCATTTGAGCGGATGACGGGAATCGAACACGCATGTCGAGCTTGGGAAGCTCACATTCTGCCATTGAACTGCATCCGCTTTAAAAAATTAAATATTCTTTAAGCTAAAGTTGATTATAATTTTGACATATCCTCTATTAAGAATGGGCTTATTAAAATGAAAGTTAAGAATATTTCAGTACTTATTAGTGCGATATTTATATCTGCTTGCAGTTCTATGACTTACACCACAAAACAAGAAACAACTGAAAAAAATAAGTCTTTAGTCACTGAAATTAAATGTGTACTTATCGATGCATGCAATGCAAAAGCAAACGAGTTATGTGCGGACGGTTATAATGTAATTAGCACCTCGGAGTCTATACCTTATGTACTAAATAAAATGGAAATATCTTGCAAAACTAAAGCACCTTCAGTAGTTAAGAAAAAAGAAGAAACAAAAATGGATAATGCCATCATTGAAATAGAAAAAGAAATGAAAGAAATGAATGAGAAGAAATAAAATTCAAATTACGCTCATTTAGTATTGAAATTTAAAAGAAGTAATGAATGTATGTGCATTTTCTCATCAAAGTCTTTTGGTAAAATGCACTCTCCAAGGTTATAAAAATTAAGTAGTGCCCGTTTATAAGGGCCAAGTCTCGATGTTATAATGAGGCCTTCTTAGATTATTTCATTCAAAAAAACCATGTTAAAAATTACTGCTATTTACGCTGCTATCCTTACCTTTGTATACGTTAAATTAACATTAAACGTCATTAACTTAAGGCGGCAAAATGAAGTGTCTTTAGGCGATGGCGGTCGAGACGATTTGCAACAAGCAATCCGTTCGCATGGTAATTTTGCAGAGTATGTTCCCTTAGGTCTTATCCTCTTAGGATGTCTTGAAGCTAATCATATTCATTGGACAATCGTTTTACTTCTAGGTGGCTTATTTACTGCAGGTCGACTTTATTATGCAAAAGCTTTTCTAGAAGCAACGCCTAATATAGAACTTAGAGTTCAGGGTATGAAATACACACTGTGGGGCTTGCAAGCACTTGCTGCGACAAATGTGATCGCCCTGATCATTCAAAAAATTCTTTAATATATAAGCTTTTCTTTTATGAGTGCTTTCATGACTATAGATGCCGAAACTTTACATGGCATGATCAAACAAGATGATTTAGTTTTAATTGATGTAAGAAATGATGACGAAGTTGCAAGAGGCATTATCCAAGGGGCAAAACATATCCCCCTTGCTAACCTTCCTCAAGCATTTGATAAGCTTCCTAAAAAATCTAGTATTGTTTTTTATTGTCATAGCGGTATTCGTTCAGCGCACGCAGCATCTTATCTTGCCGAACATGATTATCACGATGTGTATAACTTAGCAGGTGGTGTCATTGCCTGGGCAAATGCTGGGTATACTTTTTCAGCACTCAAATAATATGCATTATGATCACGAAGTAGATGCAACAGGGCTTAAATGTCCGTTGCCTATTTTGCGATGTAAAAAAGGTTTAAATGAAATTCAATCTGATCAGGTTTTAAAAATTATCGCAACAGACCCTGGGAGTAAGAAAGATTTTGATGCATTTTGTCGCCAGACAGGGCACGAACTTTTGTCTCTTGAAGATGATGATGGCGTCATTACCTTCTTTATCAAAAAACGTCGTTTAAGCTAATTTTTTTTAGCTGTGCTTCTAACTTTTCAAAAGTCTCTGTAAATTCTTCTAAACGTTTTTTTTCTTGAACGATTACTGCTTCAGGTGCCTTATCAATAAAGCTAGCATTTTCTAACTTTCCTTTAGCTTTCTGTATTTCAATTTGAATACGATTCAGTTCTTTTGTGATTCTTTCTTTTTCTTCTGCTACGTCCACTTCAACTTTAAGCATTAACTTAAAATCTTTCACTAACATGACGGGTGCATCCATCGCTGGAAGTTCATCCACAATCTCGACGTTAGTTAATTTAGCGAGCGCTTTAAGATAAGCTGCATATAGCTCAAGTGATTTTTTATCGCCGGAAATGACAAGTGGAATTTTCTGTGCCGGAGAAATGTTCATTTCGCCGCGAAGTTTCCGGCATACATCGACCATCTCTTTTAAAATTGACATCCATTGAATACTTTCTTGATCTATTTTCTTGGCGTCACTTTGAGGATATACCTCCAGCATAATTGAAGGTCCCGACCTTCCATTCATAGGCCCTATTGTTTGCCAGATTTCTTCGGTAATGAAAGGCATCACTGGGTGTATCAATCTTAAAATGGTTTCAAGAACGCGCAAAAGTGTTCTACGTGTCGCTCTTTGTTCAGCTTCGTTGCCGATTTGCAATTGAACTTTAGCCACTTCAAGATACCAATCACAAAATTCATCCCATACAAATTGATAAAGCTCTTGGGATAACAAATCAAATCGATAATCTGCAAATGCTTTTTCAATCGCCGCTTCTCTTTCTTGCAATACGCTCACGATCCAACGATCAGCTTTTGAAAATTCTAAATAACCATCCACACATTCGCCAAAACCATTTTCTTTGCCTTCGCAATTCATCAATACAAATCGCGTCGCATTCCATAATTTATTACAAAAGTTTCGATAGCCTTCACAGCGCTGAAGATCAAATTTAATATCACGTCCAGGACTCGCTAAACTGGCATAAGTAAAACGTAGAGCATCAGTGCCAAAAGCGGCTATGCCTTCTGGAAATTCTTTACGTGTTTTTTTAGTAATCGATTCGGCTTGCTTTGGATTCATAAGCCCCGTCGTTCTTTTTTCTATGAGCGCTTCTAATGAGATGCCGTCAATTAAATCAATAGGGTCCAAAACATTGCCTTTTGATTTACTCATCTTCTGGCCTTCTGCATCACGAATCAATCCGTGCACATACACATGCTTAAAGGGAATTTTTCCAGTGATATGTTTTGTCATCATCACCATCCGCGCTACCCAGAAAAAGATAATATCGAAACCTGTCACTAGCACTGTGGAAGGCAAATAAAGATCGAGCGCTGGATTTGATACTTTCGGATAGTCAGGCGTCCAATCAAGCGTTGAAAAAGGCCAAAGTGCTGATGAATACCAGGTATCTAAAACATCTGAGTCACGTTTTAAATGGCCTTGGTAACCTTCTTTTAAAGCGAGCGCTTTAGCTTCTTCTTCATTATGCGCAACCCATACTTGGCCTTGTTCACCATACCAAGCTGGTATTTGATGGCCCCACCAAAGTTGTCTTGAAATGCACCAATCTTGAATATTGTTTAACCACTGGTTATAAGTATTCACCCAATTATCAGGAAAGAATTTAATCTCACCCGCTTTTACTACATCGAGTGCTTTTTCTGTAATGCTTTTTCCATCATGGCCTTTTTTTGTCATGGCAACAAACCATTGATCTGTGAGCATCGGTTCGATCACTACATCTGTTCTATCGCCACGCGGAATTTTCAATTTATGTTTTTCAGTTTTAACAAGAAAATCTTGCGCATCTAAATCTTCTACAATTTTTTTGCGCGCAGCAAATCGCTCTAAACCTTGATAAATTTTTGGTGCTGATTCATTAATGTGTCCATCGAGTGTCAACACACTTATCATGGGAAGCTTATGACGCATGCCTACGGCATAGTCATTAAAGTCATGTGCTGGCGTTACCTTCACAACACCTGTCCCAAATGTTTGATCTACATAATCATCTGCAATGATTGGAATTTCACGATCACATAAAGGAAGCTTTACCATTTGGCCAACTAATTTTTCATAGCGCGCATCTTCTGGATGAACCATAATCGCCACATCACCCAACATCGTTTCAGGTCTTGTGGTGGCAACCGTTAAGTGGCCTTTGCCGGATGCAAGTGGATATTGAATATGCCACATGAACCCATCCTCTTCTTCTTGAACGACTTCTAAATCAGATACAGCTGTTTGTAATTGAATGTCCCAATTCACCAAACGTTTGCCTCGATAGATAAGTCCTTCTTTATATAAACTTACAAATGTTTCGGTGACTGTTTTTGATAAACCTTCATCCATCGTGAAACGCTCGCGTGACCAGTCAGGCGAAGTGCCTAGGCGACGCATCTGTTGTGTGATCGTGCCACCTGAATATTCTTTCCATTCCCATACTTTTTCTAAAAACTTTTCTCGGCCTAGGTCATGTCTTGAAATACCTTCTTTATCAAGCTGTCTTTCAACCACGATTTGTGTCGCAATACCTGCGTGATCAGTACCTGGCTGCCATAGCGTATTGTCACCTTTCATGCGGTGATAACGCGTTAATGCATCCATAAGTGTTTGGTTAAATCCATGCCCCATATGTAACGTTCCCGTTACGTTGGGTGGCGGCAATAAAATACAAAATGAATGATTATTTTTTGTATCTACACCTGCTTGGTAAAAGCCTTTTGATTCCCAAAAGTCATACCATCGACTTTCAATATCTTTTGGACTAAAAGGTTTAGAGAGATTATTTTCCATGAATAAAACACATAGAGGATTTGTTAAAGGTTCATTTTAACATAGGGATAAGTGATATCAGGCCTCATGGCAGATGTCTGCCATAAAAAATCACTTAGAGCATACGGGGCAGGAAGGATCTTTTTTAAGTTGAATATTTTTCCATTGCATCGATTTCACATCTAGCAATAGTAAGCGGCCCTCTAAAGACTCGCCGATACCTAAAATAATTTTCATCACTTCAGCAGCCTGCGAAGTACCAATCATACCAACGGTAGGAGAAAAAACACCATTGTCAGCACAGCGTGTTTCATTGCGATCACCTGTATCAGGGAATAAACAATGATAACAAGGGCTCTTATCATGCCTCATATCAAAGACACTGATCTGACCCTCAAATCCTACAGCAGCGCCTGAAACTAAAGGCTTTTTTAACTCCACTGCAATTCGATTAAGTGCATAACGTGTAGCAAAATTATCTGAGCCATCAATAATGACATCGACATCTTTTGCAATCACTTTCATGCTTGCTTCAGTTTGTTTGTTTGTCACTGCAATCACTTCTATATCTGGATTAAGTAATTGAATAAATTGTTTTGCGGAAAAAGCTTTATTAATACCTACGGATTGTGTGTCATGAATGATTTGTCTTTGAAGGTTACTTAAATCTACATCATCAAAATCACATATAGTTATTTTTCCAATACCGGCGGCGGCACAATACATTGCAATGGGCGCACCTAAACCGCCTGCACCTACAATTAGAATATGACTATGAAGAAGTTTTTCTTGCCCTTGATACTCAATATCAGGCAATAAAATATGACGGCTATATCGGAGAAGTTGCTGATCGTCCATGAATGCATTAAACATTAATTAAAGTTGAAATGACTATATCGTCAATTAACTGTGGATTCAATGCATTTAAAAACTGGGGTGGCTGATGGGGCTCGAACCCACGACAACAGGAATCACAATCCTGGACTCTACCAACTGAGCTACAGCCACCAATGAACTATGAAATTGGCCTGCCCGACAGGAATCGAACCTGTAACCCCCAACTTAGAAGGTTGGTGCTCTATCCAGTTGAGCTACGGGCAGCTTAACAACACAAAGCGTGTTACAGAAAATCCTTTTTTTCTATAGTAAGTAAGATGCTAAATCTGGTCGGGGTGGAGAGATTCGAACTCCCGACATCCTGCTCCCAAAGCAGGCGCGCTACCAGGCTACGCTACACCCCGAGGGCGAGAATATAGCCTAATTAAGGGTTTAGGTCAAATCAAAGGGGTGGCTTGGGCCCCATGATTTCTTCTATTTACGTAGCTTTAGCGGCTTTTTTATGGCCTGACTTACCCTTCTTACCTTTGCATGCATTGAGCTCATCTTTGGTCAATGTCCCGTCATGATCTTTATCCATAAGATCGAAATCTTCCTTGCAAACGGCTTTGGCTTCTTCACGATCAAGCGTTCCATCACGATCAATATCCGCTTCATCAAATGATTTTTTTGTATGCATCTTGCAATGCTCGCCCGTGCCGTCATGGTCTGCAAAAATAGGTGTATTGAACCCAAAAATTAATGCCAATGAAACTAACCAAAAACTTTTTTTCATCATTTTTAACTCCCTTAAAAAATAATCAAGATTAATCATACTCTTCGACGACTCTTCTTACAAAAGATTCAGTCCTTATGAAACATAGTTAAAAGTCCAATATGTTAAAATGTTGTTTTTATACTCATAGATCAATCCATGTCAGCCAAGATAATTGATGGAAAAACAGTTGCTGAAAATCTTCTTCAAGTTCTTAAACAAGAAATTGATGTGAGATTAAAAAAAGGCATTCGAAATCCCAGTTTAGCGGTCATTCTTTTGGGTTCTGATCCTGCATCTTCCATCTATGTTAGGAATAAACGTTTAGCTTGTGAAAAAATTGGCGTGAAATCGATTGCTTATGATTTGCCTAATACGACGTCTGAAAAAGAACTTATCACACTTATTGAAACATTAAATAATGATGCCAATATTGATGGCATCTTAGTTCAGTCGCCCTTACCGGATCACATTAACAATGATGTCATTTTTGAAACCATTTCGCCGCGTAAAGATGTGGATGGATTCCATCCCAAAAATATTGGTCTCTTAGCCGTAAGACAACCTCAATTAAGATCTTGCACACCCTTCGGTGTGATGAAGCTTATCGAGGCCACTCAGCTCCCAACAAGAGGGCTTGATGCAATAGTGGTTGGTGCATCTAACCATGTTGGTCGGCCTATGGGTCTAGAACTTCTTTTAGCTGGCTGTACCGTGACGATATGTCATCGTCATACTCAACATCTTCAGCAAAAAATTGAATTGGCAGATATTGTTGTGGCAGCAGTGGGGATACCTGGGCTTATAAAAGGTAGCTGGATTAAGCCTGGTGCCATAGTGATTGATATTGGTATCAGTAGGCTTGATGACGGAAAAATAGTAGGAGATGTTGAGTTTGATATCGCTAAAACAAGAGCTGGTTTTATTACGCCCGTTCCAGGAGGAGTGGGACCTATGACGGTGGCTACGTTAATGGGAAATACGCTTCTCGCACAAAAGTTGTCTGCCCTATAAATAGTCAGAAAAATACCTCAATTACATCTTGCTTTCATAGTCGATCAGTGTAAACTTTCGCGATTATTTTCATTTGTTTTTACTTTAGGATTAAAAAAATGGCAGTTAAAAAAGTAGCTAAAAAAGTTGTTGCTAAGAAAAAAGCTCCAGTAAAAAAAGTGGTAGCTAAGAAAAAACCAGCAGCTAAAAAAGTAGCGGTTAAAAAAGCAGCTCCTAAGAAGGTAGCGGCCAAGAAAGTAATAGCTAAGAAAGTTGTTGCTAAGAAAAAAGCTCCAGTAAAAAAAGTGGTAGCTAAGAAAAAACCGGCAGCTAAAAAAGTAGTGGTTAAAAAAGCAGCCCCTAAAAAGGTAGTAGCTAAGAAAGTTGTTGCTAAGAAGCCTATACCTGCAAAAATTGTTCCGCTTAAATCTAAAAAAGTAGTTAGCTCGTCTCAAAAAGGCTTAAAACAATTTAGAGCTTATGAGGCTAAAAAGGGCGAGAACTATATGAGTAAAAGCCAACTTAATCATTTCCGCACAATCCTTAATGAATGGAAAACAGAATTAAGTCAGGATATCGATCGCACAGTTCATACTATGCAAGATGAACTCACTTCATATGCAGATCCTAATGATCGTGCAAGTCAAGAGTCTGATATGGCACTTGAACTCAGAAACCGTGATCGCGAACGTAAACTTATCAAAAAAATAGATGAGACCTTAAGAAATATCGAAAGCCAAGATTATGGTTATTGCACTGGCTGTGGCGAAGAGATTGGCTTAAAGCGTTTGGAAGCGCGTCCTACAGCGACGCTTTGTATTGATTGCAAAACACTTGATGAAATCCGTGAAAAACAGATGGCAGGCTAATCAAACTATTGAAATAAAAAAACCCGGGAGATCCCGGGTTTTTTGTTATCTTAAATTTCTTCAAAACAACTAGTCTTCTTTTTTGCTTTCAGATTTTTCTTCAGCAGGAGGTGGCTCAATCAATGCTTTTGCACTTACACGAACACGACCCTTATCGTCCACTTCAATCACTTGCACTTTAACTTTTTGTCCTTCAGACAAGAAGTCGGTCACTGCATTTACACGTTGATGTGCAATTTGTGAAATATGAAGTAAGCCGTCTTTACCAGGAAGGAGAGATACAATGGCACCAAAGTCTAACATCTTAATCACAGTACCTTCGTAGATTTGACCTACTTCAATTTCTGCTGTGATTTCTAAAATACGACGTTTAGCTTCTTCACCTTGTAAACCATCGACACAAGCAATCTTGATCGTGCCGTCATCCTCAATATCGATAGTCGCACCTGTTTCTTCAGTTAAAGCCTTAATCACTGATCCGCCTTTACCAATCACTTCGCGAATTTTATCTGGATGAATTTTCACAGTAATAATTCTTGGTGCAAATGTAGATAACTCTTTTCGGCTACCTTTCATTTCTTTTTTCATAATCGCTAAAATATGTTCACGTCCTTCTTTAGCTTGGCTTAATGCCACTTGCATAATTTCAGTCGTGATACCTGTAATTTTGATGTCCATTTGAAGCGCTGTAATACCATCTTCAGTGCCCGCCACTTTAAAGTCCATATCACCTAAGTGATCTTCATCACCTAAGATATCTGTCAGAACTGCAACGCGGTTACCTTCTTTAATAAGGCCCATAGCAATACCTGCAACGTGCGCTTTAATCGGAACGCCAGCGTCCATTAAAGCTAGACAGCCGCCACATACAGAAGCCATAGAACTTGAACCATTAGATTCTGTAATTTCTGAAACGACACGAATTGTGTAACTAAAATCTTCTTTAGAAGGTAATACAGCAATCAATGCACGCTTAGCGAGTCGACCGTGACCAATTTCACGACGCTTAGGTGTTCCTACACGTCCTGTTTCTCCGGTTGCATATGGAGGCATATTGTAATGAAGCATGAAGCGATCTGAATACTCACCTTGCAGTGCGTCAATCGATTGTTCATCACGGCCTGTGCCTAATGTGGCTACTACAAGCGCTTGTGTTTCTCCACGCGTGAATAATGCTGAACCATGTGTTCTTGGAAGAACGCTTGATCTAATCGCAATCGGTCTTACTGTGCGAGTATCTCGACCATCAATACGTGGCTCACCATCTAAAATTTGTGTGCGTACTGTTTTTGCTTCTAAATTAAAAAATTCATTTTTAATTTTGTTTGTTTCGATCGTATCTGTATCTTCAGTAATCAATTCTGCGAATACTTTATTTTTAATTTCTTCTAGTTTTGCTGAGCGATCGCCTTTTGATTTAATTTGAAATGCAGCATGAACATCTTTTGCTGCTAAATCATGAATCTTTTTAATGAGTGCTTTATCTGGTTCTGGTGCAACCCAATCCCACGGCTCTTTACCTACTTCTTTAGCTAACTCATTAATCATTTTAATCACAGCTTGCATTTCTTTGTGGCCATGAAGTACGGCACCCAACATGATGCTTTCAGGTAGTTCTTTTGCTTCTGATTCCACCATCAATACAGCTGAATCTGTCGCCGCAACTACGAGGTCAAGTTCACTGTCTTTTAATTGCGAAGCTGTCGGATTGGTAACATATTCCTCGTTAATGTAACCTACGCGCGCTGCGCCAATCGGTCCATAAAATGGAATACCGGAAATAGCGAGTGCCGCTGAAGCGCCAATGATTGCTGGAATATCAGAATCAATTTCACTGTCAGATGAAACAACCATCGCAACGATTTGAATTTCGTTGTAAAAACTTTCTGGAAATAAAGGGCGTAATGGACGATCAATTAAACGCGAAGTGAGTGTCTCTTTTTCGCTTGGACGTCCTTCTCGTTTGAAAAAACCGCCAGGAATTTTACCTGCAGCGTATGTTTTTTCTTGATAATCAACTGTAAGTGGAAAGAAATCTTGACCTTCTTTAACATCGTGTTTGCCCACGACTGTAACTAACACTGCTGTATCACCATAACTAACTAATACTGCGCCATCTGCTTGTCTTGCTATCTCACCTGTTTCAAGTGTTAAGGTGTGCGCACCAAATTGAATACTTTTCTTAATTGCTTTAAACATAATTTACCCTTTTCTTTTTTCATTCATTATTCACTTCTTAATAACGAATACATTAACTAACATTTAACATCCAATAAAAAAGCCGACGCATCTTTCTTTAAAGAAGGATTGCAATCGGCTTCAAAACTTACGAATCAATAAATCTCTTAAACTAATTAATTTAAATAGTTAAAAAATTATTTACGTAAACCAAGACGCTCAATCAATGATTGATAGCGACCTAAATTCTTACCCTTGAGGTAATCTAATAATTTTCTGCGTTGACTTACAAGCGCTAAAAGTCCACGACGTGAGTG
This sequence comes from Candidatus Methylopumilus rimovensis, assembly GCF_006364615.1. Lineage (NCBI taxonomy): Bacteria > Pseudomonadati > Pseudomonadota > Betaproteobacteria > Nitrosomonadales > Methylophilaceae > Candidatus Methylopumilus > Candidatus Methylopumilus rimovensis. Next base: position 51,119 of record NZ_CP040986.1, on the reverse strand, counting down.
ATGGTCTTTTGCATTGGTTTTGAAATGTTCTGTTAAATAACCAATACGACTTGTGATAAGTGCAACTTGCACTTCTGGGGATCCCGTGTCGTTCTTTGCCTGTTGATATTCACTTACAACTTTGGCTCTTTCTGCTGCTGTTGATGCCATTTAATCTTCTCTCCTCATTCAGAACCGCGTATTTTAATTGTATTCTTTTGATTTAACAATATGTTTTTTATAATATATTTGCGATTAAGCGCTTAGGAAAAAGGCGCCCCTCAAGGTCGGGCTGGCCTACGCCTACAAATTGACCTGTAGCACTATATAAGCGTAATTCTTTCTCATTTTTACCAATAAAATCAATACTTTGCCCTTTTTTAATCGCTTCCGTTTCGGCCACAGTTAATTCGACCGATAATAAATCTTCGAGTAAAGCATCAATGGGTATGAGTGATTTTTCTCGTGACGCCATAGACATAGCCTCAAGTGCTTCGACTGAGAGTGCATCTGATAATTGAAAATTACCTGTTTGGGTCCTTACTAAACCCTTTAAATGGGCACCACATCCCAATGTCTGCCCAATATCTTCTGCCAAGGTTCTAATGTAAGTGCCTTTACTGCATGCAACTTCAATAGTGATGATGCTCTCTTCAATTTTTATAAGCTTGATGTCGTAAATTTTGATTTGTCGAGATTTCCGCTCAATTTCAATCCCATCTCTTGCATATTCATACAAGGGTTTTCCTTCAAATTTCAGCGCAGAATACATAGGCGGTATTTGTGTAATCTCACCTATAAATTTTTTTAATGTATCATTTAATTGAGCTTCATTTAAGACAACTTCTTTGTCTGAAACTACAGCCCCTTCTTGGTCTCCCGTTGTAGTAGTGATGCCCAATTGAATCGTTGCGATATAAGTTTTATTGGCATCAAGAAGACGATGAGAAAATTTTGTAGCCTCACCTAAACAAATAGGCAAAAGTCCTGAAGCCATCGGATCAAGGGTGCCTGTGTGTCCTGCTTTTTTTGCATTTAACAACCATTGAATTTTTTTTAACGCTTGATTTGAAGAAAAACCAAGCGGCTTATCGAGTAGAAAAACGCCATCAATCTCGCGCTTCGAAGACTTCTTTTGCATAGAAATAAATTACTGGGGAGGGAGTGCGTCTTTAATGAGTTGTGAAATTTTCATACCCTCATCGATAGACGTATCGTACACAAAATGAAGTTGGGGTATGCCGCGTGTTGCCATGCGCTTTGATAATTGGGCACGTAAATATCCTGTGGAGCGCTCTAGGCCTTGCATGATCAAAGGATCATTAGTGGGGGATGTAAAATATATTTTAGCGTGAAGTAAATCAGGAGTCACTTGGACTTCAGTAATGGTCAGCATTCCTACTGCAGGATCTTTGAGTTCTGATTGAATAAGCTCTGCGAGTTCTCGCTTAATTTGCTCTGAAATGCGATCACTTCTCGCATAAGATCGATTCACCATGGTTAAAGCTTACGAGCAACCTCAACCACTTCGAATACTTCGAGCATATCGCCCACTTCAATTTCATTAAAGTTTTTTATAGAGAGTCCGCATTCAAAATTATTTTTAACTTCTTTGACATCATCTTTGAAGCGTTTCAATGAATCGAGTTCGCCTGAATGAATCACAACGTTATTTCTTAAGACCCGCACCATTGAATTTCTTCGAATCACACCATCTTGAACATAACAACCGGCGATCGAACCCACTTTAGAAATTTTGAACACTTCGCGAATTTCAACCATACCAATAACGCTTTCTTTTTGCTCAGGAGATAACAATCCGCCAAGCGCCGCTTTCACTTGATCCACTGCTTCATAAATAATACTGTAATAGTGAACATCAACTTCGAGTGAATCAATTAATTTACGTGCACCTGCTTCTGCTCTTACATTAAAAGCAATTAAAATTGCTTTTGATGCGCTTGCTAAGTTCACATCAGACTCCGTCACTGCACCCACACCCATGTGAATCACATTCACTTTAACTTCATCTGTGGATAATTTTTGGAGTGATGTAGATAGCGCTTCGTAAGAACCTTGTACATCGGATTTAATAATGAGTGGTAACACTTTGACGCTACCCTCAGCCATTTGATCAAATATATTTTCGAGTTTTGCAGCTTGTTGTTTTGCTAATTTCACATCTCTAAATTTACCTTGACGGAATAAAGCAATTTCACGCGCTTTGCGTTCATCATTTAATACCACAACTTCTTCGCCTGCATTCGGAACGTCTGCTAGACCCAGCACCTCAACCGGAATCGAAGGTCCTGCTTCTTTAATTTCTTTACCTGTTTCATCGAGCATCGCACGAATACGACCAAAAGCTGATCCAGCCAATAATGTATCACCGCGTTGTAATGTGCCTGATTGAATAAGAATAGTTGCAACAGGGCCACGACCTTTATCCAAACGGCCTTCAATCACGATGCCTTTAGCTGGCGTATTTTTAGGTGCTTTGAGCTCTAACACTTCAGCTTGAAGAAGAACTGACTCAAGCAATTTATCAATACCTTGTCCTGATTTTGCTGAGACCTCCACGAACATGGTGTCGCCACCAAAATCTTCAGGTACCACTTCTTGCGCAACGAGCTCCATTTTCACGCGCTCTGGAGCTGCTTCAGGTTTATCAATTTTATTAATTGCAACTACAAGCGGAACATTACCTGCTTTTGCATGATGAATCGCTTCAATAGTTTGTGGCATGACTCCATCATCTGCTGCCACCACTAAAATCACAATATCGGTAGCTTTAGCGCCGCGAGCGCGCATTGCCGTAAATGCTTCATGGCCTGGTGTGTCTAAAAAAGTCACCATGCCACGTGGTGTTTCCACGTGATATGCACCAATATGTTGTGTAATGCCGCCTGCTTCGCCAGAAGCTACGCGTGTTGTTCTAATGTAATCAAGAAGTGATGTTTTACCGTGATCCACGTGACCCATGACAGTCACGACTGGAGGACGCATTTCTAAAATAGCCTCTACTGTTGAGTCTTGATCAATCAACGCTTCAGGATCGTTATCTAAAGCTGCAATCGCGTTGTGACCCATTTCACCGACCACAATCATTCCAGTATCTTGATCTAGAATTTGATTGATTGTTACCATCATGCCCATGTTCATGAGCACCTTAATCACTTCGGTAGCTTTCACTGACATCTTATGCGCTAAGTCAGCCACTGAAATCGTTTCTGGTACGTGAATTTCCCGAACGATCGGTTCGGTGGGCGCCACAAATGTTGACTCTTCATTCTCTTCGCGATGTTTTGATTTTGATTTAGGTGAGCGCCATCCTGAAGCAGCGCTAGAATCACCACGGCCTTTCAGTGTACGTTTTTTAAATTCGCGATCAGACCAATCCTTCTCGCTCTTATCAACTTGTTTGTCTTTACCTTCCACTTTAACGCCAGCTTTTGAAGCAGGGCGATGCAGTGTGCCTTCACTTAATTTGGCTGCTGGGGCTGCATTTGCTTTTGCAACCGCTTCTTGTTTTTTTCTAACGTCTTCAGCTTGCGCTGCAGCAAGGGCCGCATGACGCTTAGCTTCATCTTCCCTCATCGATAATTCGTCTTCACCAAGCACATGACCTTTTGCTTGAGGTTTCGCAACTGACTCAATAGGCTTAGGCGCTTCAATAGGTGTATCAACAGGCTGTCCATCTTCACGTCTTACCAGAACACGTTTTTTACGGACTTCAACTTGAATGGTGCGAGCGCGTCCTGTGCTATCTGTTTTTTTAATCTCTTTGTTTTGCTTGTGCGTTAAAGTGATTTTATTTTTTGGCGCTTGAGATTGACCATGCTCCTTACGAAGATATTCAAGCAATGCTGATTTATCTACTTCGGTTAATGAATCTTCTGCTGCTGATTTATTTACGCCAGCACTTTTAAGCTGTTCGATTAATAAATCAACAGGCAATCCTAATTCCTCAGCAAATTTAGTGACAGTTGATTGTCCCATTTAATACCTCATAATATTCATCGAAGGATGCACATGCCTTTAAACAAACCAAGGCGCTCTAGCAGTCATAATTAACTGTTTCGCACGCTCTTCATCCATTGAAGTCATTTCAACCAATTCATCTACAGCAAGATCTGCAAGATCTTCCATTTTTGAAATGCCTTTGGATGCAAGGAGATTTGCCGTAGCGTCATCCATACCTTCCATCGTAAGTAAGTCTTCAGCTGCCTCTTCAACTTTTTCTTCTTTAGCAATCGCTTCAGTAAGAAGAGCAGCTCTCGCACGTGAACGAAGTTCATTCACTGTGTCTTCATCGAATGCTTCGATCTCAACCATTTCTTGTAATGGTACATATGCAATTTCTTCTAATGTACTAAATCCTTCTTGCACAAGAATATCAGCCACATCTTCATCCACATCAAGTTTCGCCATGAATAATTGACTTGTACTTGCATATTCCTCTTCATTTTTCTTAGAAGATTCTTCTTCCGTCAGAATATTAATATTCCAACCTGTGAGTTCAGATGCAAGACGAACGTTTTGTCCATTTCGACCAATCGCTTGCGCTAAATTTTCTTCATTCACTACAACATCCATGCTGTGTTTTTCTTCATCGACTACAATGCTTGAAACTTCAGCAGGTGCCATGGCATTAATCACAAACTGTGCTGGCTCCATAGACCATAAAACAATATCAACACGCTCACCCGCAAGTTCACCCGTCACTGCTTGAACTCTTGATCCACGCATACCGACACATGTGCCTACCGGATCAATTCTTTGATCGTTTGCTTTTACGGCAATTTTTGAACGTAAGCCTGGATCACGTGACGCAGATTTAATTTCTAATAAACCTTCTTCAATTTCAGGTACTTCAAGTTCAAATAAACGAACAAGAAATTCAGGTGCTGTTCTGGATAAAATCAATTGTGGTCCGCGGTGACTTCTTTCAACGCTTGTAAGATAAGCTCTTACGCGGTCACCGATTCGTAAATTTTCTTTAGGGATCATTTGATCGCGCGGAAGCACTGCTTCAATGCGGCCCACTTCAATAATGCCATTGCCGCGATCCATACGCTTAATCACACCTGTCACTAATTTTTCATTACGGCCTAAGAAGTCTTCTAAAATTTGCTCTCTTTCAGCTTCACGTACTTTTTGTAAGATCACTTGTTTTGCCGCTTGTGCGCCAATTCGTCCAAATTCAATAGATTCCAAAGGTACTTCGATCGTATCGTTTTCAGCTTTGCCTTCTGCACGAGGATCAGTCAAAGAGATCTGAGCATCTTCATTTTCAATAAGCTCATCATTCAAAATCGTCCAACGTCTAAAAGATTTATATTCGCCCGTATCGCGATTGATTTCGACACGCACGTCAATATCTTCTGTATTTTTTTTCTTTGTAGCAGAAGCCAAGGCTGATTCAAGTGCTTCAAAGACCACGTCTTTGTTCACATTTTTTTCATGGGCTAAAGCATCTACTAATAATAAAATCTCGCGACTCATTTCAATCTCCGCAAATCATTTTCTAACGTTTAAATTCTGGGCTCAATCGCGCTTTATCAATATTTGATAAAGCAAAACGATAAAGCTCACCCTCGCACATCAAAAGCACAGTATCTTTTTCTGTCCCATCAATGGTGCCTAAAAAATTTTTACGCGCATCTAGAGGCATCCTTAACTTCACAGAAGCTCGCTCACCTTTAAAGCGTTCAAAATCAGCTAATTTCTTTAATACGCGATCCATACCAGGGGATGACACCTCTAGTCTGTCGTAATCTAAATCCTGCTCTACGGTAAATACGTGACCTAGGTGGTTGCTCACTAAAGTGCAATCATCAATCGTCACAGAATCAGGCTTGTCAATATAAACACGTAAAAGCTTTCCTCGATTTGAAATCTCCAAATCGACCAACTCGTATCCGAGCTGTTGTACGGTTTTTTCAATTAATGTCTCAAGCTTTTCCATCTAAGGCTGATTTCCTAAAATTACCCAAGTTGCAGAAACAAAAAATGGGCCTAAAGCCCATCAATATTTTCATGCCGAATTATATCAATAAATTCAGATAATTGAAATCAAAACTTCATTAAAAATCAATGCGATCCATCACGTTAAAGCACTTTAATCTTGGCAAATTTTCGTTTGCCTATTTGAGCTACAAATTCACTATTTTTAGAGATCATTTTTTTGCCATCTTCAAGGCGCTCGCCGTCAATTTTAATACCACCGCCCTCAATAAGACGCATGCCTTCTGAAGTGCTCGTCACAAGGGCCGCCTCTTTAAGAATCTGTAAAATACCTATCGTATCAGTTTGAATAGTGATGTTTACCTCAGGCACATTCTCTGGGATGCCACCTTTAGAGCGAGTTTGGAAATTATCCAGCGCTTCGATAGCGGCCTCTTTTGAATGAAATCGCGCCACAATTTCTTGAGCAAAAGTAACTTTGATATCACGAGGATTTTGACCTGCCTCTACGTTTGCTTTCCAGCTTTGAATCTCATCCAAAGTTGCAAAAGAAAGTAACTCAATATATCGCCACATTAATTCATCTGAAATTGACATAATTTTTGCAAAAATTATCTCAGGTGCTTCATTAATCCCAATGTAATTACCTAGCGATTTAGACATTTTTTGCACGCCATCTAAGCCTTCGAGAAGTGGCATCGTAATAACACATTGCGGAGATTGACCTGATTGTTTTTGTAATTCGCGACCCATTAATAAATTAAATTTTTGATCAGTACCGCCCAATTCCACATCTGCTTTTAATGCCACAGAGTCATAACCTTGAAGAAGGGGATATAAAAATTCATGAATAGCGATAGGCTGGTTAGCTTTATATCGCTTACTAAAATCATCACGCTCTAGCATTCGTGCGACTGTATGGCTTGCCGCTAATTTCAACATACCGGCAGCACCCAAATCGGTAAGCCATGTTGAATTAAAAACTACTTCGGTTTGATCACGTTTTAATATTTTAAAAACTTGCTCGGCATAACTCTCAGCATTTTTTTTAACTTCATCTTGAGACAAAGGGGGTCGTGTCGCACTTTTACCTGTGGGATCCCCAATCATCCCTGTGAAGTCACCAATTAAAAATAAAACGTGGTGGCCTAAATCCTGAAATTGTCTAAGTTTATTTAATAGAACGGTATGGCCTAAATGAAGATCGGGGGCTGTAGGATCGAAGCCAGCTTTAACTCTTAAAGGTTTGCCTTTTTTGAGTTTTTCAAGAAGCTCTTCTTCTAGAAGAATTTCTTCAGCGCCTCTTTTAATGAGCGCTAATGCTTGATTGATTTCAGTAGCCACAAATATTTCCGAATGGTTTTATTGAAGTTTAATAATTGCCATCATTTTAGCCTAAATTATTTTACCAATATGGAAAATAGCGGAAATAAACCATTTACAATCTCACACATGAATGAATTATTTATAGGTCTTATGTCCGGCACCAGCCTTGATGGCATGGATGCAGTGCTTGTCAATTTTGGTGAAAAATCTCAAGACATCAAAATTATGGGTCATAGCTATGTGCCCTATGAGGATAAACTCAAAATGGCTTTATTAAGACTCCATTCACCAAATACTAATGAGCTTGAAGAAAGTCTCGTCATAGGCAACACAGTTAGCAAAAAAGCCTATGAAGCGATTGAAGCTTTGCTTAAAAAAACAAATATCGTATCCAAAGATATCAGAGCCATTGGATTTCATGGGCAAACCATTCGGCATCAACCCCAAAAAGGCTTCACCTTGCAAATTGGAAATCCTGCACTTTTAGCTGAGCTTTCCAATATCAATGTGATTGCTGATTTTAGAAGTCGAGATGTTGCAGCAAGTGGACAAGGTGCGCCATTGGTACCCGCATTTCATCAAGAAATTTTTTCACATCCAACCACTTATCGTGCCATTCTTAATATTGGCGGAATTGCTAATGTCACTCTATTAAATCCTAAAGCTACTGTGTCAGGTTTTGATACGGGCCCTGGTAATATTTTATTAGATCACTGGAGCAAGACGCATCGAAATCAAGCATTTGATGAGAATGGTGTATGGGCTAAAGAGGGTAAAATTATTGAAACACTCCTTGGTGCTTTTTTTAAAGACGCTTATTTTGAAAAAACTGCGCCCAAAAGTACCGGCCGTGATCACTTTAATGAATCGTGGCTTAATAAACACCTACAAAAATCTTACTCAACACAAGATATCCAGAGAACGCTTTTGGAACTCACGGCATTAAGCATTGCAAAAGCAATAGATACGCATGCTGCAAACATCACTGAAATATATTTATGTGGTGGTGGTGCTTTAAATAGTTTCTTGGTTGAACGATTAAAAGCATTAATGCCCAAAATTAAAATTCAACCCTCAGATCTGCTTGGTATACCTACACAATATGTTGAAGCCGCAGCATTCGCATGGCTTGCAAAACAAATGCTATTTTCAAAACCAGGCAACTTACCCGAAGTCACTGGGGCTAAAGGCTTACGCATTTTAGGTGCACTCTATCCTGCATAAAGATAGCGCTAGCAAAAGTGTCGTGAAAAGTTATAATTCATTTAATAATTAATTTTATTTTTCAAAAATGAAATCAACTAAAGTCACATTAAACTTTGATCAAGAATCAACATCCTTAGAATTGCCTTTGGTAAAAAGCACTATGGGTAACGACGCCATTGATATCCGTCAATTAGGTGCTCATCAAGTCTTTAGTTATGACCCCGGTTTTATGTCGACTGCTTCTTGCAGCTCTGAAATTACTTTTATTGATGGAGAGAAAGGTCTTCTTCTATACCGTGGCTACCCTATTGAGCAACTAGCAGAACATTACGATTTTTTAGATGTTGCTTACCTATTAATGCATGGTGAATTACCCAAGCCTCAAGAAAAAGAAACATTTTCAACAACCATTAATCGTCACACCATGCTCCACGATCAATTAAATAATATTTTCCGTGGATTTAGACGTGATGCTCATCCTATGGCAGTCATGGTAGGGGTTGTAGGCTCAATGTCTGCATTTTATTTTGATGCCATGGATGTGATGAATCCTGAACATCGTCAAATATCTGCGCATCAGCTATTAGCTAAAGTACCTACTATCGCGGCATGGAGTTACAAATATAGCTTAGGCCAACCTTTTATTTACCCTAAAAATGATTTGGGTTATGCAGAAAACTTTATGCGCATGATGTTTGCAACACCATGTGAAGAATATAAACCTAATCCAGTTCTTGCTAAAGCATTTGAACGCATTTTAATTCTTCATGCAGATCATGAACAAAATGCATCCACTTCTACAGTAAGGCTTGCGGGCTCATCAGGAGCTAATCCTTTTGCATGTATTGCTGCAGGCATTGCATCTCTCTGGGGCCCAGCACATGGCGGCGCGAACGAAGCTACTTTAAAAATGCTCGAAGAAATTGGGGATGAAAGTAGAATTGGCGCATTCATTAAACGCGCAAAAGATAAAGATGATTCTTTCCGTATGATGGGATTTGGCCATCGCATTTATCGCAATAAAGATCCTCGTGCAGAAATCATGCGTAAGACTTGCTATGAAGTCCTTGATGAACTTGGCTTGAAAGATGATCCTATTTTCAAACTTGCCATGAAAGTAGAACAAATTGCACTTGAGGATGAATACTTCATTGAGAAAAAACTATACCCAAATGTAGATTTCTATTCTGGCATAGTGATGCGCGCTATGGGAATTCCTAATTCGATGTTTACTGCGGTGTTTGCGCTTGCAAGAACGGCAGGTTGGGTTGCTCAATGGAATGAAATGCTAGGTCAACCTGGAAGTAAAATTGGCCGACCACGCCAAGTTTACACAGGTAAACCTCGACGTGACGTCCCTAAAAATTAAATCCGTTTTAAGCTGAGAAAGAAGAACCGCAACCACAAGTTGTTTGTGCGTTTGGATTCTTAATGACAAATTGTGAGCCTTGAACGCTATCTTGATAATCAATTTCAGCACCCATTAAATATTGCAGGCTCATGGGGTCAATCAACAAAGTGACAGAATCTTTTGTTACTTGCGTGTCGTCTTCGTTGATTGCTTCTTCAAATGTAAATCCATACTGAAAACCCGAACATCCACCACCACTCACAAATACTCGAAGTTTGAGCTCTGGTTGACCTTCTTCTTCAATCAATTCCTTTACTTTCTTTACAGCATTATCTGTAAAAATAAGTGGGGTTGGCATTTCCATTTCTTTTGATTCAACGATTTGATTCATAATATTTACTCCTGATTATTTCTTTTTTTGTGACTGATAATCTTTAGCAACTTCTTTAAGTCGTCCATACACTTTAGCACCTGCATGAATTTCTATCACCTTATATTCGATGTCGCCCATAATTCTGGCATTCCCATGAAGCTCTAAGTACTCGGCACATACAATATTACCATTCACATCTCCGCCAATAATGGCTGTATGGGCTGATATATTTCCTTTAATGCGACTCTTATTACCCATAATAAGAGTGCCCGCCGTACCTGGAAGTTCAGTGAGATTACCATGAATGGAGCCATCTACACGAATGCCGCCTGAATAAGTCACATTACCACGCACCGTAATATCTTTATCAATGAGTGTATCAATTGTGCGCGCTTTATTTTTTTTATTAAAAAACATGAAATATCCTTTATCGTTTCTTGCCTACAATTTTTTCGTAAAAAAGAATGTCTTCTTTTAACTTGGCATTTTCTTCTTGGAGTTTAGTAATATCGCCTGATACTTTATCGCCTGAAATCGATTTCAATTGAAGCTCAATTTTTTGTTGTAATAACTGGCCTTGTATTGATTGATTTTCAGCTTCCAATGCTTGAATTTTTGAAATAAATCCAATCACTGAGCCACCGTTTAACTCCCAATAAGTAAACCCTGCGCCGCCTATAAATGAGAGCGCAGCGATTATCAAATAGGTATGCCAAGACGCACCTGCTTTAATGCGCATTCTCCGACGTGTTACGCCAAAATATTTTGTATAGGTTCGCTTAACTTTTCTCATAGAAACAACACTTTATGGCATCAAAGGCACAAGATCAAGTCCAGAAATCTCTGGAAAATCAAACATAAGATTCATATTTTGCACAGCCTGTCCTGCCGCGCCTTTCACGAGATTATCGATGACAGATAAAACAACAACCTTATGACTTCCCTGCGGCTGATGGATACTGATGCGACATTGATTTGAGCCTCTTACAGATCTTGTTTCGGGATGAGCGCCTTTTGGCATCACGTCCACAAAGGACTCATGCTTATATCTCGATTCAAAAAGTGCTTGTATGTCTATATTTTTAGTCAGCGTTGCATAAAGTGTTGCATGTATACCTCTAATCATAGGCGTTAAATGTGGCACAAAGGTTAAATGCACCGCTTGATTCGCAACACCCGTAAGTCCTTGCGTGATTTCGGGTAAATGTCTATGCCCTTCAACACCGTATGCTTTAAAGTTATCAGACGCTTCCGCCATCAATGCATTCACTTCAGCTTTTCTGCCCGCACCTGACACACCTGATTTAGCGTCTGCGATGAGATCATCAAGGTTAATCACACTAGATTCAATCAAAGGAATAAATCCCAATTGAATCGCTGTGGGATAACAACCCGGATTAGCTACAAGTGAAGCTTTTTTAATTTTTTCTCTATTAATTTCTGGCAAACCATAAACAGCATCTTTAAGTAGATCGCTACATGAATGCGGCATTTTGTACCATTTTTCCCAGACGTTAGCGTCTTTTAGCCTAAAATCTGCTGCCAAATCAATCACTTTGACCCCAGCTTTAAGAAGTGCGGGCACTTCTTGCATGGCAATCCCATTAGGTGTTGCAAAAAACACGAGATCACAATTTACCAAATCAGCAGTCTTTGGATCTTCAAATTTAAGATCGATTAATCCTCTTAAGCTCGGAAATAAGGTCGCGATGGATAAGCCAGCTTCTGCTCTGGAGGTCACGGTTTGGATAGTCACATGAGGATGTTTAACTAAAATTCTTAATAGCTCAACGCCGGTATAACCGGTCGCACCCACCACGCCTACTTTAATCTTTGAAAGATTACTCATCACGTTCGCACCTTTAATTTAAAAGAAGTCTTAATCCTTAAAAACCCATACTAACAAAATTTATTTAACTCTATATAACAAAAAAGCCGCTTGAAAGCGGCCTTTTTGCTCTTTGGAACTTGAAACAATTAACGTTTCGAGAATTGTTTACGTCTACGAGCTTTTCGAAGACCCACTTTTTTACGCTCAACTTCACGTGCATCACGTGTTACAAAGCCAGCTTGTGAAAGCGTACTCTTTAAATTTGTATCATAGTCAATAAGTGCACGTGTAATGCCATGACGCACTGCACCTGCTTGACCAGACTCACCACCACCGATGACATTCACATGAATATCAAATGTATTTAAAGTATTCGTTAAATCAAGTGGTTGGCGGAAAATCATACGAGAGGTATAACGTGAAAAATATTCATCTGCAGGTTTGTCGTTCACTGTAATCACACCTTTACCTGGCTTAATGAACACACGAGCTATTGAGCTTTTTCTGCGACCCGTTCCGTAATTGTATTTACCTATCATAGTATTTCCTTAACTATATGCTTAATGGTTGTGGTTGTTGTGCCACATGATCATGAGTTGCGCCTGAATAGACTTTCATCTTTTTAATCATGGCATAACCCAAAGGTCCTTTTGGTAACATTCCCTTCACTGCCTTTTCTAAAGCACGACCTGGAAAACGGTCTTGCATCTTAGAGAAGTTCGTTGTTGAAATGCCGCCTGGATAACCTGAGTGGCGATGGTAAACCTTGTCATCTCCTTTGTTACCCGTTACTTTAATCTTTTCCGCGTTGATCACTACAATGTAATCACCTGTATCTACGTGCGGTGTATAAATGGCTTTATGTTTGCCACGTAATCGATGTGCAATCGCACTTGCTAATCTACCCAATACTAAATCAGTTCCGTCTACAACGAACCAATCGCGTTTTACTTCGTGGGATTTTGCTGAAAATGTCTTCATTTCAATACCAACTTTTGCGCTATAAATTTAAAAAAAGAGGTGAATTCTATGTCAAAACTGCCTGTTTTGTCAATTTTATTAATGATTTAGTTCACATAGAGATAGTGAAAAAACACACCTAAAAAGACGAGCCCGCCCAGGTAATTATTGCTCAAAAATGCATCAAAACAGGCTTTTGGGTTGAGCGCCCTGATTTGTCGACAAAGAACCCCAATAAAAATAAGACTCAACATCATAAATCCGTAAAAAGGCCAGCTAAAATTTTCTGACTGTCCTACCCAAATCAAGCATCCCATCATACAGGTATAACAGAACATAATGGCTTCTTTCACGTAATTTCCAAACCAAATAGCCGAAGAGCGAATACCAATTTTTAAATCATCATTTTTGTCTGTCACCGCATAAAGCGTATCGTAAGCAATCGCCCAAAATACATTTGCAAAAAATAAAAGCCATGTCGTTAAAGTTAGGGAAATATCATTTGCAACAAAAGCGATGGGAATGCCCATACCAAAACTTAAACCTAAATATGCCTGTGGCATGACAAAGAATCTTTTGGTTAGGGGATAAGTGAGCGCTAAGAATAAAGCTATCAATGAAAAATAAAATGATTGTTCATTTAAAAATAAAACACATATCAATGCACCCAATAACAAAGTAATCAGTAAAAAGAATGCATTATTAACGGAGATGGATTGATTCGCTAAAGGACGTAATTTTGTACGTGTGACAAAAGAATCAAATTTGCGATCAAGAATATCATTCGCCACACAACCAGCTGAGCGCATTAAGACTGTACCTAAAATAAAAATGGTGAGATGTTGAATGCTCGGATGGCCATGGCTTGATATGAGAAGTGCCCATAAGGTTGGCCACAATAACAAAAAAATGCCAATGGGCTTATCAAGACGCATAAGATGAAAATAAGAACGCATCTTTAAAATTAAATCGGATTATTCGAGTTTGAATGAAATAGGCACAAGCACATTAAAATTTTTACCACGCAAATTATCTGGTGGAGCTGGAAATGGCGAAGCTTTTTTTATCATTTCGAGCGCTTCGTTATCTAAAACTTCATAAGTACTACTCTTTTTAATCTTGACACTAATCACTGAGCCTTTACTATCAATTTCAAGATCTGCAATAACAGTCCCTTGCCAACCTCGCATTTGAGCAATTTTTGGATATTGCTTATATTTTGCAATCGCATTTGCAAGCAAACTGCTATAACTCTCTATAGACTGAGTCACTTGTTCTTGTGGTACAACATTCGGAATTTTTGAAATAACCTCTGCAGGCGCAGGTGGCGCCACTTCTTTCGGCGCAGGTTGAGCAACTGTTGTTGCATTTTTATCAATAATTGGTGTAATTTTTTTCTCTATTTTCTGAATAGGCTCCACTTTTTTTATAGGCTCAGGCGTTTCAATTTTTTCGATTGGCTGTTGAATTGGCGAACTTGAAATCGTAACGCTCATCTCTTGCGGTGTTAATAATGGCTTATTAAATTCGGGTAAACCTACCATCAAAATGATATGAATAGCGATTGAAACTCCAATAGCTTTAGGCAAATCAATATGAAAGGGAATATGTCTCGACAAACTCACAATTGTTGAAAAATGCTTTGAAAAAAATTAAAGGAAAATTATAGCTTAAATGAGAATGATTATCATCAATAAGCTAACATCAACTTGGTTATTGATTGAAAAGTTTTGGCAAAAAGGCTTCAGTTAAAGAAAGAATCTTTCCGTCTTTTTCCCATTTCGATTTTCTAATCCATAAAATTTCTTCATGAATATAACCAAGTGATTTTAAACGTCTATATAAAATATCATCTGAATCACATAATCGATACAAAAGTGAATGTCTAAAAATTTTGGGATCTTTAAATAAAATATTTGCGAGCGATTGTTGGCCAAGTTCTTTTAAACAGCTCCAAGCACTATCAAGATCAATCATTTTTACTCGCGTCTGAGCAAATATCATAGGCTTATCACAACTTTTGATAATTACTTCACGAATGTAATCTGTTTCTTTTTCTGAGGCCAAACCTTCATAAATGACATCAACTTTGACATCGTTAAATTCTTTTTTTAATCGCTCTGTTAAAGAACCTTCTTCAGTAATCCAAGAAAACTCATGTCCTTTAATTGCAGGTGATCCTAGCCATGACATGGTTATACTTTCACTCTTTCATTCGCATGGCTTAGCCAGCGTTTTAAGTGAAGATGAGAAGCTTCAGGATAATCTTCCAATAATTGGTCCGCTATCGTTTTAGCTTCTTCTAATAATTTAAAATCACGATTGAGATTAGCAATGCGCAACATAGGCACCCCGCTTTGTCTGACCCCTAAAAATTCTCCGGGGCCTCTTATGTTTAAATCTTCTTGTGCAATGATAAAACCATCAGTATTTTCAAAAATCACTTTGAGTCTTTGTCGTGCTAGCTCTGATAATTTTTTTTGAAATAATAAAATGCATGTACTTTTAAGTGAACCCCGCCCCACGCGACCACGTAATTGATGTAATTGTGAAAGTCCCATGCGCTCGGCATTTTCAATCACCATCAATGTCGCATTGGGCACATCAACACCCACTTCAATTACTGTAGTCGCTACTAATAATTGAATATCACCTTTCACAAAATCAGACATGACTTTTTGCTTCTCTGATGATTTCATTCGTCCATGAACTAAGCCTACCTTTAAGTTTTTAAAATGAGATTGCATATTTAAATAGGTTTCTTCTGCCGTTTGAAGTTGTAATACTTCACTTTCTTCAATTAAAGGGCATACCCAATAGACTTGGGCACCGGCATGACATACCTCATGCACCCTTTTTAAAATCTCGTCTCGTCGATCTTCTGAAAAAAGTTTTGTCACAATCGCTTCACGGCCTTTAGGCAATTCATCGATCACCGACACATCAAGATCTGCAAAATAACTCATGGAAAGTGTTCTTGGAATGGGTGTTGCACTCATCATGAGCTGATGAGGCTCAATCACTTTATTTAATTCGCCTTTTTTTCTTAAGGCCAATCTTTGCTCAACCCCAAATCGGTGCTGTTCATCAATAATACTTAAGCCTAATTTTTTAAATATCACATGTTCTTGAAAAAGGGCATGCGTACCTACTACAATATGCGCTTCACCCGATTGCGTCATATATAAAGAGGTTTCACGATTTTTTTTGGATTGACTACCTGTTAACCATGCGACTTTTATATTTAAAGGGGTCAACCATTTATAAAGTTTACGATAATGTTGTTCCGCTAAAATTTCCGTAGGTGCCATAAAAGCAACCTGACTTCCATTCTCGATCACTTGCAGAGCGGCGATTGTTGCTACTACTGTTTTACCACTGCCTACATCACCTTGTAATAATCTTTGCATTGGATAGTTTTTCTCAAGGTCATTTTTAATTTCTTGAATGACTTTTTTCTGCGCATGCGTTAAGTCAAATTCAAGATGACCCATAAAAATATTCGTGAGTTTATTGGTGGCTTTTAAGGGAGTGGCGGTAAGTGCTCGTCTAATTAAATAATTAGATCTTAAAGATAATTGTTGCGCTAAAAATTCATCAAAGATGATTCTTTTATATGACATGCTAGAAAAAGCTTCGTGGCTTGCAACTTCTTTAAAGTCTTTCGGGTGATGAATGCTTTTTATGCTCTCATATAGATTTGGTAAGCGTAATTTTTCATACACTGATGGCGAAAATAGATCTTTTAAATAATTTTTTAGATCGAAGTGATGAAACAATTTATCGATCGCATCTTTGACTGTTTTTTGTCCCACACCTGCAACTAAAGAATAAATGGGCGTAAGTGCTTCTGGCAATTCATCACCTTCTCTAGTCAATTTACATTGAGGATGAATCATCTCGAATGCGAATAAATTATGACGAGCCTCCCCTAAAATACGAATACGATTACCCGATTCAAACATCTTCATTTGACTTGGATAGAAATGTAAAAATCTAAGCTGCAAGCTGCCAGATGTATCTTTGACTTGTACGATAAGCATTTTTTTGGGCTTATAGACAATTTCTGCACGAATAACCTCTGCTTCTATTTGAGAAAGCACACCCATTTCAATATCACGAATGGGCGTCACAATAGTTTCATCAATATAACGAATAGGAAGATGCATTGCTAAACTAAATACATCTTCAAGGCCCAATTTTTTGAGCTTATTTAATACTGAAGGTGTAAAAAGCTTAAGCTCGGCTAAAGAAGTCAGATTGAAATACTCTTAAATAAAAATAATTTAAATAACAACGACGCCATCAGCTTCAATAAGTGCATTTCTAGGAAGTGATGCAACACCTACCGCAGCTCTGGCTGGATAAGGTTTCGTAAAATATTCGCCCATGATGGTATTGACTAAAGCAAAATGAGACAAATCAGTTAAGTAAATATTAATTTTAACGATGTCGCTTAATTGAGCGCCAGATGCTTCAACGACTGATTTTAAATTTTTAAATACCTGATGAATTTGTGCTTCAATACCTTCAACTAATTGCATGGATTGAGGATCAAGTGCAATTTGACCAGACAAATAAATAGTGTTGCCTGTTTTAACAGCCTGAGAATAAGTCCCAATCGCTTCTGGTGCATTTTTAGTTTGAATAATTTCTTTTGTCATTTCTTCAATCTTTCTTTTGTAATAAGTTACTTAAAAGGTTTTCATTTTGACACGACTGATTCTGGAAATATTAGTAATTTTTCTTAAGTTTCGCATGAGATCTGCTAAGTGAATTCGATTATGCACTTGCACAATAAAGTTCACATTTACAAAATGTCCGCCATCCGACTCTTCAACGTTCACATTATCAATATTTGAATCTGATTCTGCAATCACGGAAGAAATCTTAGCAAGCATCCCGCGCTCATTTAATACCATAATTTGTAAATTAACCTTGAATAATCGATCTGGATTTGGATCCCATTCAACATCAAGCCATTTATCAGGATCAAGTTTAAATTTTCTAATCGCTAAACAATCATGGGTATGAACCACAAGGCCTTTATCTTTATTAATAAATCCTAAAATAGGGTCGCCTGGAATAGGGTGACAGCAACTTGCTAATTGAATCGCCATGCTCTCAGAGCCTTTAATGGTGATCACATCGAGCTGCTTATGTTTACCTTTTTCATGACTCACGCCATCCATAAAACTAATAAGTTGATGGGCTACCATGACATTCATACGCCTACCCAAACCAATCTCTGCCAAAATATCTTCTTTATTTTTAACGCCATAATCACTGATTAATTTTTTCCAATGAGACTCTTTAATAGATGACGGGCTGATGTGAAGAGCTTTGAGTGCTTGGTTAAGCATGCCTTCGCCAAGCCTTGAAGATTCTTCTGATTCAATAGATTTTAAATATTGTCGAATATGTGATCTTGCTTTTCCAGTAATAACAAAATTTAACCATGCAGGATTAGGTTTAGCTAACGGCGCTGTGATAATTTCAATGTGATCGCCGTTATGGACTTCTGCACGAAGCGGGACGAGTTCTTGATTGTATTTTGCTGCTACACAACAATTACCCACATCACTATGAACTGCATATGCAAAATCAACTGCGGTCGAACCTTTAGGAAGCGCTAAAATTTTCCCTTTAGGCGTAAATACATAAACTTCATCAGGGAAAAGATCGACTTTTAAATGTTCTAAGAATTCGAGTGAGTCTGAACTATCTGATTGAATCTCTAAGAGACGTTTTAACCATTGATGTGTTTGTTGTTGCAGCTCAGTGAGATGTGCATCTTTTGTTTTATAAAGCCAATGTGCTGCAACACCTGCCTCTGCAAGTTTATGCATTTTTTCACTACGAATTTGTACTTCGATGGGTGTCCCAAAAGGTCCAAACAAACTTGTATGCAATGATTGGTATCCATTAGCTTTTGGAATCGCAATGTAATCTTTAAATTTACCTGGAAGAGGTTTATAAAGTGCATGCAATGCACCTAATGCTGAGTAAGCGTCGTTTGCTTCTTTCACGATAATTCTGAATGCATAGATGTCATTGATCTGTGCAAATGACATACCCTTTTCACTCATCTTCTTATAAATACTATAAGTATTTTTTTCGCGGCCTGTAACTTCCGCTTCCATTTTCATCTCAGTGAGTTTTTGTTGAATTGCCGCCGTAATTTTTTCAACCACTTCACGACGATTTCCTCGAGAAGCTTTCATGGCTTTTTGAATTGCGCGATAGCGCATTGGATATAGATGTTTAAAACTTAAATCTTCAAGTTCTTGATAGATGGTATTTAAGCCTAATCGATTTGCAATGGGTGCATAAATATCATGCGTTTCTTGCGCAATACGTTTTTGTTTTTCAGGCCTTAGCACATCTAAGGTTTGCATGTTATGAAGACGATCAGCGAGCTTCACTAAAATGACACGGACATCATTCGACATCGCCAATAACATTTTTCTGAAATTTTCAGCTTGCGCTTCTGTAGCATCTTGAAATTCAATTTTATCAAGCTTGGATAAACCGTCGACTAATACGGATACCTGTTTTCCAAACTTCTTTTCAATTTCTTTTGTTGTAACCGTTGTATCTTCAACGACATCATGAAGTAGAGCTGCAAGTATTGTAGGGGCGTCAAGATGAAGTCTGGCTAAGGTACATGCCACAGCCACTGGATGCACAATATACGGCTCACCACTGCGTCGAGATTGGCCGTGATGTGCTTCTTCGCTAAATCGATAGGCATCCCATATTTTATGGATGTCCTTGGTTTTTAAATAGCTCTTGAGAAGGATTGTGAGTTCAGAGTCTTCGTTATCGACAGGCAGTAACGGAAGCGGCGGTGTTTTTTGAGCATCCGCTTTATTAAAATGAGCGGTACTAGCCATGGTCTTTACTCTTTTGGGGGCGTTAAGCCCTAATTTTTAGAATTAGTACGTTGTTTTTCTATTTAAGATATCAAGACCAACTTTACCTGCTGCAATTTCTCTTAATGCTAATACCGTAGGCTTATCTCTTAAGCCATGTGTGCTCACTAATGCTTCAGCACCGTTGGCTAATTGTCTTGCGCGGTATGCGGCAGCTAATGTAAGTTTAAAGCGATTAGGAATCATCTCTAAACAATCGTCTACTGTAATTCGTGCCATGTTATTTCTCCAAATTTCAAGTCAAGTTTTTAATTAAGTGGCTATGTCGTTTAAGCTGAATATGACACATTAATCGAGTAGATCGAATAATGGCCATAAGATCATGAAGAGCTACTTCAAAGTCATCATTGATTGTAACATAATCAAACTCATCTACATGGCTCATCTCTTCTCGGGCAACCGCGAGTCTCTTCGCAATCGTCTCATCACTATCATGTCCACGGTTATTTAATCTTTCAGCTAATGTTTCAACAGAGGGTGGCAATACAAAAATTGAAATGGCTTCTTTAAACTGAGCTTTGAGTGCTTGCGCACCTTGCCAATCAATTTCTAAAATCACGTCTTTCTTTTGATCAAGAATAGACTGGACTGATTTTTTACTCGTACCATACATACCGCCGTGACATTCAGCAGATTCTAAGAATTCACCTTTTTTCTTCAAATCTAAAAAGGTGCTTTCATCAACAAAATGATAGTCCACACCATTCACTTCACCTGGACGTGGTTTTCGCGTGGTGTGTGATACCGAGGCCTGAAGATCTTTATCTTTATTTAATAGGGCTTTTACGAGTGTCGTCTTACCGGCACCGGAAGCTGCTGCAATAATAAATAAATGGGCTTGGCTCATATATATTCTTTAATCATTATTATTCAATATTCTGAATTTGTTCGCGCATTTGCTCAATCAAAACTTTTAAATCCACTGATATTTGTGAAGTTTTAGGTGAAATCGATTTTGAACCTAAAGTATTAGCTTCCCGATTAAGTTCTTGCATCATAAAGTCTAGTTTTTTACCAATTGCACCATCTGTTTTAAGTAAGCGCCTTACTTCATCGATATGGGATGTAATACGATTAAGCTCTTCGTCAATATCCATCTTTTGTATAAAAATAAGAAACTCTTGTTTTAGTCGATCATCATCAATTGCGATTAATGCATCCTTAAATTTATTTTCAATTTTAGTTTGATATTCTTTGATTAAAACGGGCAAGATTTTTTTAGCTTCATCTATAAGCATTTCAATATCTTTTAATTTGTCCAATAAAATCTTTTGTAACTTTTCACCTTCGCGCGCTTTAGATGCCTGAATTTCGATCAGCGCTTCTTTAAGATTTTTTTTAAGGTCTTGCTCAAGCAAGTTTATATTGACCGATTGATCGTGCATGATCTCAGTTGTTTTTAAAATATCGAGCGCATTAATCGGTTGAACATGAGGAAAATATTTTGCAATTTCATCCACTGAAGTTGCGAGCTGTTTTAACTTAATGGTATCTACATTTTTAACATCAAGCGCATGCGTTTTAGATTTAAAATAAATTCTGCAATCTACTTTGCCTCTTTTAATTTCTGCGGATATCAGATCGCGAATCATGGGCTCAAAAGACCTTAAGGATTCGTCTAATTTAACTTGGAGCTCTAAATATCGATTATTTAAAGACCGAAATTCAAGGAGCAAAATACCCTGTTCTGTATCTGCTTCTTTAAAAGAAAAACCGGTCATACTTAAAGCCATAGGGTATCCAATTCAATGTTTAAGCGTCATTTTATCAATCTATAGTTGCATTTGCGACTAAAACCTTTAAATGACAAGATATCAATCAATTAAAGCTAGCTTATAATGACGACTTCTATTGAGGAATGATGATCATGAGATTAAATCAACGCGCTCACAACCAATTAAGACCGGTTGAAATTATTAGGCATTACACAAAACATGCTGAAGGTTCTGTCTTAATTAAATTCGGTGATACCCATGTGTTATGCACTGCAAGTATTGATGAAAAAGTACCCTCTTTTTTAAAAGGCCAAAATCAAGGTTGGATTACAGCAGAATATGGGATGCTTCCAAGATCAACAGGATCTAGAATGGATAGGGAAGCTGCGCGAGGAAAACAATCAGGTCGCACTCAAGAAATTCAACGTCTTATTGGACGAAGCTTAAGAGCCATTATCGATTTAAAAAAACTTGGTGAACGCACCATTCAAATTGATTGTGATGTAATTCAAGCTGACGGTGGTACCCGCACTGCAAGTATTACAGGGGCTTATGTCGCGGTTCACGATGCAATTTCACATTTAATAAATCAAAAACTTATTTCCGAATCCCCATTGATTGATGCTGTAGCAGCTATTTCTGTCGGTCTCCATGAAGGAAAAACTTTATTAGATTTAGATTATTCGGAAGATTCAAGTTGCGACACAGATATGAATATTGTCATGACAGGCTCAGGTGGTTTTGTGGAAATTCAAGGCACTGCCGAAGGCACACCTTTTTCTCGCGAGATGATGGATCAAATGTCTGACCTTGCAGCAGAGGGCATTAAAGAACTTATTCAATTACAAAAAAACGTTTTAAAGTAATTTCATGAAGAAACAAATCGTCATTGCAACAAGCAATGCCAAAAAACTCATCGAAATTCAGTCAATTTTAAATGACATGAGTGTCGAGATACTTCCGCAATCACACTTTAAAATTGAGGCAAGTGAGGAGCCTTTTCATACATTCGTTGAAAATGCACTTATTAAAGCAAGGCATGCAAGCCGTTTATCAAAATTACCTGCGATTGCAGATGATTCAGGTATTTGTGTCGATGCACTTGATGGTAAACCTGGTGTTTTATCTGCTCGATATGCAGGAGAACCTTCATCGGATGAAAAAAATAATGAAAAACTTTTAAAAAGTTTAGAAAACGAATCAAATCGAAAAGCGCATTACATTTGTGTCATTGTATTTGTAAAACATGAAATGGATCCGGAGCCCATCATTGTTGAGGGTATTTGGCATGGAGAAATTCTGAAAGTCCCAAGAGGTTCAGGTGGTTTTGGTTATGACCCCTTATTTTTAGATCATATGACTGAAAAAGCTGTGGCAGAATTGCCTACAGACATTAAAAATAGAATTAGTCATCGCGGACAAGCATTACAAAAACTTAAATTAAAACTAAATCAGATTTATGGATAAATCAAAAAACAAATGGCCTACTTGGGTTCGTGACGACAAAACAGTCGTTTCATGTACAGAAAAAATTAAGGTCATGAAAGAAAACTTTGATGAGTTAAAGCAACTTTCTCAAGATGCCATTGAAGATGGTCTTTTAATGGAAGTCTCAGAACAACAAATGAAAGAAGCACTTCATCAAATGGTTGATGATCTTATTAATCCTTATTTAAAAAATAAATAAATCATCTATGAGTCAAACTTCAAGACTCGCTATCCCACCGCCACTATCGCTTTATATTCATATTCCTTGGTGTGTAAAAAAATGTCCCTATTGTGATTTCAATTCCCATGAACATAAAGAAACACAAAGTTTTACTGATATGGAATCTATGTATGTGGATGCGCTCATTAAAGATCTTGAATACTCTCTACCTAAAATTTGGGGTAGAAAAATTCATTCAATTTTTTTTGGTGGTGGAACACCAAGTCTTTTTAGCGGAAAAGCTATTCATAAAATTTTAAGTCAAGTTCGCGCGCTCACACCAATCTTATATGATGCTGAAATTACACTTGAGGCCAATCCAGGTACGATTGATACCAATCACTTTGCGGATTATAAAGATGCTGGTGTTACAAGAGTTTCGCTTGGAATTCAATCATTTAATGATGCGCATCTCAAATCATTAGGTCGCATTCATGATAGTGAAGATGCTAAAAAAGGCATTGAAATTGCGATGTATCATTTTGATAAGGTGAATTTAGATTTAATGTACGCATTACCTCATCAAACATTAGATGAAGCGATGGATGATGCTAAAACAGCAACCTCTTTCAATACACAGCATTTATCTTTTTATCATTTAACAATTGAACCAAATACTTTCTTTTTTAAGCATCCTCCTCAATTACCACTAGATGATGAGAGTGCAGTGATGCAAGAAACTATTGAAATTATATTAAGTGAACATGGTTATGAGCATTATGAAACATCTGCTTTTGCAAAACCTAAATCACAATGCCAACATAATTTGAATTATTGGCAATTTGGAGATTACTTAGGTATAGGCGCAGGTGCTCATAGTAAACTTACATTTCATGACAAAATGACACGTGAAAGTCGCTACAAAAATCCGAAGCAATATATGGAAAAAGTAAATTCACAAAATATGATTGAGTCAGAAACAATCATTCATGAAAATGATTTGGCTTTCGAATTTATGATGAATCATTTACGCCTTATTGATGGATTTACTATTCAAAGTTTTGAAGAAAAAACTGGATTAACTATTTCATCTATTGAAAAGGAACTTAAAACTGCAGTGGATAAAAAACTGATTAGCATAAATCACGAAATGATTAAGCCAACAGTTCTAGGTCAGCGATTCTTAAATGACCTGCTTGGCATTTTTTTAAAGTAGAATGAAGTTATGAAATTTGCAAAAATAAATAACGAACTGACTGTCTCTGATCAAATCACGATCGAAGACTTAAAAGAGATTCATGCGCAAGGATACAAAACTATATTTTGTAATCGGCCTGACCAAGAGTCTGAAGGCCAGTTAGCTTTTTCACTCATCGAAAAAGAAGCTCAAAATTTAGGTATTAAAGCAATTCATCAGCCGGTGGTAGGCGGACAAATTTCAGATGTTGATATTATTCAATTTGACGCTTATTTTAAGGTAGCTCAAAAACCTGTTTTTGCTTATTGTCGAACAGGCACCCGTTGTTCAACACTCTGGGCTCTTTCCCATGCAAGCACACTACCTATTGATGATATTTTGAGCAAGACTCAAAATGCAGGCTATGACCTATCTTCATTAAGAGATCGTCTCAACGCGCTTAAATAAGCATGAGCGTATCTAAACAGTATCTTAGTATTCATGATCACAGCCGAGAATTAAGTGGTCTTAAATATATTTATTCTGTTGTATCAAGACGTGCTGGTGGATTATCTATTGGTATAAATCTGAATGTAAATAATGCTTGTAATTGGCAATGCATTTATTGTGAGATTCCAAATCTTACGCGTGGCTCACCTCCGCCCATTGAGTTAGACGTGCTTGAAAATGAACTACGTCTTTTTCTTCACGACATTATTCATGGAGATTACATGGAGAGAAATGTAGCAATTGAAGATCGTCATTTAAAAGACATTGCTTTTTCAGGCAATGGTGAACCAACAAGTGCTGCAGAATTTCCGCAAGTTATCTTAATTGTCAAAAAAATACTTCAAGAATTTGATTTGCTTCATAAAATTAAAATTAGATTGATTACTAATGGAAGTTTGATGCATGAAACTTCTGTATTAAAAAGTATTGAAATGCTTGAAGAAATAAATGGTGAAGTTTGGTTTAAAGTTGATGCTGCTACTGAAGAAACTATTAAAACTGTTAATCAAGTTAATCTTAAACCCAATCAAATATTAGAGCGACTTCTAAATACTGCAAATATTTGCCCAACTTTTGTTCAGACTTGTGTTTTTATGATCAATGGGAAAAGTCCCGATGATAAAGATATTGATGCTTATATAGAATTAATTAACAAAGCAAAAAAAATTATTAAAGGTGTTCATCTTTATGGTTTAGCAAGGCCTTCATTACAGCCCAGGGCAGGTGATTTAGGACGTATTAGTGAGGAAGAGCTTAAAAATATTGCTAAAAAATTAATTGGCCTTAATATACCGACCACGGTCAGTTATTAATTCGATTGAGATCTCATCGCAAAGTTATGCAATCATTTACCATCACAAAATCATTTTTATATTTTAGTATGAATAGCTACTTGAGTTTAATAGGATTTTAAATAAGGAAAACATCATGATTGAATGGACCTTTATTATTAAAACAACCATTGCATTGTTTGCAATTGTAGATCCCATTGGATGCCTGCCACTTTTTCTAAGCCTGACGGGTCAACATAAAAAAATTAACAAAAAAAATGTCGTCAAGATGACAGCAATTACTGTCTTTATTATTCTTGTAACCTCTCTTTTCTTGGGCGATAAAATTTTAAACATGTTTGGTATCACCATGCCAAGCTTTCAAATTTGTGGCGGTATTCTTCTATTAATTATGGCGATCTCTATGATGCTAGGTAAACATCAAATTATTGAATCAGGGCAAAATGGAAAATCAGATAAAGAATTGATTGCTTTTGTACCCTTGAGTATCCCTCTTCTCGCAGGTCCTGGCGCCATGAGTAATATGATTATTGCAGCCCACCAAGCGCCTAATTTAATTAATCAAAGCTTTCTTGTCTTGCCTTGTATAGCTGTGTCTCTTTTAATCTGGCTCACATTAAGTTTTGCAGAAAACATTTCTAAGGTGATTGGTGCGATTGGCACAAAAATTATTACACGCGTCATGGGATTGCTTTTAGGATCTATGGCAATTGAATTTATTACACGAGGCGTATTAGATATTATTGCGTAATGTTTTATGAAGCAAATTCGAAAACTTAAATTACGCTCTCAAACACATTACGCACTTTTCCGTGCTGACTTACCTTTTAAACCTAAAGTTGAAAAAGACAAAACAAAGTTTAAAAGACAGCCTAAACATAAAGCTAAATTCGATTAACTATTTTTTCTTTTTGTCTTTTTTGCGGCTGCATGACATCCAACAGACCATCTTGCCATCTTTGAAACTATATCGGCCAATAATAAATAAAATAGTCGCTAAAAAAACTTGCTGAAATATGAAGATAGGTACATTGAAAGTTGTTACACCATCATAAACACAGTGGTATTGAAATGCTGCTGTAGGCACATATGAAAAAGACAAAGCAAAAATTAGTAAGGCTAATACATTGTAAGTACATTGTTTCATTTTTAAGTCCTTAATATTTAAATAGCTTGATAATGTTTAAATTGCAAATCTAATATATAGTATTTTTAACAAAAATAAAATTTAATGAAACGCGTATGTCAAACAATCATCACTCGGAAACACACTTCACTTCTACGGAAATAGTTAGGGATGTTGTCATTGGTATGTCAGATGGACTTACGGTTCCATTCGCTTTAGCTGCAGGCTTATCCGCAGCTGTCGATTCATCAGCTATTATTGTGACAGCTGGATTAGCAGAAGTTGCTGCAGGTGCTATTGCCATGGGTCTTGGCGGATATCTTGCTGGTAAAACAGATATTGAACATTATGACTCTGAGTTAAAACGTGAAGTCTATGAAATTAAACATTTACGTGAGCGTGAAATTTCGGAAGTTGAGGAAATACTTTCAGAATATGGACTTAAAGGAAATACACTCAAAAGTGTTGTTAAATCTATTACTTCTAATCGTGAACGCTGGATTAAATTTATGATGAAATTTGAATTAAATTTAGAAAGGCCTGACCCCAAAAGAGCTTTGATTAGTGCCACGACTATTTCATTAGCCTACATTATTGGCGGCCTCATTCCTTTAACGCCGTATATCTTCATATCTGATATTGGACCAGCCCTAAAAATGTCCGTGATTGCGACAAGTATTGCATTGATTCTCTTCGGTTGGATAAAAGGTCGTTTTACAGGTATGAATCAAGGACGCTCAGCGATGCAAACGTTTGTTATTGGCGCATTAGCATCTTCAGCTGCTTTTGGTTTAGCTCACTTATTTTCCTAAAAGTTTCATATCTATTTAAATTTTTTAAACTCATCTTAATCCCCTGATTTAATTGTAAAATGAGCTCTTAACAGAAACATTTGTTTCAGTAGCTTATTTCTAAGATTGGGGCTTTACTTGCAGCAGCATTTTTTGTCATCTCGATTTATTTTACTTGTTAGTTTCCTTCTACTTTCATTAAATGGTTGTCATAAACAGCAAGATCAAGGTACTGGTATGCCGCCTAATTTTGTTTTGCCAGTGACCATGCTTGAAGTGTCGCCTACAAGTGTTCCTATTACAGCTGAAGCTGTGGGCCAAACAGAAGGGGCTAAAGAAGTTGAAATTAGGCCACGTGTTGGTGGTATTTTATTAAAACGAAAATATAATGAAGGTTCTGCAGTAAAAGCTGGTCAAACTTTGTTCGTAATTGATCCTGAACCATATAAAATTGCCCTAAATCAAGCACGCGCTCAATACAATCAAACTCTTGCTCGAGCAGAACAAGCAAAGCGTGAAAAAAAACGTTTAGAAAGTTTAATCGAGTCTCAATCAATTAGTCAGCGTGAATTTGATAATGCAGCATCCGATGAATCTATTAGCGTTGCAGCCCTTGCTCAGAGTCGTGCAAATTTAAAACAAGCCGAACTAAATCTTTCTTATACGAATGTCACAGCTCCTGTAAATGGCATCTCAGGTCGTTTTCAGTTCTCCGAAGGTGCCCTCATTTCTGCAAATACAAGTTTACTCACTACACTTGCCCAGGTAAATCCTATATGGGCTCGCTTTAGTTTTTCAGATAATGAACTTAAAAAACTAGGCGGTGCATTAAATGAAAAAAATGTAGAAGAAGTTTCTATTATCCTGCCTGATGGAAATGAGTACTCTAAAAAAGGAAAAATAAATTTTGCAGCAAGTGAAATTAATCCAGCACTTGGAACACAGGAACTTCGTGCAACATTTGAAAATAATGAACATCAAATTTTGCCAGGTCAATTCGTTCGTGTTCGTGTGACCACTGGTAAAAAAGATGGTGTATTTGTATTGCCTCAATTAGCCGTTCTTAATTCCGATCAAGGTAAGTTTGTATTTGTCGTGAATGAAAAAAATCAAGCTACACCTCGCCCTGTGATCACGGGTGAGTGGAAAGGAAAAGATTGGGTTATTTTAGGAGGACTTCAAGCTGGCGATAAAGTCATTATCGACAATCTTATTAAAGTGCGTCCTGGCATGCCTGTCACTAACATGCCTAACTTCAAAAAATAATGAGTAAATTTTTTATTACGCGGCCTATTTTTGCTGCGGTAATCTCAATCATTATTGTTCTAGCTGGTATTGCGGCTGCCTTTAAATTATCGATTGCACAATATCCACAAATTGCTCCGCCTACAGTCGTTATTACTGCAAACTATCCTGGTGCGAGCGCAGAAACACTTTCTAAAACAGTAGCAGGGCCTATTGAGGAACAATTAAGTGGTGTTGAAGGTCTTCTTTATTTTAATTCAAGCACCGATTCTAGCGGTACCCTTAATATAACTGCAACTTTTGAAATTGGCACTAACATTGATCAGGCTACCTTCAATGTAAGTAATCGTGTCAACATTGCTTCTCCTCGCTTACCAGAAATGGTAAGGCGCACAGGTGTCATTGTGCAAAAAAAATCAAATGACATTCTTTTAGTGGTCATGCTCACGTCAAAAGATAAACAATTTGATCCACTTTATTTAAGTAACTATGCAACGCTAAACGTATTAGATGAAATCAAACGCGTCAAAGGTGTGGGTGATGCTAACATTTTTGGAGCTCGCGATTACTCTATGCGAATCTGGCTAAAACCAGATCGAATGGCACAGCTTGGTATTACGACCAGTGATATCGCAGCTGCCATTCAAAGCCAAAATGCACAATATGCGGCAGGTAAAATTGGTCAAGAACCCTCAGTCACTGATCAACAGCTTATATATACAGTGAATGCAAAAGGTCGATTGTTAGATCCTGACCAATTTGGAAATATTATCGTAAGAGCTGGCGGGCCTGATGGCATTCTTTATCTCAAGGACATTGCACGCATCGAATTGGGTGCACAAACCTATGATATTAATACCACATTGAATGGCAAACCCGGCGTAGGCATTCCTATTTTCCTTCAAACAGGTGCTAACGCTCTTGATACGGCCAAAGGCATTAAAGAAAAAATGGCAGAACTCAAAGAGCGCTTTCCTAAGGGTATGGATTTTGAAATTCCTTATGACACAAGTAATTTTGTAAAAGCATCTATGAAAGAAGTATTCAAAACGTTGGGCGAAGCAATGCTTCTTGTAGTGCTTGTCGTATTTTTATTTTTACAAAATTGGCGCGCCACTTTAATTCCTATCATTGCGGTACCAATATCTCTTATAGGTACATTTGCAGGTTTATATCTTTTTGGTTTTTCAATAAACACACTGACACTTTTTGCTATGGTCTTATCTATTGGTATCGTAGTGGATGATGCCATTGTCGTTTTAGAAAATATTGAGCGCTTGATGTCGGAAGAAAAACTTTCTCCCATTAAGGCTGCTATTAAATCTATGGAACAAGTGGCTGCTGCAGTAATTGCTATTGTATTGGTATTGTGTGCCGTCTTTGTGCCAGTTGCATTTATGGGTGGTATCGCAGGAGAGCTTTATCGTCAGTTTGCAGTGACAGTAGCTATTGCTGTGGTGATATCTGGCATTGTGGCCTTAACACTCACGCCCGCATTATGCGCAATTATTTTAAATCCAAACAATATTCATTCTAAATTTTTTGATCATTTTAATAATGGCTTTAATCGCTTAACTCATTTTTATATTAAGGTCGTTAATAGTACCCTCCGTCACCGCCTTATTGGTGGTATTGTTTTTATTGGTATTGTGATTAGTTCTGTTTTTCTTTTTAAATTTACGCCCACAAGCTTTATACCTTCTGAAGATCAAGGTTATGTAATCACAGCGGTGATGCTCCCTGATGGCGCTACAATTAGTCGTACTTCCAAAACCACAGAAGCTGTACGTTCCGCAATAGCTTCAGATCCTGCGAGCACATTTCAATTTGCAGTGAATGGTTATGATCTTATTGGTGGTGGTAACAAATCAAATTCAGCTACTATGTTTGTAAGATTAAAAGATTGGGCAGAAAGAAAAAGCTCTGCGAGTGACATTGTCAATAAACTTTTCGGTATTGGTATGATGCAGCCCGACGGTCTTGCAATCGCGTTTAACCCCCCGTCCATTCGTGGGTTAGGTAATTCTGGCAGCATGGAAATCTATATTCAAAGTCGCAGCGATACAAATCCATTAGGTTTATTTGCGGCAGTGAATTTATTTGTAGAGGCACTTAACAAAGAACCTCACCTTACAGGTGTTAATACTTTTTTTAGGCCTACCGTACCACAACTCTTTATTGAAGTAGATGAAGCCAAAGCCATGAGTTTAGGTATCCCTATCTCAAGTATTTATGACACGCTTCAAAGCACCATGGGTTCACTTTATGTGAATGATTTTAATAAATCAGGTAGAACTTATCGTGTTCAACTTCAAGCGGAAGCACCTTATCGAATGAAGCCTGATGATCTAGGAAAAGTTTATGTGCGCTCAAATACCGGTGCTATGGTTCCCCTTTCAGCAGTTAGCTCAGTGAATAGTATTGTCGGTGCTGAACAGCTTGAACGATTTAATGGGTTACTGTCAGCTAAAGTCCTAGCGGGTGGTGCCTTTGGTGTAAGCTCAGGTGACGCAATTAAACTTGTTGAGAAAATTGCAAAAGAAAGCTTACCTGATGGCTATCAAATGGCTTGGACAGGACAAGCTTACCAAGAAAAACGTACCGGCTCTGCAGCACTCTTTGCGTTTGGTTTCGCCATTATTATGGTGTTCTTGATTTTAGCTGCACAATTTGAAACATGGGCATTACCTCTTGCAGTGATTATGGCTGTGCCATTTGCAATCGCTGGCGCTCTCATTGCTATCATGATTCGCGGCATGCCTAATGATATTTATTTTCAGATCGGCTTAATTACTTTAATTGGTCTTGCTGCTAAAAATGCAATTTTAATTGTTGAATTCGCAAGCCAAAAAATGGAAGAGGGTATGCCAATTATGGAGGCTGCTATTGAAGCTGCTCGTCTTCGATTTAGACCTATTGTCATGACATCCATGGCATTCGTTTTTGGTATTGTGCCTCTTGTCTTCGCGACAGGGGCGGGTGCAGCCGCACGACAATCTATGGGCACTGGCGTATTTGGTGGCATGATTTTGGCAACCTTTATAGCTACTATTTTTATCCCACTCTTCTTTGTATGGCTTAGTGGTCATCATATTCGTCATCATGGCCATATTGATGAGGAGAAAAAATAAAAATGATACTTCGTCTTTTATTACTTTTTATTTTTTCAAATTTAATCAGTTGTGCGTTGGTTGGTCCGGATTACAAACGCCCAGAGATTAATTTACCTAATACTTATCATCAAGAAGTTAATAAGGAAAATATAGCCACAGATTTAAATAATTGGTGGAAGCTTTATCAGGACCCGGCACTTGATCATCTCATGGATAAAGCATTAAATAAGAATGTAGATATAAATGCCGCCATTGCAAGATTAGAAGAGGCTGATGCATATTTAAAACAAGTAGGTGCTGCTCTAATACCTTCTGTAGATTTAACGTCTCAGGGAAATCGGAGCAAAGCAACTGAAAATGGCATTATTCCTCCAAGTTTTGTACAGCCTTTTCGTAAAAATTTTAATATTCAATTAGGCACATCATTTGAGCTAGACTTTTGGGGAAGGTTACGTCGAGCAAAAGAATCAGCGCGCGCAGAATATATTGCATCTCAATATTCAAAAGATACTGTGGTACTGAGTTTACAAAGCACGCTTGCAAGTAATTACTTATTATTACGGAGTATTGATTCACAAATACTAGCTTTAAAAGAAAATGTGGTATCTCGCAAAGAAAATTTAGAGCTAACCAAAAAGCGTTTGGAGAGCGGGCTTATATCAGCGCTCGATCTTCATCAAGCAGAAGCAGCTTTAAATAATCTTTCAGCTCAACTTAGCGATCTTATGCGTCAACGCGAAATCGTTGCGAATCAGCTTATTCTTTTATCGGGCGATATGAATTTAAATATTCCAGAAAATAAATTAGATGCCTTGGTCACACCTCCTATACCTCCGGCTAATATGCCATCGTCACTTTTAGAATCACGGCCAGATATTAAAGAAGCTGAACAAATAATGATTGCAGCTAATGCAAATATTGGCGTTGCTAAGGCGGCTCTTTTTCCAAATATTGTTCTTACAGCAAATTTCGGGAGAGAAAGTGCTGAATTAAAAAACATCGATAAAACTGGTTCAGATATATGGGGAATCGGTTTGGGATTAACACTACCAATTTTTGATTCGGGAAGAGCGCAAACGAGAGTTTCTCAAGCGACAGCCAAACAAAAACAGGCGCTTAGCTATTATGAGTCTTCTATACAAAATGCTTTTAAAGAAGTGAATAACGCGATCGTTTCTTTAAAAGAATATACTGAACAAGAAAATGATTTAAAACTTACGCAAGACGCAGCAAAGAAAGCAATGGATATTGCATCAAATCGCTACAAAGCTGGTTATTCAAGCTACCTAGAATATCTTGATGCTCAGCGTATATACAACGATGCATCGATTGCATATATTCAAAAAAGGCAATTGAGACTTATGGCGAGCGTGGAACTATTTAAATCTTTAGGCGGCAGCTGGTCTACTCAATAAAATCTTTAAATTAATTATTGATTTAAAGATTTTTTAGCTTTTTCAATCGCCTTTTTAACTTGATCATAGGACGTACCGCCTATGTGATTTCTGGACTTGATTGACCCCTCAAGCGTGAGATGTTTATATACGTCACTTGAAATCATCTTACTAAATTTTTTCAATTCATCTATTTTAAGTTCTGACAAATCACATTTGTTTTTTATAGCTGCATGTACAGCTTTTGCAACAATTTCATGTGCATCTCTAAATGCTACACCTTTGATCACAAGATAATCTGCTAAGTCAGTGGCGGTAGCGTATCCTTTTAAAGTCGCTTCTTTCATATTTTTTTCATTGACGGTGATGCCTTTTAGCATATCTGCATAAATAGTCAGTGCATCTAAAATTGTATTAGCGGTATCAAAAAGAGGCTCTTTATCTTCTTGGTTATCTTTATTATAAGCAAGGGGCTGTGCTTTCATAAGCATAAGAAGGCCCATTAAATGCCCTGTCACTCTTCCTGTTTTGCCTCTCACTAATTCTGGCACGTCTGGATTCTTTTTTTGCGGCATGATCGATGAACCGGTACAAAATCTATCGGCAATTTCTATAAATCCAAACATCGGACTCGACCACATAATAAGTTCTTCTGAAAATCTTGATAAATGCGTCATTAATAAAGAAGCTGCAAAAGTAAATTCAATTGCAAAATCTCTATCTGAAACTGCGTCTATAGAGTTTTCACATACGCCATCAAATTTAAGTTTTTTAGCTACCTTGTTTCTATCAATAGGGTAACTTGTACCCGCAAGTGCCGCGGCACCGAGCGGCAATTGATTCATTCTTTTTTTGGCGTCTTCAAATCTTGTAAGATCTCTTTGCAACATTTCATAGTAAGCCATCAAATGATGACCGAAAGTCACAGGCTGGGCCACTTGAAGATGTGTGAAGCCAGGCATGATTGTTTTTTGATGTTTATCTGCTAACTGAACAACCGACAACTGAAGCGTTCTAATTTTTTGGATCGTTTCATCTGTAATCGCTCTTAACCATAACCTCAAATCAGTGGCGACCTGATCATTTCTTGACCTGCCTGTATGTAATTTTTTACCGGCCTCACCAATTTTATCCGTTAATCTTTTTTCAATATTTAAATGTACATCTTCTAAATCGACTGACCATTTAAAGGTGCCCGTTAAGATTTCTTTTTGAATGTTCTGTAAGCCATCTTGAATCGCTTTTAAATCTTTTTGTGTGATAATTTTTTGTGCAGCTAACATTTCAGCGTGTGCCATTGATCCTTCAATGTCGTAAAGACCTAATTTCTGGTCGAAGTTAATCGATGCTGTAAATCTTTTAACGAGTTCTGTCACAGGCTCATTAAATCTGCCTGACCAATTCGCTTTTTTTGTCTCTTTTTTAGCCATAGGTGAAAGTATAAGCTAAAGCTTATGATTTTCTAAATTTTCAATGGCCTAGCTTATGATAAAATGTCTTATTCGTTTTAATTTCAACTATGACCCAGCCTAAACATATAACCATCGCGACACGCGAAAGTGAGCTTGCGATTTGGCAAGCCGAATATATTAAGTCACAACTTTTATCTTTATATCCGAGATTAGAAGTGAGTATTCTTGGTATGACAACCCAAGGTGATAAAACACTTAATAAATCACTCTCTAAAATTGGTGGCAAAGGTCTTTTTATTAAAGAGCTTGAAGTCGCATTACAAAATAAAGAAGCTGATATTGCTGTGCATTCTCTCAAAGATTTACCCATGCATTTAAGTGATGAATTCATGATTGCCGCAATTGGGAAGCGAGAAGATGCAAGAGATGCGTTCATTTCTAATGACTTTGGAGCGCTCGAGATGCTGCCTCCTGGAAGTGTTGTAGGCACTTCAAGTCTTCGCCGACAAAGTCAACTACAACGTCGGTTTCCTGAGCTAGTTATTGAGCCTTTACGAGGTAATTTGCAAACCCGATTAAGAAAACTCGATAAAAAACAATATCAAGGAATTATTTTGGCAGCAGCTGGACTCATTCGACTCAAATTAAAAACGCGAATCCGACAATATATGTCTCCTGAAAATTCAATTCCTGCAGTGGGGCAAGGTGCGCTTGCTATTGAAATATTAAAAGTACGAGCTGATCTTGTTGAGCTATTAAAGCCACTTCATCATTATGAGACGGCTCAGTGTGTTTTAGCTGAAAGAGAAATGAGTCGAACTTTAGGTGGTAGTTGCACTGTGCCTCTTGGCGCGCATGCCATTATTGAAAATAAATTACTTAAACTACAGGGCTTTGTCGCTTCTATTGATGGAAAAGAAATGGTCAAAGATAAAGTTGAAGGCTCCATTGAAGACGCTGAAAAGCTTGGCGAAAAACTCGCTAAGCAACTTCTTGATCAAGGTGCAGATAAAATTTTAGCAAGTCTTGCGATATGAGCAAAAAAGAACTCCATCAAACAGGTATTGTAATTACACGTCCCTCTCATCAAACAGGGGAAATTAAAGCTTTGGTGAACGAGCACCAAGGACATCCAATTGAATTTCCATTGCTTGAAATCAAGTCAAAAAGCCAAAATGAAATTTTTCAAAATATCGTTTTGAAATTAGATGATTATGATTGGGCTATTTTTATTAGCTCAAATGCAGTTCAATTTGGTATGCCGGTAGTAAAACAGGCATTTCACACATTACCTAAGTTAACCCAATTTGCAGCTATTGGGCCATCTACTCAAAAAGCATTGAAATTATTTGATGTAAATAATGTACTCATCCCAGATGAAAACTTTGATAGTGAAGGTTTGCTTGCTACCAAGGAAATGAATGACATTAAAAATAAAAAAATTGTAATTTTTAGAGGTGAAGGCGGTCGAGAAACTTTGGCAGAAACATTAAGGGCTCGAGGCGCTGAGGTCACTTATGCGGAATGTTATACACGCACTTTTCCTCAGAGTAATTTAGATTTACTAAAGGCTTTTTCCGAAAAAATTCATATTTCAGCAGTATTTATTACAAGCTCGGAAGCATGCAAAGAATTTGTTCGTTTAAGCCGTTTGAAAGATATGAATTTTTTAAAAGATGTTCTTTTTATTGTAAATCATCCAAGAATGGTAAGCGTGCTTGAAAGAGAATCTTTTATGACTTTTGCGTCAGACGAACCGTCTGATCAATCAATGATGAAAAAACTTTTAGAAACAATCGATCATTAATTTTTTAATAAAAAATATCGCTGCGTATTGTGGATTGTGTAATAAAACTCAAATGCTAAATTAGTGAGTCTTTAATTCACTAAGCCGTATATGAAACTTGTTGGAAAGCTTGGATTGCTTATAAGTATTATTCTGTCTATTTTAGTCGGTCTTAATAATTTAAATTGTTCTTGGCTCTTGCTTATCATTGCATTTCAAACTATCAGTTATTATTTTTTTCATTTCAAGAATTTTAAATTTAAGAAAATAGGAAAGAGAAATAATCCATTCGTTAAGGAATTACCTCGACATTTAATTACTCATTCCTTTATTGTCTTGATTTGTTTTGGCATTGGATTTGGTATAAATATTTTCCTAGGTCATGAAGTTTATGCTTCGCTTTTAGGACATATTACAAAAATTTTTCATGCTATTAAATTTACAATAGGCGCTGTAAAGCAAGCTATGATTGAGTTTTATAGCGCTATATTGCAAAGTCGTTTTAATTAAAAATTATTTTCTTTGTATATGCGCTATAAACATCATGGAACTTCTTCAGAATATTTAAGTCTTTGACTGTGAGTCGTATTTTTGTAGATAAAAATTGTGGCTCATGTATAATGCGCGTCAAATCGTGCTTTATTCACGATTCAATATGTATCACTTTGATACATATTTTTGTTTAATTAATATTTAAGGAAATTACATGTCTAAGTTATTCGCTTCATTAGTTGCAGGTTTATTCGCACTTTCTTTAAACGCTTTCGCTGCTGACGCTGCTAAACCAGCTGCTGATGCTAAAGCTGCTCCAGCTGCTGATGCTAAAGCTGCTAAACCAGCTGCTCCAGCTGCTGATGCTAAAGCTGCTAAACCAGCTGCTGATGCTAAAGCTGCTAAATAATTAGCTTTTTGTATCCAAAGAAAAAGGCGCTTACAGCGCCTTTTTTTATGCTTATTTGTTTCTATTTTTTTAAGGGTGCTGCAAATGTAAAGGCATCTGAATAAAATTCATCTTCCGGAAGTCCTTGTGCAATAAATGCTTTATGAGCGACTTCTACCATTTGTGGGGCACCACAACAATATAGCTGGTAGTCATTCAGACTTGTAAAGTCTTTTAAGACAACTTCATGCACCAAGCCTTCGCATCCCTGCCATTTATCTTCTTTGCGTGATTCTGACAATACAGGTATATATTCAATGTGCGAAAATTCGTGTGCCCATTTTTTGCATAACGCATCCATATATAAATCTTCTAATATTCTTGCGCCACGATAAAGCCTAATAGGTCGTTTCATGCCTTTTTGAATAGATTCTTCAATCATGCCCTTGATTGGTGCAAAGCCCGTTCCCCCAGCTACAAAAATAATAGGCTTTATAGAATTTTCGCGTAAGAAGAAATTTCCAAATGGACCTTCCACGCGCAAAATAGATTTTTCTTTCATTTCTTGGAATACATATTCTGTAAATTCGCCACCTGGAATTAATCTAAGATGTATCTCAAGTAATGAGGATTCATATGAGGGGCTTGCAATCGAAAATGCTCGGCGCTTTCCATCTTTAAGTAAAAACTCTAAGTATTGTCCTGCTACAAATTGAAGTTTGTCAGTGCTTGGGAGT
Source organism: Candidatus Methylopumilus rimovensis (assembly GCF_006364615.1). Classification (NCBI taxonomy): domain Bacteria; kingdom Pseudomonadati; phylum Pseudomonadota; class Betaproteobacteria; order Nitrosomonadales; family Methylophilaceae; genus Candidatus Methylopumilus; species Candidatus Methylopumilus rimovensis. The sequence continues at coordinate 12,866 of NZ_CP040986.1, read as the reverse complement.
TTTAATTTCATCAACATGACATCAGATGTAAGTTTCTCTAAAGCCTCAACACGCACAGGAAATATTTTAGGCTTAATATTATTAGTGCTTCCCAATTCTTTAATCTCAATGGTTAAATTTTCTATTGGCATTGCTCTACAAAACAGTGTCATACCATTTTTAATCTCTTCTTCTGAGATAATGGCTGATTGATACTCTTCTAAATGTACTTTACCCTCAACGATTTTGCCTTTGCATGCGCCACAAGCGCCATTTCGACAACCATATGGTAAATGAACACCCGCATCAATTGCTGCCTCTACAATTGTTTGGCTTCCCTTGGCTTGAAAGGTATGTCCACTGGGTAAAAGTTTTATGGTGTAACTCATTATTTTAAAAGCTCATCATCTCGTCGATATTCACCTTCGATAACATCTTCCTCTTTTGGATCAATATTTTGAGAAGCTTTATCTTTAATAGGTATTAAAAGCAATATAATTGCAAAAAAATCTGTAACCACACCTGGAATAATAAATAAGATACCTGCAAAAAAATTACGTGCACTTCCAATCATGGCTTTAATTGGGTTACCACCTTGACTCATTGAGCCCATTAGCTTTGCAAAAACTAATTGTTTTTCTTCTTTGATTAATCTCCAACCAAGGTACGTGACTAAAATCATATAAAGAAAAAACCACCACCCATAAAGAGCGCTTAGTTTAAAGATGCCCCATATCTCAATGATTGGGAAGGATAATAAAAGAATAGTAAAAAGTAATCGCATTAGGTTATTCTATTAATTTAGTAGAATTATATGTAATAAATGATCGTTGTGCTTAAGAGCTTGATTGAATCATACTTAAGGAACGATTTTGTGATGATTTAACTCCAACCTACTAACTTCTTATAAATTAAAGGTCATTATTCATGTTTAGCCGTATTTTTTCTTTTTCAAAAAAAATAACAGTTTTGTTTAGTTTATTTTTTATCGGCTTACACATCAATATCGCAAATGCTAACGAATCTTTATTCTTAAAAGATAAAAATGCTTTTCTACAGCCTGACGAAGCTTTTCAATTAACAATCAAAAAAAATTCTCAATCTATCGAGGCAGCTTTCTTTATTGCGAAAGACTATTATCTTTATCGCAACAAATTGAAAGTTGAATTTGATCATATTTCTCAAAATCAAATACTTTTGCCAACGGGAGAAATTAAAACTGACCCTCATTTTGGAAAAACAGAAATTTACCATGGCACTTTAAACGCCTCAATTCCATACGATCCAAATCATCCACCAAAAAAAATTAGCCTGACATATCAGGGGTGTAGTTCAAAAGGTCTTTGCTATGCGCCCATTTCAAAAGAATTTAAGTACGATAACATTCAAACTAAAAATTTAAACGCGATCAGCTCTAATTCTGAAGTTGATACGATGCAATTTTTATTGCAGTCACAACACATTGGTCTTATTTTGTTAGGATTTTTTATTGCAGGGCTTTTACTTTCATTAACACCTTGCGTTCTTCCCATGATTCCGATTTTATCAAGCATTATTTTTGCTTCACATAAACGCCCCTCTCATCAAACACGCTTAAAAGATTTTTTTCTGTCTTTCAGTTATGTGGGTGGCGTTTCTTTTACTTATACCTTCATAGGTATTTTTGCAGGATTGTCAGGAAATTTAATTACGTCAAGCATTCAAAGCCCTTTGCTCATGTTTGTTCTCGGCGTTGTTTTTATTCTTTTAGCACTTTCTATGTTTGATCTATATGCGCTTAAATTACCTCACTTCATTGAAAATTTTATTGCGACATCTATCCTTCGTGTAGAAGGGGGCAAGTATCTTAATGTATTTATTATCGGAATGATTTCATCTCTTGTATTAAGCCCCTGCATTGCGCCTCCTCTTGCAGGAGCAATCATCTATATCAATCAATCAAGAGATTTTGTCTTGGGCGGCTTAGCTTTATTTACACTTTCTATTGGCATGAGTATCCCACTACTTCTTATTGGTATCTTTTCTGATCAATGGCTACCTAAACGCGGCCACTGGATGATTATTGTTAAAGAGCTGATTGGCTTTATCTTAATTGCCATGGGCCTGTTTATTATGAGCCCATTGTTCCCTGAAAATATCGATCAGATTGCTTACAGCGCTTTATTGCTTGCGCTCTCTATTTATTTATTTTTTGCAATTCGTCGCTTCAAATATAAATCGATGTCTTGGGTTCATCTACTTGCTTTTGTGACACTCATTGCTTCCATTTTACTTTTTGGACTAACACTTCAAAAAATAGATTTATCTGCTAATAAAAATATTTCTATTGCCGCGAAGTCTAATCACGTCTCTGTTTTACCATTTAAACAAATTCAAAGTCTTGATGATTTATCTCGGGAACTGAATCAGCGAGACAACAAGATGATCATGCTAGATTTTTATGCAGATTGGTGTGTATCTTGTAAAGAATACGAAAAACTTACTTTCAATAACGCAAAGGTCAAAGAACACCTCAAAGAATATAGATTGCTTCAGGTTGACGTCACTCAAAATAATACCGAGCATAAAGCTTTATTAAAACATTTCAATCTTTATGGTCCGCCAGCCATATTATTTTTCGATAAACAACATAACGAATTACATACTTTTAAAATTGTAGGCTTTAAGAATTCATCACAAATGCTAGATCACCTTAAAACGCTCCAACATGAAAATCAATAAAACTAAACTTCATGTGACCATCTATGTGGTTGCCATTATTTTTTTAGGATTTTCTTTTTCTCGCATTTTTTTAAAGCCTGCGGAAAAAAACAATCTCTCGTCTGCCCCTCTATTTGCATCGGTCATAAATGATCCTTATGGCAAGCCTCAAAACCTCAAACAATTTCAGCATAAAATCATTGTGCTTAATTTTTGGGCAACTTGGTGCGAGCCATGTCGCGAAGAAATGCCTGAATTGTCTAACATCTATGTTGAGAATCAACCTAAAAACGTTGTGGTAGTAGGGATTGCAATTGATGAAGAAAAGGCCGTGAGGTCTTATCTTAAAAGCACAAAAGTAACATACCCTATTCTTGTAGATGAGGATAAAGGAGTGGTTCTGGGTAAAAATTTAGGAAACAATGAAGGTATTTTGCCTTATACTGTAATCATAGATTCGCAAGGTATCATTCAAAAAACCATTCCTGGTCGTATTCATCAAGACCAATTGAATGCCATACTCAAACCTTTATTGCAACCCTCTAAAAGCCTTTAATTTTCCTTAATTTCGTCTAATTTGTAGACAAAAAACGTTATTTTCGGCAAAATTAACTTCCATAGATTCAAGAAAAAACGTAACGCATGGCAACAAAATCAATCCTAGTTTTGCATGGGCCCAACCTAAACCTTCTAGGCGAGCGCGAGCCGCAGCATTATGGCAAACAAACCTTAGAAGACATCGATCAAGTCTTAAAAACCATTGCATCAGCAAAGGCCATTAAACTTGAAACCATGCAAAGCAATAGTGAAGGGGACTTAGTAAACAAAATCCAATCACTTCATAAAGACAAAATTGATTTTCTAATTATTAATCCGGCAGCTTATACGCACACATCTGTGGCGATGCGCGATGCATTATCAGCTGTGAAAGTACCATTTATAGAAGTTCATTTATCTAATGTATATGCAAGGGAGCCTTTTAGGCATCACTCCTATTTTTCTGATATCGCTGTCGCTGTGATTAGCGGCTTAGGTGCGGATGGTTATATAGCAGCCCTTAATTTTGCAATTAACGCTTAAAGTTTTAAAAAGAGGTCATTATGGATTTACGCAAACTTAAAAAATTAATCGACTTGGTTGAAGAGTCTGGTATCGCTGAACTTGAACTCACCGAAGGTGAAGAAAAAGTCAAAATTAGTCGTCAACTTATGAATCAAGGCGCGCCTATGACGCATTATATTCAAGCGCCTCAGCCTCAAATGACAACTCCATCAGACGTAAGCGCTCCAGAAACTAAACCTGTTGCAGAAAAAATAGATGGTCATGCAGTAAATTCGCCGATGGTAGGAACTTTCTATCGTTCACCTTCTCCTGATGCTAAGTCTTTTGTCGATGTGGGGTCTAAAGTTACTAAAGGTGACACGCTTTGTATTATTGAAGCTATGAAATTACTCAATGAAATTGAAGCGGATGCAACTGGTACGATTAAAAAAATCTTGGTTGAGAACGGTCAGCCCGTTGAGTACGGCGAAACTCTCTTTATTATTGGCTAACTAACTTTATGTTTGAAAAAATACTAATCGCCAATCGTGGCGAAATTGCACTTAGAGTATTGCGTGCATGTCGTGAGCTTGGCATTAAAACAGTCACTGTGCATTCTGAAGCAGACCGCGATGCAAAATATGTCAAACTGTCTGATGAATCTGTATGTATTGGCCCAGCACCTTCCACTCAAAGCTATTTAAATATTCCGGCTGTAATTAGTGCCGCTGAAGTGACGGATGCAGAAGCAATTCATCCTGGCTATGGTTTTCTATCTGAGAATGCAGATTTTGCTGAGCGCGTTCAACAAAGCGGCTTCGTATTTATTGGTCCTCGTCCAGAAACTATTCGCCTAATGGGCGACAAAGTCAGCGCAAAAAATGCAATGAAAGAAGCCGGTGTACCATGTGTACCGGGCTCGGATGGAGCGCTTCCTGATGAACCCAAAGAAATAATCGCTATTGCTAAAAAAATTGGTTACCCAGTAATCATTAAGGCTGCTGGTGGTGGTGGTGGGCGAGGCATGCGCGTTGTTCATACCGAGGCCGCCCTTATTGCTTCGGTTAATATGACCAAACAAGAAGCACAAACAGCATTTGGTAATCCAACGGTTTATATGGAAAAGTTTTTAGAAAAACCTCGGCATATCGAATTTCAAGTCCTCTCTGACCAACACGGTAATGCAGTATATCTTGGCGAACGCGATTGTTCTCTCCAACGTCGCCATCAAAAAATTATCGAGGAAGCACCTGCACCTGGTTTATCTGCAAAACTTCGCGAGAAAATTGGCGAACGCTGTGCCGAAGCATGTCGCACAATTAATTATCGAGGCGCAGGCACATTTGAATTTTTATATGAAAATAATGAATTTTATTTCATTGAAATGAATACACGTTTGCAAGTTGAACATCCTGTTACTGAATTTATAACCGGTATTGATATTGTTCAACAGCAAATCAAAATTGCTGCGGGTGAAAAATTACCATTTAAGCAAAAAGATATTGTATTTAAGGGTCACGCGATTGAATGTCGAATTAATGCTGAGGATCCTTATAACTTTGTTCCTTCACCTGGCAAAGTAACTACATTCCATATGCCAGGAGGTCCTGGTGTTCGCGTAGATACACATACTTACGCAGGCTATACCGTGCCTTCTAATTACGACTCTATGATTGGTAAATTAATTACTTATGGTGATACACGAGATCAAGCTGTAGCAAGAATGCGTGTGGCCTTATCAGAAATGGTCGTGGAAGGTATTAAAACAAATATTCCTTTGCACTTAGATCTCATGGCTGATCTAGCGTTTAACAATGGCGGTGTCAGCATCCATTATTTAGAAAAAAAACTCGGCATACAAAAAAAATAAATGGCCGCTTGGATCAATCTTAAAATCCAAGCAAGTGCAGAATATGCACACATCATTAGTGATGCTTTAATCGAACTTGGCGCACTTTCATCATCCATCGAAGACTCGTATCTCAATAGCGAAAATGAAGAAGCCCTTTTTGGCGAACCCAATATACCTAGCAATACGATCTGGCAACACAACACAATTGAATCTCTTTTTGATGACTCTATATCTATTGATACTGTGATAGATGAACTTAAAACTATGACGGGTTTATCTGATATTGATTACACGCTTGAGTCTGTAGAAGAACAAAATTGGGTCACGTTAACACAATCACAATTTGAACCGATTAGCATTTTAAATAAACTTTGGATCGTTCCAAGCTGGCATACAACACCCAATCCAAGCGCTATCAATATTATTTTAGATCCTGGATTGGCATTTGGTACAGGAAGCCACCCTACAACACATTTATGTTTAGAGTGGCTTATTAAAGAAGTAAAGATCAATGATTGTGTCTTAGATTACGGATGTGGGTCAGGTATTTTATCGATTGCAGCAAAGAAATGTGGTGCAAAAGAAGTCGTAGGTGTAGATATTGATCCACAAGCAATTATTTCAAGCACACATAATGCAAAAGAAAATCATGTCAACATTCAATTTTATAATTCAGAATCATCATTAAAATTTGAAGCTGACATTGTTGTTGCAAATATTTTATCTAGCGCACTCTCTGTCTTAGCGCCCATCATAGCCAAGGCTTGCAAGCCTCAAGGAAAAATTGCGTTATCTGGTATATTAAAAGAACAAGTTGAAATGCTGACTGAAATATATAGTGCATGGTTTAATTTAAACAAACCGATTGAACGCGAAGGCTGGATTCTCATGTCAGGCACGAAAAAAAGTATTTCCTAAATTTTTTAATTCGTTTATGATGCAAACTCCTCTTAATAAAAAGGATTAGTAAATGAAGAAGAACGTTAAAGGTTTAGAAAGAGTAGTTCGTATTGCTGTTGGTGCTGCTGTATTAGGCCAAGCAATTGGTGGTTACTCTGTTTTTGAATATGGCATGGTTGATGAAATCGTCGGTGTATTTTTATTAGGCACTGGTGTTTTAGCTTCATGTCCTGTCAAATCTGTTTTAGGTCTTGGTTCTAAGAAAGCGCCTGCAAGGTCAACTGCGGCAAGAAAACCAGCTAAACGTAAACCAGCTCGTAAAGCTGCTGCTAAAAAACCAGCTGCTAAACGTAAAGCGGCTCCAAAAAGAAGACGCGCAGCTCGTTAATCGCTTATCCATATTAAGAAGCGTTATATATCAATAACGCTTCTTTCTTAAATCATTTCAATCGTATCTGTTTTAATCAATCGTATCGCCTCTGAAATAGTTTCCAAAGCCTTCATTCGCACAAAGCTTTTGCGATAAGCCACTGCAATAGTTCTTGAAGGAATAGGTTTAATAAAAGGTATCACCTTTATTAAATGATTTTGATAACGATCTGAGGTTGCACTTTTTGGTAATACGGTAATACCTAGGTTAGATGCCACCATATTACGAATTGTTTCAAGTGAATTGCCTTGAAGCACTTCGCCTTTTTTAGATAAGTCTGGACACGACTCCACCACCTGCAAACTAAAACAATGTCCACTATTTAAAAGTAATACTTTTTCATCACTTAATTCTTTCGGGTCAATATTTTTTCGAGCTGCCCAAGGATGATTATTCGGCACAGCCACTACAAACTCTTCTTTATAAAGAGGCAAGACTTGTATACCTGGAATATTAAATGGCAAAGCCACAATCGCTGCATCAATTTGTCCGTTTTTTAATTGTAATTCAAGACTTGAAGTAATATTTTCTTCGACTTCTAACGGCATTTTCGGCGCTAGTTTTCTTAAAATAGGAATAATTTGTGGTAACAAGTAAGGTCCGACTGAATGAATCATGCCTACTTTAATTGATCCATCTAAGGGATCTCCGCCAGATTTGGCGAATGATTTAATTTTTTCAACTTCGTCTAAAATGATATTGGCTTGCGCAATAATTCTTTCGCCAATTTCCGTAATAGTAACTTCGGTACGATTTCTTTCAAATAATGAAACATTAAGTTCTTCTTCTAGTTTTTTAATGGCTAAACTTAATGCTGGCTGGCTCACAAAACATTTACTTGCTGCGCGTCTAAAGTTTTTTTCTTTAGCTACAGCAACCACAAATCTTAGTTCACTTAGTGTCATAAATTAAGTAAACCTAAATATCGAGATTACTTGCTCCTAATGCATTGTTTTCAATAAACGCGCGTCTAGGCTCTACTTGGTCGCCCATGAGCGTTGAAAATATTTCATCGGCTGAAATAGCATCTTCAATTTGAACTTTAAGTAATCTTCGCACATTGGGATCCATAGTTGTTTCCCAAAGCTGTTCAGGATTCATTTCACCTAAACCTTTATAGCGCTGTATATTTAAATTATGTTTTGCTTCACCTAACAACCAGTCGAGCGCTTCTTTAAAATTTGAAATTGATTGTGATTTTTCACCGCGCTGAATCACAGCACCTTCCGCCACTAGACCATCAAGCATTTGTGATGTTTTTAATAATTGTTGGTAATCTCCACTTGATAAGAACAATGCGTCAATGACACAACTTTCTAAATTACCGTGTACGAATTTATTTACCGCCAATTTATAAGATTTAGTTTCTTCATCAAGTGACACAATCACTTCTGATTTTTCAGTGCTCTTATTAATAAGACGCTCTCTAATGGCTTCTGCAATTTTTTCGGCTTTAGCTTCACTTGATAAATCAATAGCGCCTACATGAAGAATTGCACGCAAAACAGCCTCATCATAGTGAGGGGCAATACGACGAATCACTGCTTCTGTTAATACCATTTGTCTTGCAATCTCACCCAATCCATCCCCAGTTAAGTGAGTGCCGCCTTTTTTAGTTAACAAAGTTGCATCTTTAATAGCGGACTCAAGTAAATACTGATCGAGTTCTTGTTCGTCTTTTAGATATTGTTCATGCTTGCCTTGCTTCACCTTGAAAAGCGGTGGTTGGGCAATATAAATATGGCCTCGTTCGACAAGCTCCGGCATTTGACGATAGAAGAATGTTAAAAGTAATGTACGAATATGTGCGCCATCGACGTCCGCGTCAGTCATGATGATAATTCGGTGATAACGTAACTTCTCAACATTAAAATCATCTTTACCTATTCCAGTACCCAAGGCAGTTATGAGTGTTGCGATTTCTTGTGAGGATAATAATTTATCGAAACGCGCTTTTTCTACGTTTAAAATTTTTCCTTTTAACGGAAGGATTGCTTGGTTCTTGCGATCGCGTCCTTGCTTTGCAGAGCCCCCTGCGGAATCACCCTCGACCAAATAAATTTCGCATAAGGAAGGATCTTTTTCTTGGCAGTCTGCTAGTTTTCCTGGGAGACCCATAGAATCCATAGCGCCTTTACGACGCGTCATATCGCGCGCTTTTCTCGCTGCTTCGCGTGCTCGAGCAGCGTCAATAATTTTATTACAAATAATTTTTGCATCTGCTGGGCTCTCAGCTAAGAAATCAGCAAGTTTAGATGCAACCACATCAGATACTACAGGTTGCACTTCACTTGATACTAATTTATCTTTTGTCTGTGAAGAAAATTTAGGCTCTGGTACTTTCACTGACAAAATACAGGTGAGCCCTTCGCGCATATCGTCACCAGTTGTTTCTACTTTTGCTTTTTTGGCGAGATCATTTTGCTCAATAAAATTGTTTAGAGTTCGAGTCATTGCTGTGCGAAGACCTGTTAAATGTGTACCGCCGTCTCTTTGAGGAATATTATTTGTAAAGCATTGAACATTTTCACCATATGAATCGTTCCATTGCATAGATACTTCAACGCTGATACCGTCTTTTTCGCCAAATGCATGAAATGCTTTTTTGTGAAGTACAGATTTAGATCGATTCATATACTCGACGAAACCTTTTACGCCACCTGAGTATGCAAAGTTTTCTGATTTATTTGTTCTTTGATCTATTAATTCCATTTTAACGCCATTATTAAGGAACGATAGTTCACGTATGCGTTTTGCTAAAATTTCATAATGAAAATCAATATTGGTAAATGTTTCAGCTGACGGGAAAAAGTGAACTTCTGTTCCACGACGATCAGTCGTACCCATCTCTGCTAATGGCGCCACACGTTCACCGCGTTTAAACTCCATTTGATAAACCTTGCCATTACGACACACTTTTAAACGTAACCATTCTGATAAAGCATTCACTACAGAAACGCCCACACCATGTAAACCACCGGATACTTTATAAGAGTTTTGATCGAACTTTCCGCCTGCATGTAATTCAGTCATAACAATTTCTGCAGCGGAACGTTTAAATTCGTCATCTTCTTTAATATCCGTTGGAATGCCGCGACCATTGTCCGAGATGCTAACGGAGTTATCTGGATGAATAATAATTTTAATATCATCGCAGTGGCCTGCTAAGGATTCATCAATTGCATTATCAAGAACTTCGAAAACCATATGGTGAAGACCGCTACCATCGGAAGTGTCACCGATATACATACCCGGTCTTTTTCGCACCGCATCTAATCCCTTTAAGATTTTAATGCTGTCTGAGTTGTATTCTTGATTATCTATCTTTTGAGCCATGGGTTTCTCTTTTTTTAATTGAATTAAATGCGCATTGGCATTACTACATATTTGTAGTTATTGTTATTGGGTATCGTAAACAAACAACTACTATTTGTGTCTAGAAAAGCTAGGTTAACTTTTTCATCTTGTATGTTTGTGAGCACATCAATTAAGTATGTCACATTAAAACCAATATCAATAGGATCTTGTTGATATTGAATTTCCAACTCTTCTTCCGCTTCCTCTTGTTCTGTGTTTGTGCTCATAAGCTTTAAAATGTTATCTGAAATCATCATACGAATACCGCGATATTTCTCATTCGATAAAATAGATGCGCGTTGAAGTGATGTTAAAAATTGTGTGCGGTCAATTGTAAATTGATTGTTATGTCCCTCTGGAATAACGCGTGTGTAATCAGGAAATTTACCATCAATCACTTTAGAAATAAGTTGTATATCATTAAAGCTAAAATTTACCTGGCCTTTATAAAGCTCAACAGTTACTAGCTCCTCTGAATCATTAAGAAGTTTAATTAACTCAATCACTGTTTTTCTTGGAAGAATCACTTCTGTTTTATTGTAGTTTTGATCTAAATGAATTGAGGTAAAACTTAAACGATGTCCGTCTGTACCTACAATATTTAATTGATTGCCATTTACTTCAAACAACAAACCATTTAAATAATAACGAATGTCTTGTTGTGCCATCGCAAACTCAACTTGCTTTAATAAACGTTTAAGTTGAATTTGAGAAATAGTAATTACAACAGCCTCACTTGAAGCTTTTGTCATCACAGGATAGTCTTTTGCAGGTAATGTTTGAATTGCAAAACGACTCTTATTTGCTTTTACCGACACACGATTATCTTTAATTGCAATATCAATTACACAATCATCAGGCAATGATCGTGTAATATCAAAAAACTTTCTAGCTGATATTGTAGTTGCAATTTCTTCTTTAAGGTCTGCTTTAAAACTTAAAGACACTTGCATTTCTAAATCAGTTGCTGTGAGTTGTACTTGACCATCCTTACCTTGAATTAAAATATTTGAAAGAATTGGAAGTGCGTGCTTACGTTCCACAATACTTGCAACATTTGCGAGTGGTTTTAGTAATGCATCTCGATTAATTTTTATATTCATATTCTTCTTCTTTAATTAATGTTTTTTAATATATAAATCTAACAATAGTAATAAAGGTAAGGTTTTCTATGGATAACCCTATAAAATTTAATATAAACAATTAGTTATCTTGTGAATAACTATGCATTTCTATTGTAATTTCCTGTGGATAATTTGTGCATAAAAAACACATATTTTTATAAACCCTTACTTATCCACAATTCATCCACAACCCTTCCACAGGGTTTAATTAACCCTTAAGGACTTGTTTTAGTATTCCCAAATCTTGCGCAATAGATTGATTGTTTAATCGCAATTGTTCAATTTCTTCGCATGCATGCATGACTGTTGTATGGTGTCTGCCACCATAGGCCTCACCAATTTCAGGAAAACTTAAATTGGTGAGTTCTCTTGTTAATGCCATCGCAAGCTGTCTGGGTTTAGAATAATTGCGCGAACGTTTTTTGCTCAACATATCTGATATTTTAATTTTAAAATATTCAGCCACTGTTTTTTGAATATTCTCAACACTCACTTGGCGCCCACGTACTGCAATTAAATCTTTAAGTGCATCTTTGGCTAAATGAATGTCAATAGCCGACTTTGTAAAATTAGACATGGCTAATATTCTATTTAATGCTCCTTCTAATTCACGTACGTTAGATCGAATTTGTTTTGCAATAAAGAATGCAACTTCTTCAGAAATTTTCATTTTATTTTCTTCCGCTTTTTTAAGCAGAATAGCAACGCGCATTTCAAGCTCTGGAGGTTCAATCGCTACTGTAAGACCCCAGCTAAAGCGGGTTCTTAAGCGTTCGTCTACACCTTCTATTTCTTTTGGATAACTATCGCAAGTAATGATAATTTGTTTTTTATTTTCAATTAGCGTATTAAATGCATAAAAGAATTCTTCTTGAGTGCGATTTTTTTTTGCAAAGAATTGAATGTCATCAATCAATAGTAAATCTAATGAATGATAATTTTTTTTAAATGCATCAAATGATTTATTTTCATAAGCTTTAACGACATCAGATACGTAACGTTCTGCATGAAGATATTTAATTTTTGCATCGGGCTGAATATGTTTTAAGTGATTACCGATGGCTTGAATTAAATGTGTTTTGCCTAATCCGACGCCACCATAAATAAATAATGGGTTATATGCCTTACCTGGATTTTCAGCCACCTGCATGGCTGCAGCGCAAGCTAATTGGTTGGCTTTGCCTGTCACGAAACTTTCAAATGTAAAATTAGGATTAAGGCCTGAAGCTTTAGCTTCTTTTAATGTGCCACCTGCACTTTTTTTGGTTGCGTCATGACTTGGTGCTTCAGCTATATTATTTGGTGGTGAAATTGCCAAAGCTTTTGATAAAACTGCCTCTTTTTTAGGCAGTATAGATTCTTTGATGGCGCGTATTGCAAACTCAACTTTTGTAACATCAGGAAGCTGTTCTTTGGCTAATACTTCAATTTTTTGGGCAAAGCGATCTTTGACCCACTGCTGTACAAACTTATTGGGTGCCAA